>JAEYUD010000183.1 GCA_023433685.1 Bacteroidota bacterium
CACTTCACAGTTCACAGTTCACAGTTCACACTTCCACGCCCAAGCCTAAAGAATCAGTTGCCGTAAAAATAATTGACGGTTTTCCTTCTTCTATCGAAGGCGGACTTATTTTCTGCCACCAGGACAACCTGAATACCGACGGAATATATCCCGGCAAATACACCTACCAGGATGACATAACCCCCGAGGGTCAGGCCGCGGTTGCAATGGAGAATTACGATCCCGGATTCCAGAATCTTGCAGAAATCGGCGATATAATTGTCGGTGGCTTCAATTTTGGCACCGGAAGTTCGCGTGAGCAGGCTGCAACCGCGCTTAAATATCGCGGCATTTCGCTCCTGATCGCGGGCTCATTCAGTGAAACCTACAAGAGGAATGCCATCAACAACGGCTTCCTCACGATAGAAGTACCTGAACTCGTGAACGACCTGAAGGCAAGATTCGGTGCTGAAAAACCGTCGGTAAAACCCGGTTTGAAGCTGACAGTTGATTTCCGTGCTTCAACCGCCACACTTGAAGGCAAGGTTTATTCATTCGGTGCCGTCGGCGAAGCCGCCCAGGAGCTGATAGTGGCCGGTGGCCTTGAAAACTGGGTTAAAAACAATTTATGATCATTAACCGCCATGGTTTGAAATAGTTACACGGATTCCACGGATTATACACGGATTACGCAGATTTTTTAAGAATCCGTGAAATCTGTGTTAAATCCTGTTAATCCGTGTAACCTTTAAAAAATTATCCGCGGTTCAAAACACAGGATACAGAATGGAAAAGTCAATATCAAGAATTATATCAGAGTTCGCGGTTGGTCTCAAATATGAAGACCTGCCGAAAGAAGTAATACACGAAGTAAAACGCTATCTTTACGATTCAGTCGGTTGCGCGTATGGCGCGATGGGCACCAAAGATGTAAGGATTATGCGCGAGATTTACGAAGAGATGGGCGGAGCGCCTGAATCAACCGTTATCGGTTTCGGCACAAAGCTCCCGGCGGTTAATACATCGCTTATCAACTCGCTTATGATCCGCGCTCTCGATTTTAACGACATTTACTGGAAAGAAGATCCATCGCACCCTTCGGATATCATCCCCGCGGCACTCTCGGCAGCCGAGCTTGCCGGCGCCTCGATGAAGGATGTTATCGTTGCTATCGTTCTCGCGTACGAGTTTGAGCAGAGGCTCTGCGAATTCGCGGTTCCCGGTGTTCGTGAAAGAAAATGGCATCACGCCACACTAACACAATTTGTTTCACCGATCGTGGCCGGTAAGGTACTCGGTTTAACAGTCGACCAGATGGTTCATGCCATCGGTATCAACGGCTGCCACAACCACACCATCGGCTGTCCGACTGCCGGAAAACTTACCATGATGAAAAACACGGTTGATCCGATGGCTGTTCAGACGGGCGTTTTCGCCGCGCTGATGGCAAAAAAAGGTTACACAGGAACTGAAGCCGTTTTTGAAGGAAAAGAAGGTTTCATGTCATGTTTTGGTGAAGGCTGGGCGATGGAAAAACTGACCGGCGATCTCGGAAAGAATTACAAGATCCTCGAGTGCTCAATGAAAGCGTTCCCAACCGAAGCGCTTACACACACCCACATAACCGCGGTTCTTAAGGCAATGACCAAGAACAACCTGAACTACACAGATATTGATGAAGTGGTTATCACCACGATCGCGAGAGCCTGTGATATCCTCTTCGATCCCCACAAATACCGTCCAGAATCGAGGGAAACTGCTGATCATTCATTGCCATACTGCATCGCGGCAGCGATAGTTGACAAGAAGATCACCACCAATTCATTTTCTGAAGAGAAGATGAAAGACCCCGCGATCTGGGAAGTTATCGACAAGATCAAAGGCGAAGCATCGCTCGAGTTCGAAAAGATGTTCCCCGCGAAACAGCCTTCAAAGGCAGTTGTTCGCACCAAAGACGGACGCGAGTTCTCCGAATACCTCGAGTACCCGAAAGGCGATCCGAGAGAGCCGATGACTCAAGAAGACCTCGACAACAAGTTCGAAGCCCTCAGCGGTGATAAACTTGACGCAGCGAGAAGAGCAGCTGTTAAAGAAACCATCTTCAACTGCGATGGTCTGTCAGCCGTGGAATTTATGACTAAACTGGTAGTATGATATGAGTAGCGAGTTGCGATCCGCCTACGGCGGAGCGAGTAGTGAGGGAGGATTGGTGAGGTATGAGTAGCGAGTTGCGAGTAGCGAGTAGTGAGTACCACCCGCTGCTAAAAGGAAGTTCCGGTAAAAGAGGCACAGCCGTAAGATCGGATTGCTGGATTGAGATCAGTGGTGAGAAGCCAGTAGTGAGTAGTGAGGGATCCTCGCCACTCGCCACTCAAAACTCACTACTGATAAAATCAAAAGTTGGCTCCCTCTACGGTTCTGCCATCAGAAAACAGCTTGAGGAGTTGGCAGCATACTTCAAACTTGAGGGTGTAACCATCACCATTGAGGATGCGGGGGCGCTTCCGTTCGTGATAGCAGCAAGATTTGAAGCTGCTGTTAAAAGGATGAACCCGTCCGCTTCCGGTGAGTACCTGATGCCGTTCCTCGACGTGAATGTTCCACCGACCGCAAAGAACCGCCTTCGCAGAAGCAGGCTTTATTTGCCGGGTAATGAGCCGAAATTCTTCGTGAATGCCGGTCTGCACGGACCTGATGGAGTGATCCTCGATCTTGAAGACAGCGATTCACCTGATGAAAAGGATGCGGCGCGTCACCTCGTTCGCAATGCCCTCAGAAGTGTGAACTTTTATGGTGCCGAACGGATGGTTAGGATCAATCAGCTCCCGATGGGGCTCGAAGACCTCAAGTTCGTGGTGCCGCACAAGGTTAATCTGATACTCATCCCCAAGGTTGAGGAGGCAGATCAAGTGGTCGCGGTTGAAAAGGAAGTAGTCGCGCTTAAAGCAAAACACGGAATAACTGACGACATCTGGTTCATGCCGATAATCGAAAGCGCGAAGGGAGCGATAAACTCTTACGCGATCGCATCTGCATCAAAGTTCGTTTGCTCGCTCGCGATCGGTCTTGAAGATTACACAGCCGATATCGGCGCGGAGAGAACACTTGAAGGAACCGAGAGTTTCTGTGCACGGATGCAGGTGGTTAACGCCGCCAAGGCAGCCGGTATCCAGGCGATCGATTCCGTCTTCTCAGATGTTGGCGATATGGAGGGGCTCGTGAAGTCAACCATTGAGTCGAAATCTTACGGTTTCGAAGGAAAGGGTTGCATCCACCCACGGCAGATACAACCGATACACGCGGCGTTTGCCCCCACTTCAGCTGAGATCGAAAAAGCGAAGAAGATCGTAATGGCGTTTGAAGATGCCAAACAGAAGGGTCTTGCAGCTGTTTCTCTCGGAAGCAAGATGATCGATCCGCCTGTGGTTAAACGCGCGGAACGGGTGATTGAACTTGCACTTCTTAACGGACTGATCGAAAAAGACTGGATGGTGACCTATGGAAATGATTAAAAATGCCGCCGGAAGGCTTGTCCCGACAGAAGTTAACGGTCAGAAGCGGATCCCCTACAAAGGTGTCGGGCTGCATAAACCCGACGGATACAAGGCGAAACCGCCGATACGCACATGTGCCGACTACCCCGCTGATGGAGATAAACGGCAGCCGAACCTAAGGGCCGCGCTTGAAAAAGCAGGCTTGAAGGATGGTATGACCATCTCGACCCACCACCACCTCCGTAATGGCGATGTGGTTACCAATCTTCTTTTTGATACGATCAAGGAGATGGGTGTGAAGAACATCCGCTGGTTCCCCAGCGCCTCGTTCCCGTGCCATGACCACCTGATCCCTTACCTTGAAGACGGCACAATCAGCCACATCGAAGGAAGCATGAACGGACCCCTTGGGAAGTTCACATCATTCGGCAAAATGAACGGCGTTGGCGTGCTCCGCTCACACGGCGGCAGGTACCAGGCTGTTCAGGATGGTGAAGTGCATATCGATATCGCGGTTATCGCGTCACCCACTGCCGATCCGTTCGGAAACGCCAACGGTGTCACCGGTCGTGCCGCCTGTGGTCTTCTTGGTTTCGCTCTTGCTGATTCTGAATACGCCGACAGAACCATTGTGGTTACAGATAACCTTGTTCCGTTCCCGTGCGTTCCCTGGCAGATACAGGGCAACAATGTCGATTATGTCGTCGAAGTTGAATCGCTCGGTGATGCCTCGAAGATAGTTTCAGGTACCACTGAGATAACGAAATCACCAGACAGGCTTCTGATCGCTGAATATGTCGCCAAGTTCATCGAACTTTCCGGTATCATGAAGGATGGTTTCTCTTTTCAGGCCGGTGCCGGAGGTACAGCCCTCGCGTTCGCCATGTTCCTGAAGGAGAGGATGAAACAGACGGGGATAAAAGCCCGCTTCATCCGCGGCGGAAGCACTAAATACCTTGTTCAGATGCTTGAAGAGGGACTTACCGATTACATTCTTGACGGTCAGACCTTCGACCTCGAAGGTGTCCGCTCGATGCGAGAGAACCCCGGGCATGTTAACACTTCACCCTTTACAAGCTATAACTATCACGGCAAGGGCAACTTCGCTTCGATAGTTGACGCGGTTGTGCTGGGCGCGACCGAGGTTGATGTAAACTTTAACGCGAATGTGGTTTCCCACTCCGACGGACTGTTGCTTCACGGCATCGGCGGGTGGCAGAACTGCCTTGCGGCAAAGTGCTCGATCCTCGCGATCCCTTCATTCCGCGACCGTATCCCCGTTATCCTCGATGAGGTAACAACCATTTGTGCCCCCGGTGAGATGGTGGATGTTATCGTTACCGAGAGGGGAATCGCGATCAACCCGAGAAGGGAAGACCTGATGAAAGCCGTTGAAGGAAAGGGTCTCCCGGTCAGAAAGATCGAGGATATCCGCGATGAGGTCTATCAGATCGTGGGTGGTCCGCCGCAGAAACCGGTACTCGACCGTGACCATGTGGTTGCGATCGTGAACTGGGTTGATGGCACTGTGCTCGACTCGGTTTATAAAGTTGTTCAATAATCTTTAATCGTTTTGGATGTTGTTTGGTTACGGACTGACCTTAAAAAGGCAGTCCGTTTTTTATCTGTGGTTTTTCTGAGAAGATGACCGCTCAAGCAAGGAGAGACTTAAAAAAATTCCAATAACTTGATAGCGCGCTTAAAGATAAAAATAGTAATTTGGGGGAAGGATTTAGCGATTTTTCAACCGCGTTGGATGCTATCTGGATGAGACTATCTACAAGTAGCGGGCATTTACAATAAACAATTCTGAATACGGAATGAGATCAAAATGGATTTTGACAGATCAAAAATAACCATACTTATTGTTGATGACACACCGGAGAATGTCTCAATTCTTGGTGAGTTTCTTTCGGGCTACCGGGTTAAAGTGGCACTCGATGGAACTAAAGCCCTTCACATGCTCAGCGATGGGCTCCGCCCGACTCTGATCCTGCTCGATATTATGATGCCCGGGATCGATGGATATGAAGTGTGCCGGCGAATAAAGGCTAACCCTGACACTAAAGATATCCCTGTAATATTCATTACTGCACTTTCAGATCTTGCCGACAAGGTAAAAGGGTTTGAGTATGGCGCGGTTGACTATATTACAAAGCCATTTCACCTCGCGGAAGTGAATTCACGCATAAACACTCACCTCGGCCTCACGATTTATCGTAAGGAACTTGAAAAATCGAACGAGGTTCTTGAAGAAAAGGTGAAAGAAAGAACCCGGGAACTTGAATTGGCGAAGGAGAAGGCGGAGGAAGCGAACATGGTGAAGTCGCACTTCCTTTCACTCTTCAGCCATGAGATGCGAACCCCGCTTGCCGGAATAATGGGTTTTTCAGAAGCGCTTATCGATGGTGTTGAGGGGAACGAAAAACAGCAATATATAAAATATCTTTACGATTCAGCTCAGCGGCTTAAGGGGACGATAGAATCGATTCTGACACTGAAAAATCTTGAATCAGAGACCAAACAACTCGTTCCGGTGGATTTCGATGTTAATTCGCGTGTTAATACACTTCTTAAAGGTCATTCAGAGTATGCTGCCAGGAAGGGATTAACATTTGAGGCGACTTCCCTGTTAACAGAAAATTCAGCTGTACTTGACAGGGGGATGTTTGATGTTATAGTTGATAATATAGTAAGCAACGCCGTAAAATACACTGAAGCGGGCAGTGTAAAAGTCACACTGCGCGAAGAGGTTATTGATTCACAACGATACATCTGTTTTGTTGTAAAGGACACCGGCCCCGGAATCCCGCAGGAAAAGCACGCGGTGATATTTGAGGAATTCCGGCAGGTTCATGAAGGGATGCGCCGCAATTTTGAAGGGGTGGGTTTGGGGCTTTCGCTGGTGCGAAAATATATTGATGCCTGCGGAGGCATGATCGAACTTGAGAGTATAACCGGAAAGGGCTCTGTGTTCACGATCAAACTTCCGGTTCAGAAATTGTCAGAAGTGAAGCCGGCTTCACCACTTGAACAACCTCCGGTGCATCTTCCTCCGGGAAAACCCAGGATACTCGTTGTTGAAGATGACCGTGTGAACGCTGAAGTGGCGGAGTATTATCTCCGGAAAAAATTTGAGGTTTATTTCGCAGCTGACGGTGAAGCAGCACTTCGGGTAGCGAATGAGAATAAATTCCCGGTTATCCTGATGGATATAAATCTCGGTAAGGGGATGAGTGGCGTTGATGTAACCAAAGAGCTAAGGAAACGGGACGCATACAAAGATATCCCCATTGTCGCCTGCACTGCATTCGCGATGGAGAGCGATCGCGTCAGTTTTCTTGAAGCCGGATGCACACATTATCTGGCAAAACCTTATAAGCGTCAGGAGCTCTTTGACGTGTTGCAAAACGCCTGCCCCTGGTTATCAGTTCAGCCGGGTTGATTCAAGCAGGTTAAGAAATTCTTTTTTTGAGAATGGTTTCGCGAGGTAATGGCTGCAGCCTGCCTCGAGAAATTCTTCACGGTCACCTGACATGGCAAATGCCGTTATGGCGATCACAGGTGTGTCATTGTATTCAGGCATCTCCCGGATCTTTTTTGTAACTTCAATACCGTTCATCCCCTTGCCAAGATTTATATCCATGAGGATGACATCAAACTTTTTCCTTTGTATAGCTTCCAGAGCTGATGAACCATCCATGCTGGTTTCGATCTCATACGATCCTGAAATCAGGAATGAAAGATATTTGATGCTTCCGAGATCATCATCGACGATCAGAATTGACGGTTTATTTGAAGGGGTGATCTCACTTCCTGACCTGTCCGGAACAGAATCCCTGTGGGGGTAAAGCGGTCCGGTTGCCGCACCAAAATCCACCGGTAATTTAACGGTAAATGATGTACCTTCCCCGGTTTTGCTGGAACACGTAATGCTTCCCCCGAGTTTTTGGATGAATTTTTTTGTCAGCGTCAAACCAAGTCCAACACCTTCAAAGTTGCGGGAAAGCCCTTCACTTGCCTGTCTGAATTCTTCCCATATCACGCTTTGTTCTTCACGCGGAATCCCGATCCCGGTATCTGTCACCTTCATTCCAAGCTCATTACCGGTTGCGGTAACTTCGAGGATCACGCCACCACTTCTCGTAAATTTGACAGCATTGTCAATCAGATTTTTCAGAATTTCGGTCAGAAGTCTTCCATCAGACTTGAATTGACCGATGCCGGGTTGCGCAACCAAATTTAGATAAAGCCCTTTCTCCTTTGCCGGAAGTGTGTAGGAATTGATCACTTCATTGGCGAGAACTAAAATATCAACTTCCTCCGATTTGATCTCGAGCCTTCCGGCTTCGATCCTTGAAAGGTCAAGAATAAGGTTCAGCGTCTCAAGCAGGCGCTTACCGCTTTTGTTTATCATTCCGCCCATATCCCTGATCGAAGGCTCTGTTGATTCTTCAGACACTATCTCGGAGAACCCGAGGATGCCGTTCAAAGGTGTTCTGAGTTCATGACTCATGTTCGCGAGGAAGTTGGTTTTCAACCGGTTCATTTCTTCGGCGTCATCCTTTGCCTGGATGAGTTCTCCTACCATCCTTCTTTTTTCAGTGATATCCTCTTTGATTGCCACAAAATTGGTAATAACGCCCTTGTCGTCTTTTACGGGGGAGATCACAGCCTCTTCCCAGTAAAGCTCACCGTTTTTCTTTTTGTTCAGAAATTCACCGTGCCAGTCGCGTCCGGCAAGGATGGTATCCCACAGAAGCTTGTATTCTTCCCTGGACTTGTTACCCGACTTTAGAATGGAAGTGCGTTTGCCCAAGACATCACCTGAAGTGTAGCCGGTTACATTTGTGAACTCTGGATTTACATATTCGATTTTCCCGTCGAGGTCTGTGATCACCACTATTATCGGGCTTTGGGCTATTGCTGTAGAAAGTTTTTTTGCCTCCACTTCGGCTTCTTTCTTCTTCACATAAAGGCTGAACCCGTTTGCAACTATCTCCAGGGTGGTTATACTTGAATCATCATAGGCATCCTGGTCGTTGTAGCTCTGCACAACCATTACACCTTTGGTTTTACCCTCGTGAATGAGAGGCACTCCGAGCCATGCCTTCGCCGGTGTGCCAAGAATCTCGATAATATTGTCTTCAGCGAGTTGTTTAATTTCATGTTCCCGAAGGTGGAGAGGCCTTTGCTTTTTTATCACAAGCCCGGAGAGGGTTTTTTCGACGGGCCAACTCTCGAGTTTTTCTGTCTCATCGGTCTCGATCAAGGCATTCAGCATCCCGGTGTTCTCATTGTAGAGAGCAATGAAAAAATTATCAGCAGGCACCGCGATTTTTAACTCGGCATGAATTGTCGCTATCAGATCGGCAGTGGTTTCGGTAGTTGCCACTGCCCGTGTGATGTTGTAACGCATCTGTTCGATTCGTTTCCGCCGTTTCTCATTTGTAATGTCAAGAACAACCGCCAGGAATACCTTGTCACCCTCATACTCCAAATACTGCAAGTGCATTTCGATGTCATATAGAG
>JAEYUD010000237.1 GCA_023433685.1 Bacteroidota bacterium
AGCATATCCGACTCATTTATCCTCTTCCATCCCCTTAATGACGATCCGTCGAAGCCAAACCCCGTGTCAAAAGATTTTGCGTCAAACTCCTGCATCGGGATCGTGACATGCTGCCACTGCCCCGGGAAGTCCATGAATTTTAAGTCAACGAACTCTATATGATTCTCTTTCGCGAAGGAAAGGATCTTTTCGATCTGTGCTGATCTGTCGCTCATAGTAACTGTACCTGTTTTTGATTAAATAAAAGAGTTATAAATTGATCTTGGTTGTCTCTTTCAGGGTGGAAAGGACAAATGAAGTGCGGGTTGAGAGCACGCCGGGCCACTGCTGCACTTCGGCAAGCAATTTCTCGAGAGCCAGAGAGTTCTTCACCACTGCCTTAAGGATGTGGCTACCCTCACCAAGTATCGAGTGACATTCAAGTATGTGGGGGTGAGCCATGGCGTTTTCGACAAGGTGCTCATACTGCGATGATGACTCGGAGATCACCGTGATAAAAACCATTATATCGTAACCGAACTTTTTCCGGTCGATCTTTGTGTAGTAGCCCTGAATTATCCCCTTGTCCTCAAGCTTGTGTAAACGGTCGCTGATCGAGGGGATCGACATGCCGAAAACCTCCGCGAGCTGGCTGCGGCTCGTTTTCGCGTTGTCTTGCAGGATGTTCAGTGCTTTAATATCAATATCATCAAGGTTATGGGACATATCACTTAATTATTTAAGGAAAATTTAAGATTAACGCCTAAAATATACAGACAATTCTATCTAATTACCAAATTTATTTAGGTGGAGAGAACTTAAGAACTTAAGAACCTATGAACTTAGGAACTTAGGAACTTAAGAACCTATGAACTTAGGAACTTGGGAACTTGGGAACTTATGAAAATTTTGAGAGTGGATTGATTGTGGAGTTATTGTTAAATTTCACATTCATATTAAATAAAATGGGAAAGTTATGATCAATCATTTCGGCGAGTTGGTGATCTGGCAGATCAGCAAGGATCTATATGTGAAACTATACAAATTGCTTGAGAATTCTCGGGATTATTCATTTAAAGATCAATTACTCAGAGCAACACTCTCGATTTCAAATAATATCGCTGAGGGATTCGGTAGAGGTGGTAAAAGAGAATTTCTCTACTTTTTACGAATAGCAAAGGGATCATGCAACGAAGTTGAATCAATGCTCTATATCCTTAAGGATCTATCAAAGATCGATGACAGAACTATAGAAGAACTACGGGCAGACCTGAAAGATGTAACTCACAAAACAAGTGCCATGATGAATGGTATCATCAAAAAGATCGAAGAAGAGTCCCAAGCTTCTGAACATTCCAACAAACAAAAACCCAAACGGAAATAAAGCCCAAACAATTCTTCACAGGCTCTTAAGTTCCTAAGTTCCTAAGTTCCTAAGTTCCTAAGTTCTTAAGTTCCTGAGTTCTTAAGTTCTTAAGTTCCTGAGTTCTTAAGTTCTTAATATCCCGAATTCAGTAAACGCTCGACCCTCTTTCTTTACCTGTTCGAAAAGATCGAGGTTCTGCTGAGGGCGGGGCTGGAGTTTGTGATCGAGGTGGTACTGAACCGCGATGTGGTTCAGGGAGCGGATGGTAACTCCGAGGAGTTCGAGGCGGTACTGGATATCGGAGTCTTCCCCCACAGAGGCGGCTTCGTATCTTTCGTCGAAACCGTTCACGCGGAGAAGATCTTCCTTGTGAAGCGAAAAATTACAGCCGACAATTCCCCGCTTCTTTTTGTTGAAGAACCTCCTCACGGTTTCATTATCTGTGTAAAAACCTTTCTCAACATCAAATGAATCACCGAACAGCCCGTCGACTATCACCTTTCCGAAATGTGTCTCAAGCCAGCCGTTTATAACGGTTTCAGGTGACAGCAAACCCGTGATCTTCTCCGAGAGGTTTACGCGTCTTCCGGTGAGCGAGACATTTTTGACGGCGTACTTCAGGTGCCCCGAAACGAACTTCGGGTGGGGGATGCAGTCGCCATCGATAAAGATTATGTATTCAGACCTCGCCACTACAATCGCCTTGTTAAGAATCTTGTTTTTGCGGAAGCCTTTGTCGGGATGCCAGATGTGAATCGCGGGGAAAGAGTGGTGACCAAGGAGTTTTTCTACCCCTGCCACCACTTCCTTTGGTGAACCGTCGTCAGCGATGATGATCTCGAAATCGTTACGGTCCTGCCGCTCGAATCCGGCAAGCACCAGTTCAAGATAGCGGAGGTTCTTGTAGAATGAGATCACCACCGATGAGGTAATTTTCAATTACTTCGTCCCCTTCAGCGCGCTTTTGTGGATCAGGTAGCCCATCATCTTTAGTTTGATGTAATCTTCCCGGTACATCATATACCCGGGATTGGGTGAATTGAAGGAGCCGGCGGCCGATTCGCGGATCAGGAACCAGGTGTAGCCCTCTTTTTCGGTTGAGCCTACGCAGTGGATACCATGATCGTCCGTTGTCTGTCCATTCACGAACCTGAAAACCTTGGCGTCTTCGGTGATATCGGCGGGTTTGATATCGAAATCAGGGACGATCGCCATCCCGGCGAAGCCGTCGATGCCGGGCTCGGAAACATCGCCGAAGAGGGCAACAGTGTAGCCGTTTTTCATCGCGTCTTTGAGGGTTTGTATGAACTCATCCATTGGTACATTCCAATAGTCACTGTTCCGCCACCAGTTGTCAGGAACATCATAGAGCACATTTTCATGATAAGGCTGATTCTTGATCGAGAGAACGGGAACGTAATCATCGGGATTGAGTTTAAGGTAATCTTTCAGAAATGTCTCAGGGGTCCAGGTTTTGCCGTCATATTCGAACTTCTCAGGCGGGGTGCCCATGTATTTGTCGAGTATCGCCATCACATTGTTCATGATGAACCCCTCGGCGAAAGTGTTGTTCTCTTTCGCTTTGGTGAGGAATCCCCGGAACTCGTCGAAGAGTTTTTCATGATCGATAAACTTCTGTCCGGGGAGCATACCCGACCAGGCTGAATAAGGAACAATGCCGTACTTCTTGAAATTTTTAATCAGAGCGTTCCCCTGTGAGCCTTCACCGAGGGCAGAGTTGCCCCTTTCGGCAGCGTAGCGCTTTGCTTTTTCGATATACTCCCAGTAAACGGTGTAAAGCTCTGAAAGCTCCACTTCCTTACCCGTGAGGCGTTTTACCTCCGACTCAAAAAATGAAGTGGTTGAAAACGACCAGCAGGTGCCCGTTCTCCCCTGCGACTGCGGCTTGTTGTGCCACGCGTATTTGAAATCCCGCGGACCCGCCGGCGCCTTTATTGCCGAAAAATCGGCCTTCAACACCTTCCTCTTTGACTGCGGATCAACAGAGAGGAGGTACGCGTCGATCCCCTTCTGTATCGTATCCCAGTATCCCCCCTTGGGCTCCTGAAACACCACCTTGGATGAATTGTTCTGGGCAAATGCCGCAACGGTCATCAACACAATGACCATTAAAATTGATCGCTTCATTTCTATTACCGGAAATTGTTAAAACATGATAGCAAAAATAAAAAACCATCCAATGCAAAGCCTGTATATTTCCCAAATCCTGTAAATCCTTTAATCCTGTAAATCCTGATTCAGAAAAGCAAAAAAAAAGCCGCCCCCCTTTGCAGAGGAGCGGCTATAAGAGTACTATATAAAGATTATCTTCCGATCTCGTCGAGTTTTGCTTTTTTGGCAAGCAAAACATCGTTTGATTCCTGATGATCAGGATCAGCCACGATAGCATCTGAAGGACAAGCAGGGATGCACTGTGGTTCATCGTGGAACCCAACGCACTCTGTGCATTTGTCGAAAGCTATGTAAGTGTGGTCATCGTTGAGGGCGGGATGTGACTCACCGCCGAGTGTCCACTCGTCACCTGCTGCATAGATGGCGTTATTTGGACATTCAACTTCGCATGCCTGGCATGAAATACAATCATCAGTTATTACTACTGCCATGATCTAATTCCTTTGTTTAATTTTTTATTCTGTATGTGATAAAGTTCTTTTCTAATCAATCCAAAACCAATCGACATAATAGCAGCAATATTCGTGCCAAAAACTTGAATTGGGGCCGCTATCTTGAAAAACACTCTAAAACCGCAAAAAATGAACGATACTTTACGCCCTAAAAGAAAAAAGGGAGCCTTTTCGGCTCCCATTATTTTCAATTTTAAGAATCGTTCCTAAAAATGATAAAGAATTGCAGCTCTCTAAAGCCTAAACGACACCCCGCCAGTGATGCTTCTGCCCGGCTCAATTATTCCAAGCTGATAGACACGATAGTGATCGAATATGTTACTCGCCCTCACGAAAAGATCTGCCGACCATGCCGCGGTGACCAGCGACCATGCCACCCTCGCGTTGAATACTGCCGATCCGGCGATCTCGGTCTTGGCTGAGGGAACAGCGGGGTTGGTCTCAAACTGCTTCCCGGTGAACTCTGTTTCCAGACTGATGCCAAGCTGCCTTACGGGTCGCACTTCGAGAGAGATACCTCCCAACACTTCCGGTTTGTTGTCTATTCTCTCTTCGGTTACTCCGTCAGATTTCCCTTTCGCGTCCATCAAGGTAATATTTCCGTCGATAGAAAAGCGGCGTGAGGGCTTCCATGAGAATACCGCTTCTGCACCAATGATCCGCGCGTCGGCGAGGTTCACCCTCATTCTTCTGCGCTGGGGGTCCTGAGCCGCGGTGAGGCGGATCTGGGTGATCAGATCGGTGTAGGTGTTGTAGAAACCTGAGAGTTTTACGCGCAGACCGTTGTTGCTGTAGATGAAACCGATGTCGGTGAGGGTTCCCTTCTCGGGCTTTAGATCGGGGTTCGCCTTGAACCTGTTTAGCGCGCCCGAGAACTGCTCCCTTAGCGAGGGGAAACGGTTGCGGTAGGTCACCCCGCCGAAAACCTTCCACTTCTCCGAAATGGAATATGACACCGAAGCAAAAAGCCCTGGGGCCGAAGTGTTTGTGTTCTCATACTGAGCGAAAGCCCCGGTTTTACCCTTCATATCGAGATCGTAAAGCGCTCCCGCGAGAAGGTTGAGGTCTTCGTTCTTGTATGAGTACTCAACGCCACCGCTGAGGAGTGAACCGGTGTAATCAAGGTCGGAAGTCTGCGCGTTGACCGCGTTGAATATCCCCTCGTTGTGGGAAGTGGCCGAGATGTTGAACACTCCAGAAATAGCGTGATGCTCATCGATACGGTATGATGATGAAAGCCTTCCGCCGAAGGTTACATCCTTATCTTTTTGGGATTCGCTCACCTTCGCGAAATCGAGACCCGTGTAGGTATCGATCTTCTGACCGAAATTATCGAACCAGAGAACGGCGGTAAGGTCTGCTTTACTCGAAAGTCTGAACTTCGAGTTTGAAGATATCATCAGCCGTTGCCACTCTGGGTAGCGCCAAAGCCTCGCGTCAGCTGTCGGGATGTGTGTTTCGGGCGAAACACCCTTCGAGCCGGAAACGAAATTAACGGAGAGACCCGTTTTTGCGGATTCACTGAAATGCCACTCGCCACGGGTGAAGAGTGATATCCTCTTCCGGTCAGAATTGGTGATGAATTTCGCTTCTGTGTCTTGATTCGTTATGCCAACGGGCGCGCCGGAGGGCATGGTGCTCCCCTTCGAGTCAAGCCATGAACCTGAAGCGATAAAGTTAAACCCACCTTTTCTGAGATCGTAAGAGGCAGACGCCGAATATGTTTCGGAGTTTGAACCGCTAAGCGAGAGTGTTCCGTTACTGCCGTCACTCCCCCGTTCGTAGGTGTTCACATTCACCGCGCCGCCGAGAACATTGGGCCCGTAGAGCACCGAGTTGGCGTTCTGGCTGACCGCCACTTCACCCACCACATCAAGTGGGAGGAAGGTAAGGTCGAACCTGTTATCCCACGGGACATTATACGGTACGCCGTCGAAGAAGAGACCGAGCTGCCGCTCCCCCGCGCCGCGGAGAAAGAGGATCGACTCCCCTCTCGAGTTGGTGCGGATCCTCCCCGAAGGGATGTCCTTCTGCAACTGCGCCAGGTCGAGAGCGTCGGATTTCCTCAGCTCCATAAAATCGATCTTCGTGATCTGTGGAACCGCGAGCTCCTCGATCTTGAAGCCGGTAACGGAGATCTCGCCAAGGTTGTAGGTTTTTACAATGGAGTCAGCGACTCCCTGGGCGTTCAGAGCAAAGGCCAGAACACCAATGAAGATTAAAATCTGTTTTGTCATGGTATCAGAAAAGGGCGGGGTCTTCCTCTTCCCCGGGGATGTAGTGGCAGCTGCGGCAGCGGGCCTCATAACTGTCGGAAGCACCGATGAGAACACGGTCACCAGAAGCGGTTTTCCGCTGGGTGCGTGAGGCCGGACGGCCACAAACCACGCAGATGGCAAGTGTTTTTGTTACGAACTCGGCGATCGCCATAAGCTCGGGCATCGGGTCGAAGGGCACACCTTTATAGTCCTGATCCAAACCGGCCACCACCAACCGCCTTCCCTCGTTGGCGAGTTCAGTGCAGACAGCGATAAGGTCGCCCGTGAAAAACTGGGCTTCATCTATACCGACAACCTGCGCTTCACCCACATGCTCGAACACTTCGTTTATATCGCTGATATTCACCGACTCGATCGAAAGCTCGCTGTGCGAAACGACAGAATCGACTGCATATCTGTTGTCGATAACAGGTTTGAAAACGATCACTTTCTGCTTTGCGATCTTGGCGCGGCGGAGGCGTCTGATAAGTTCTTCAGTTTTGCCGCTGAACATGCAGCCAACAACAACTTCGATCCAGCCCGATCCTCTCGGCTGCAAATGGGGGAATTCGTTCATCATAATAAAATCTGTGTTTGGGAGTTTCAATACTTCGGTACTTCAGTACTTCGGTACTTCGGTGCTTCAGTACTTCGGTGTTTCAGAACTGAGGTTCCGGAGTTCCGAGGTTCCGGAGTTCTGAGGTTCCGGAGATCTGAGGTTCCGAGGTTCCGAGGTTTAGCGAAGCTGTTCTCCCCCAAACGAGTGAGGGAGGATTTCGTCCATTGAGAAAACTTTTATCTCGTCTTTCGAATTTATCAAAACTATCTCAAAATCGTTGCCGCAAAATTCTGCCATCACCTGCCTGCATGCCCCGCAGGGGGTGCAGAAATCGTCCATATCACCCACGATGGCGATCGCCTTAAAGCCTTTTTTACCGGCTGTAACAGCCTTTAAGAATGCTGTTCTCTCAGCACAGATGGTCAGACCGTAAGAGGCATTCTCAACATTAGCCCCGTGCACCACTTCGCCGTCTTTTGTGAGGAGCGCTGCTCCCACCCGGAACTTTGAGTAAGGTGAATAGCTTCCTTTTTGTGCTTCGCGCGCCTGAAGCGCCAGTTCTTTGTGATCCATTTTATTGCCAGATGAAATATGGAGGAATCATTAAAATAAGTGCAAGTATGATGAAAATGATCTCGAGTGGGAGGATCCAGACCGCCCATTTTTCGTACGGGATCTTGGCAAGGGTTAGAATACCCATCGTGACCGCCGAGGTCGGAATGATCATGTTCGCGAAACCTTCACCAAACTGGAAAGCGAGAACCGCAGTCTGCCTTGAAACCCCGAGAATATCGCTAAGAGGTGCCATAACCGGCATGGTGAGGGCTGCCTGACCCGAGCCTGAAGGCACGAAGAATACAATGATCTTCTGAACAAAAAGCATGATCCAAGATGAGCCGATCGGGTGCAGACCATCAAGTGGCGACGAAAAAGCGTGAAGAATTGTATCAATTATCTTCCCATCGGATGCGATGATCAAAAGTGCCTTTGAAAGGGCAACCACGAAAGCTGTCGAGATAAGGTCTTTTGCCCCGGCTACGAATGATTCGGCGATTTCGTTTGCTTTCAGTCTGCCGACAATTCCAGTGATAATACCGGTCGCGAGGAATACTGCCCATATCTCTTTAATATACCAGCCATAGTAAAGCACGCCGAAAACCACGACAACTATACCGCTGAGGAATGTGACGAGTACGAATTTGTGCTTGGTATCCATCCCTTTGAAATCGTCGAGATCAGACATTTTCAGGTCTTTTCTTCTCTCAAGATCAAGCTCGTATGTTATGCTTAGCTTGGGGTCTTTCTTTATTTTCGCGGCATACCTCATTACCCACCAGATAGATACTGAAGTGCAGATCACCCAGATGACGAGACGGTATTCGATACCCGACATTGGGGGAAGACCGGCAATTCCCTGTGCCACTCCGATGGTGAATGGATTAAGAAATGCTGCCGCGAACCCTGTTGAGGCCGCCACGAACGGGATCGCCACGCCTGTCACAGTGTCGTAACCGAGCACAAGAGCCAGCGGTATGAAGATCATAATGAACGGGATCGTCTCCTCGCTCATCCCAAATGTTGCCCCCGCGAGCGAAAAGATGATCATAAAGATCGGGATCATCGCGCGGCGGATGAACTCTGAGCTTTTATGTGCCTTGGCGAGTGCCTTAATACCCGCGTCGATCGCCTCGGTTCTCTGAAATACATAGAAAGCACCACCAACAAAAAGGATAAACACTATGATCTCTGAAGCTGCCATAAACCCCTTGATCGGTGCCATCAGAATATTCAGGTTGAACTGGGGTGCGGATTTGATCTCAGAGAAAGAGCCTGGATCAACCAATGCCACCTTCTGCCCGTTAATAACCTTCTCAACTCTCGCGTATTCCCCCGCGGGGATCACTAATGTGAGCGCTGCAGTTATTATCAATAAAACCGTTAACAGTACCAGGGTGTTGGGGACTTTGATCTTCAGTCTCATGCGTGTTATCTATTTTTTACTTGACAATTGTGGATTGATTGGTTAACTTATTTTCCCGACTTTAAAATTATTAAAAGTTGTCATAAAATGAAAACATTTGTTACACTTTTTCTCATCTCTGTAATTTTTTTTTCAGAATCCTCCTCGTCATCTAACGACTCAGCAATAAAAAAAATCACACCTCCGGGTCAACCGGCCATCTCATTATCGAAGGACTCGATGTTCCTCCGCTACTCTACGGGTTGGTTCACCCGCGATTCGTTCTATGTAAAGAACACCGGTACTGATACCTTGACAGTGGATACCGTTATCGCTTCGGGAAGACTGAACGTGTTTCTGCGCATTGAGCCGGCCTCGGTCGATCTTATCCGTGCGGGAGATTCTGTTCAGATTTTCGTGGAATTGATGATCCCCGTCACTGAAGCCCCTCCCGTCTTCATCGATACACTTCTCATTCACTCAAACGATCCGGTGAAGCCGGTGAGCATGATAATTATCAAATACGAACAACCGCAATCGCTGCATGATCAACCGCTGACGCTGGTGTTCTCGTTAGATCAGAACTTCCCGGACCCCTTCAACCCTGAAACTGTGATCCACTTTTCATTGAAGGAAGCGGGACCTGTTACTTTGGAGATATTCAACTCAACCGGTGAGAAGGTCCGCACCCTCGTAAACGGCACACTTCCCGCGGGCAGGCACTCCGCCCGTTTCGACGCGGCGACACTTCCCTCCGGGGTCTATCTCTACCGCCTCATTGCCGGGCAGTTCACTTCCACCCGCAAGATGCTGCTGTTGAGGTGACCTCACAATTTTGATGAATATTGATATATTTGAGGTACAAATAATTTCAATAACGATGCGACGGAAAAGAAACTAACGGATGATCATCCTCGGAATTGACCCCGGCACGATAAAGTGCGGATACGGGATAATCAGGAAGAACGGGAATTCCAGGGAGTGCCTTGGCTACGGGATAATAAATGTACCGGGGAAATTGACGATGCCCGACAAACTCGCGTTCATCTACAATGAGATCGAGAACATCATCAGGCAGCACCGGCCGGATGAATGCGCTGTTGAAACGGCATTTTACGGGAAAAACATACAATCGGCATTGAAACTCGGATACGCGCGGGGAACTGCGATAATCGCCGCGGTAAGAGGTGGACTTCATATTTCGGAGTATTCGCCGAAGGAAGTGAAAAAATCGGTAACGGGGAAAGGCTCGGCATCAAAGGATCAGGTTAATTTTATGATTAAAACCCTACTTAACCTCGGCAGCAAGGATATCCCCCTCGATGCCTCCGATGCACTTGCCATCGCGCTTTGTGCATCCTTCAAGTCTGAAGAATCATCAAACCGCCCCAAAACCTGGGAAGATTTCATTAAAAGCAATCCCGAAAAACTTTTGAACAATTAAGCCGTCACCGCGGACTAATACCTAATCCGCCGCGGCGGACTAACACCTGATACCTAATACCTAATCCGCCGCGGCGGACTAACACCTGAAAAAAAAATGATCGGCTACCTAAAAGGCACACTCCTAATAAAAAAACCCACCCAACTTCTGGTTGAAGTTAACGGTGTGGGTTACGAAGTATCCATTTCGCTTATGACATTTGAAAGAATTGGTGAAGCTAATGAGACCTCACTGTTCATTCACACGAATGTCAGTCAGGATGCTATTTCACTCTACGGATTTATTAGTGAAGATGAGCGGGAGATGTTCCGGCTGCTGATATCAGTATCGGGGGTCGGTCCGAAAACAGCGCTCGCGCTTCTCTCGGGTATCAGGGTTGATGAGTTAAGGTACGCGATCGAAACAGGCGATACCCACCGTATCCACGCAGCACCCGGAATCGGTAAGAAAACCGCTGAAAGGCTTGTACTTGAGCTTAAAGGGAAGGTATCGAATATTCAGACAGGCAGCACCTCAGTATTTTCACAGAGAGGGGCAAGAGCTGAAGCCCTCACTGCTCTCGTAACACTTGGATTCAATGCCAAATCGGCCGAAAAAGTTGTGGATGCCATAACGACAGAGAACCCCGCCGCCACAGTCGAGGAGATCGTGAAGCAGGGTTTGAAAAAACTTACGGGTTAATCGCTATTTTACCGTTGCCTTCACCACAGGAACCCCCTCAACATACCCTTCAAGCACGGCACCGGAGGTAACTCTTCCTACACCGGCGGGTGTACCCGTGAATACAAGATCACCCCTTTCGATCGTCATCATTTTTGACAGCTCCGCGACAATCGGGGCGGGCTTGAAGATCATATCGTTCAACGGGCCGTTCTGTCTTAATTCGCCGTTCACATGCAGGATGATCTTTTTGTCGAGTGTGAGGTTAATATCTTCTTTTAAAATAAACTCTGAAAGAATTGCCGCGTTGTCGAAACACTTGGCTTTCTCCCACGGGTGTCCCTTCCCTTTCAGGAGGTCCTGCTGATCGCGAAGCGTCATGTCGAGACCCGTCGCGTAAGCAATAATGGCTTCTTCAGCTTCTTCAACCGACGCGTTCTTAATATCTTTTCCGATGAGAAGAACTAATTCGGTCTCGTAGTGCATGTTGTCTGAATAAGGCGGCACTTCGATCTCCGCGCCCGACCAGGCCAGGTTGGATGTGGGTTTCATGAAGAAGATTGGGAACTCCGGCACTTCGTTGCCGAGCTCTTTCGCGTGTTCTTCGTAATTTCTTCCGACACAGAGAACCTTTCCTGGGTGAAAAGTGCCGATCCGGGTCTTAATTTCAAGAGTTGACATATTGATTCCTATAAAATTATTACTGTGTTAAGTCCTATTCTGAATGGTCTCTCTTCGGTGTTGGTCACGCGCCAACCAAAGTCGAACCGTATGGGTATCAGTTGGGTGGATACCCCAAACCCTGCCTCGTAAAGTGGCGAAGAAAGCCTTTTGATCCCCCAAGGGTAAAGACCGGAAGTCTCATTATCATATTCGATCATACCCGCGTTTACGAAGGCGTTAAACTGGACATTCAGCTTTTTTAGGGCTGAAATACCCAGAAGTCTGAAAGGGAGATTTCCAAGATTCTGATCAACAAATACCATCCACCCCCTGTCTCCATTGTACTCACCGAGGTCAAGAGTTCTGAAAGTCTGATTCTGCGCAGTACCATTTATGTTTCCCGGGAGGGAGTAGAGCATCTGTAGCGGCATTCCCCCTTCGGTCGTGAAACCAAAGGCCCTCACTGTCATTGTGGTGTTCAGAGAGGTTCGGAGGAACATCCGGGCGTTCAAGCCATAGCTTTTGTATTCAACACCACTGCTCATTGAAGCAGGGACATATTTGAAATCGAATCCTCCGGTGATGTGGAAATTGCCCCACAGGCGTCTCCTGTTCAGTCCGTTCTCAATGTAATCCCGTGGATCGATATTAATACCGGCCGAGAACTCATTGAGCCTCATCTCTGTAACGGGTGAATTGGGACGGTAAGCTTTGTCACCATTCAGAATAGAAGCATTTGAATTGACGGTTGCAGAATTGTCGGTCCTGTTCTGGAATCCGAGATCGATCGAGATCAGAGGGAATAACTCGCCTGAATAGTCGAACCGGAAACCTTTTGAGTAATAATAGTCGTTAAAATCCGATTTCGACAGAAGTGTGGCCAGGGTCGAGAATATCTTCCCATACTCCCTGTTGCTTCTGAAAAGCACATCTATCTCGTCGAAAGCCCTGAAAGCCAGTCTGTGGGTCCTGTATTCTCCCAACAGATATGAGATATTAAAAGCGGGCTTAAACTTTTCATCCGCGAATCCGTAACTGAGATTCAACTCCGTGTTCAACCGGCTGTTATCAAGATTTGCGGCAGAGACGCGGAAATCGATGGCATGCCCTTCAACCGGATTGAAGTGATACATCGAAAGTGGAGCGCTTGTCGAGAAGTTCTGACCGAACCGGTATCTGTCCGAAAGAAGTGAGAAATTGTCCCAAAAGCCATCAGGCTTGTTCTGAAGCGAGTCGATCCTTGTGTACGCCGCCAGTTCCTCGGCAGTGTTGGGGATACCCTGATAAGTCGACCAGAATGTTGAATCTTTTGTATCGGCATCGGTGACCACTTTCACCACAGCGCCGCTGAAGACCTCATCACCAAGTGGAAGGTTAATCTCGTAACTGTTAAGCGAGGTACTTAAATCAATTCCGCCTTTGAAAAGACCAAGGTAATTTATTTTTCCGCTCACTCTGAAATCAGAGGGCATATAGATTTTTTCCTCGCCATACTCGAAGTACTGCTGCTCGAAACTCAGAGTGTCAAAGAAATCGGCAACAGTTCCAACCCTGTTTGCCGAGAGCTCAACCTTGATGAGATCAAAAGTCTTGTCAAGGATGTAAAGGTTCCCTTTGAATCCAGGATCCGCCGGGTCATCGGGTTCCATGTGTATCTTGAATACATTCTTGTGATCTATCGAGAGAGTGTCTTCTATGTAAAAATAGTAATAAGAGAGAGCGTTATCGGCGATCGGACCCACAAAGTTGTTGTTCGCGAAGAAGATGATCCTGTCTTCATAAAAATTTGAGATGAACCTGCCTCCAGAAATGATATTGGCTATCTGTGGTATGTTGGCAGTTTGCCTGCGAGCGAGAATAAGTTCCTTGTAGTCGGAAGGAGCCCGGTAGTATGATTCAGAAACATTCTCGATTATTCCCGTGATCTTAAGTGCGCCGGTGTCAGCGGAGGTACCTGCCGAAAGAACTGTGCCGGCACCACCTCCCCTGTTCAAAAGCTCCTGAACTGTTTGAACGGTTATCTTGGTGTAGGCGCCGAACTTGTAACTTTTGAGGAATTCAGCCCTCTTCTTTTTTCGTTCGATTGCGCCGCGGATTATACCCACTGCCGGGTTTTCACCGGGGAAAACGGTAATCTCTTTCAGCTCAACCTGGGAAGATTCGAGGGAAAAATTCACATTGTTCAGGCTTTGCGTGGCATCAACCTCTATGGTTTTTGTAATATAACCAACATAAGAAGCTGTGAGTCTGTGATTCCCTTTTTTTATCTGGAGCTCGAATTCGCC
>JAEYUD010000085.1 GCA_023433685.1 Bacteroidota bacterium
GGGAAGAATGAATGGTATGTCGGAGGAATTACCGATGAGAACGACAGGATAATGGAGATCAATTTCGATTTCCTCCCGGCGGGGAAGACTTTCACCGCTACTTTTTACACCGATGCCCCCGACGCGAGCTGGGACATTAACCCGATGAAGTATAGCATCGAGACCAAAAAGGTTGACTCGACCACAAAGATCAAGGTGAAGCTTGCCCGTTCGGGTGGCGTTGCCGTTAGCGTAAAATAGGGGAGAGAAGGGTTTGGCGTGTGGTCCGCCCGGATCACACGCCGTTTGAATTTAGTTTTTTTTGTGCTGCAGCAGCCACTTGTAGATTTCAGGGTTCGAGTAGGTCGCGTCCCACGCGTTATGGTTGCCCCCTTCGTAAGTGGTTAATATCGCTTCGATGCCGCATCTTTTTGTTGCCTCTATCATTTTTATAGATTCAGATATCGGCACCACATCATCCTTGTCGCCATGAAAAGCCCATGTTGGCACTCCACCCGTTTCGCATATCCGGTGTGGGAGTCCGCCGCCGCAGACGGGGATGATCGCGGCGATCCTTTCGGGGGCTTCGAGAGCCATCGACCATGTACCGTAGCCTCCCATGCTGAGGCCTGTTACATAGATCCGTGATTTATCGACGCGGTACTCCTTTTCGATATGGTCGAGGAGGGCAACAAGCTCCTCGCCTCGCCACCATTTCCCCTCTTTGCATTGGGGTGCTACAACGATGAAGGGGAATTTTTCACCCTTTTCGATGTGCTTCGGCACACCGTGGATTTTCACTTTGTTAAGATCGTCGCCCCTCTCGCCCGAACCGTGAAGGAAGATAAGAAGTGGCCACTCCTCTTTTGAGGTTTCATACCCGTCGGGGAGGTAGAGTAGATAGTCATACGAGACAGCCCTTTCAATTTTCCCTTCGAATTTTTGCGGTTTCATTATCTGTGCTGACATTGATATTGATAATAAAATGAATGGTAGAAGTAAATATTTCATTTAGATTATTTCCTGTTAATTATCAGGTAAAATTAATGAAATTATGGCGAAATTGATATCCGGGGGTGGGGAGTTTTAAATTAAAAAACGGCCGCTCAGAAGCAGAGCGACCGTTCATATCATCCGATCAGGAGGATTTTTTTATTTGTTCAGGCAGCGGCCGTCGCGGAAACCTCTTCCGTTACCACGACCCATCCCTCTGCCGTATCCATCTTTGAAGCCTTTGTGGAAGCCCTTGCCGTAGCCCATCCCTTTCCCACCACCGGGTCTGTCAGCCTTGAATTTATTCCATACTGCTTTCTGATCCTTGTCGAGCAGGTCATAAACATCCATCTGGTGGTTTGCTCTTGAAGTTTGAAGTGCTTCCCTTGCCTTGCCGAGTTTGGCTGTAAGGGCAAGGTATTCAGCCCTCGTGTAGTCACCCTTCGAGAGGAGCTGTTTCATTTCGAGCCGTGTTTTAGCCAGGTCGCTCCTCAGGTCGATCATCTTCTTCTGGTGTTCGAGCCTGAGGGCTTCGATCTTTGTTTCCTGGTCTTTTGTCAGTTTCAGATCATCGAGGCATTTACCCGGTCCGGGACAGCCGCCACCCGGTTGTGCCGAAACAACGCCGGAAAGAAGCAATACCAGGCCAAGCATAAAGCTGATCATCGTGATTCGTTTCATTGTACTCTCCATTTTTTGGTTAAGAATTTTTTCGCTTTCTGCAACTGTGACAGCACGCCGGGCGGGTTGGGTTTAAAGGGGCGGGAATATTTTTGCCGGCAGCAATTCACTCCTTATTTTCTTATATTTAGATTAAACCAAATGGAATGTTTGGCTGTCAAACACGCAGATCGAACAACAGAAATTAATGAGCGACGAAGAATTAGTAAAAAGATTCCTTAATGGAGAGGAATCGGCATTTAACCAGCTGGCACGGAAGTATCAGCAGAAGATCTACTGGCACGCGAGACGCCTGACCGGTAACCACTTCGATGCTGATGACATTCTTCAGGAAGTGCTGATGGTAATGTACAGCAAGCTGAAAGACTACAAGTTCGAGTCGTCGCTTTACACCTGGATCTTTAAAATAACATACACGCGGTCGCTGAATCTGATAAACAAGAACAAACTGAAAAAGTTTTTCTCGATAGGGGATGAAGAGACACCCGAGATCAGCGGGGATGAAGATGTGGCGCGCGATGTCGAGAACCGCGAAAAGCTGAGACTGCTCGACAAGATATTAAAGGAGCTGCCGGTGAAGCAGAGAGAGGTTTTTATTATGCGACACTTCGACGAGTTGAGCTATGAAGAGATCTCCGAAATTACGGGAAAAAGCACCGGCGGGCTTAAGGCAAATTATTTTCACGCTTTGAATAAAGTAACTTCTCTTATGGAGAAAGAGTATGGAAAAAAAGAGACGGATCTTCGAGTACTTGGACGCCAGGCAGGGTAACACCGGCACTGACGCGTTCGAGGCGGATCTAAAACAAGATGACGCGCTTTATAGCGAGTACCTCTCGGTGAAAGAGTCGCTGGCAAAGTTTAACGCCCTCGCGGAAGTGGAGCCCGATAACGGCTACTTCGAGAGTGTGGTCCCCCGGTTCAGGGAGAGGCTCGAGGCGAAACGGTCGCGCTCTGTGGCACCCCTCTTCTGGAAGCTGGGTGGTGCCATTGCCGTGCCCGCGATGGCTGTAACGCTTTTCATCACGCACCCGTGGAACGGTGACCCCACGCAACCTGTGGTAAATCAGCCCTCTGTTGAAGTGGCAGTGATTCAGCCTGAAACCCCGGATGTAAATGAACCGGCTAAAGTTGAGGCTGTTGCTGAAACAAGAACCGCGAGGGCTTTACCCGTTAGAAACCCGGTATTTATAGATGCTGATAAAGAAGAGCTTTTGCTGAACAGTGAAGACCTTACGGGTGATGAGTCGCTCATCAGTTCGCACGCGAACTTTGATGATGTCTATTCATCGCTTCTCGGCCTTGATAAAGCAACCCTCGCGACGGCGGTGGAGTCATACGGCATTACACTTGATGAACTCGCCGCGAACCTTACAGATGAAGATATTCAGAAACTTTCAGAGACACTAACCCCCTTAGACAATTGAGACATACCATGAGAACAGTGATCTTAATATTTGCATTTTTATTCATCCTCGACGCGAGCGGCTTAGCCCAGCCGGGGCCCGGCCCGGGAGGCGGCAGAGGCAAACACAGAAACCGCGGCGGTGAGCCGGGGAAGAAGCTTGAGCAGCTCGAGAAGGTGAAGCTTATCGAGTACCTGAACCTCGATGAGGAGACGATGGTGAAGCTCTTCACCCGGAGGAACGACCACCGTAAACTGATGGATGACCGGAACGACGCTGCTGATGAGATAATTGATCAGCTGGAAGACCTGATCGATGACAACAAAGACGGCAGCAAGAACGCCGAACTTACCGCCATGATCGCGAAATTCAACACGCACATGGAAGAGACACAGAGGCTACAGCGGGGGTTCCTGACATCCCTTTCCGATATCCTTCCGCCTGAAGCTTTGGCCAAATACATCGTATTTGAGCGGAATTTCAGGAAAGAGTTGAGAGAATTGTTGCGAAAAGATTGAGTCACCTCTTGCATGGAATTGAAAAAAGCCTTAAATTTGTAGTCTAATTTCTGCGGAAGTGGCGAAATTGGTAGACGCGCACGTTTGAGGGGCGTGTGGGGAGACCTGTACGGGTTCAAGTCCCGTCTTCCGCACCAGAAATTACAAAGGCTGCCTTGAAAGAGGCAGCCTTTTTTTGTTTATATCGAGCCTGATGGTTATGTTATATTATAACATTAATTATTTTATCTGTCGGTGCAAGTTATGAAAAATAGAAAAAGAACAAGGCAACTCAGAAACAATAAAATTTCCTCCAATCGCTACGGCATTTCATCTCTTCTCACTTTAATCATCTTTATAATCTTCCCGGTTTCAACTTCCGCTCAGGGCAATGAGTACTTTGTGCTGAATGAGACATACAATTCGGTATTTTACAACCGGACGATCTCAACATGGGGAAATTCCAGCGCAGTTACCGAGAAATACATTGAAATGAAAGTGATGGATGACACCGTTGTAGGCGGGCAGAAATATTATGCTCTTACCAAATCAATGTTCGGCCCTCTTGCGGGCGGTCCAACAGGATACTACAGAATGGGGGAGGATAACAAACTCTATTTGCTGGGCGGGGCAGGCGACCAACTCTTCCTCGACCTTTCCGATACTTCCCAGACCACTTTCTACGGCTTCACTACACATACAAGCGGAGCGTTACAGATCAGCAGAAGGCAGTCGATCCCCGGGCAGGAACTTGAGTTTAGTTTCGGTTATACCCCTTACTACGACAGGGTGAAATTATATTTTCAGAAAGGGAAGGGGTTTACAGCCCGCGATCACTATACACCAAGTGCTCTTTCTTCATTTACTTCAACCTATTCTATCAGAGAGATATTCACCGTCAGGGGTCCGGGAGACACCCTGAGGTACACGCAGAATGCACCAACGCATTTTCTTCAGAGGAAGCTCGACAGGATAACCGATTCTTCTTTTCTGGTTCAATTGGTGATCAGGCATCCTTATTCTCCTTTTATTGCCGCCAACTTGACCCGGCACATTTACACTGATAAACTTTGGGTTGACTACAGATATTTTATACCCGGCGACACATCCGCTACCCGGACACTTGAATTCACCGAACCGAAGGACACATTAGAAGTACACATTCCTGTTGATTCCGCTTATACCCGTCGGGGATATTCGCTGCAATACAAGTTCCGTGCAAAAACGAGGGAGCCCAACTCGAGGAGCAATGGTTTCCCGGCCAACGGCTCATGGCTGGCTGAATCATATAAAAATCCCGATACAGCTTTCGTAATGCTGCCGCGACAATCCTCAATTTCTTACAAGAAATACAGGATCCGTCCGGGGATCGACACAGTAGCGGCGGGGCTTGAGACGCTCACGATCACCGGTGATACCATGGTGAGCGGCACGTTGTACAGGCAATATTATCTGGGCGGGCAGAAATATTTTGTGCAATATTCAATCACGGGTGCCGTGGCAAGATATTTTATGTACACCGGTACCGGCATGGTTGAAGTGGGGCTTGACTCGTTGCAGAAGTTTGTACAGAACACGGGTAGTTTCTGGAGGATGCCGGGTACAGGGCTCTCGTTTGTAACTGATTCCGTTTCCAAAGCCTTTGGTGTTTTGGGTGATATCAGGGTTTACACTTCCCAAACAGGAAGGGAATATCTGAAGACTCTCAGGGGTGTGGGTCCCGTTGAGTACCAGTACCGCGATCCCGCGGCGACGGGTGAAGTGTATGTTTACAACAAGGTTTACAAGATCATGGTTGACAGTGTGGTGGTTTACAGCAAGGATCAGAACAAGATATCACCCCTTTCAGTACTGCCGGCCGGCTTAAAGGTTTACCAGAATTTTCCAAATCCTGTTTCTTCCGGATCGCGGAACCAATTGGGTGAAACGGTGATCCGTTTTTACTCACCGGATGAGGGGGAGGCGGAACTGACTATCTTCACCGGGATAGGTGAGAGAGTATACCAACAGAAGACGCGCGTTGTTGCCGCGAGTGAAAACCAATTCATTATTGGCGATCTGGATCTTCCCTCGGGTGTTTATATTTACCGTATCACGGTGGGTGATAAAACCCAGACGAAAAAGATGCTTGTGGTGAGATGAGAAACCATGGCACAGTTTTACCGGAATAATTTGATTATATTTGTTGAAGAGATCAATTTTACTTTAGAGTGAGTAATGAATAAGATGATCGAATCCGGTATCATTAACCGGAGCAGGTTGTACCGGCGTTCTAATTTCGCCCTTCACCTCAAATTGCTGATAACGCTGTTATTGGCATCCTCCGTCATCCACGGCCAGGCCACTGACTATTTCCCCTTCAATCAAACCATGCGGTCTGTTTACTTCACCTATTATTATACAATATGGGGATTGAGCAGTTCAAGTTATGGATTGCATGTAGAGATGGGGATCGTGAAAGACACCCTCGCCGGAGGGAGAAGATATTACGCTTTTAGTGATGACATGCTGGTGAGTCAGGGAACGGCCAATCTTTCGTTTTACCGGATGGGGGAGGATATGAAGTTCCGGTTCCTCTGTCCTCAGGGTGAGAA
>JAEYUD010000272.1 GCA_023433685.1 Bacteroidota bacterium
GCCATAGACTACAACGATTATCTCGGCAGGATCGGTATTGGTAAAATTCATTACGGCAGCGTCAAGATCGGTGACCCTATAGTTTTGATTACCAGGGATGGTGACAGACAGAACGCCAAGGTTACAAAACTTTATGAGTTCGAAAATATCAAGCGTAAAGAGGTTACTGAAGCCTACGCCGGTGACATCGTGGCGATGGCAGGTTTGGAAGACCTTGATATCGGTGATACACTTTGTGATCCGTCGAAGGTTGAGTCGATTGAGTCTATCGCTGTTGAAGAACCGCGTATAACCATGAATTTTATGGTTAACAATTCACCTTTCGCGGGTCAGGACGGGAAATATGTAACCACCAGAAACATCAGTGAACGATTGTCGAAGGAATTGAAGTCGAATGTGGGCTTGAGAGTAGAAATGACTGATTCACCGGACATCTTCAAAGTAAGCGGTCGTGGTGAACTTCACCTTTCCATCCTGATCGAAAATATGCGCCGGGAAGGCTATGAGTTACAGGTTAGCAGACCCGAAGTTATCTTGAAGAAGATCCTCGATGTGGTCAGTGAACCGGTTGAACATGTGATAATTGATGTACCTGAAGAATTTGTCGGCACGGTAATTGAAAAGCTCGGCAAAAGAAAAGCTGAATTAAAGAATATGCTTCCGTTCAATGAGAACACGAGGCTGGAGTTCTTTATCCCATCTCGCGGTTTGATCGGTTACAGAAGTGAGTTCATGACAGATACAAAGGGTGAGGGTATCCTTCACCACAATTTCCATTCATACGAGCCTTATAAAGGCGATATACAGAGCCGCACCAGAGGCGCCCTTGTCAGTATGGAGAGTGGTGTTGCCACCGGTTACGCGATAAACAAACTGCAGGAGCGCTCGGTTTTCTTCATTGATCCGGGAACCAAGATTTATGAAGGTATGGTGGTTGGAGAGAATTCCCGCGAAATGGATATGCCTGTTAACGTCACCCGTGCGAAACAGTTGACCAACTTCCGGGCAGCCGGGGCGGATGATGCCATCAGACTTGAACCACCCCGTATCCTTACTCTTGAACAGGCTTTGGAGTGGATCACAGATGACGAATTCGTTGAGATCACACCCAATTTCATCAGGATCAGAAAAAGATATCTGACAGATCTTGACAGGAAGAATGCCCGGTTGGCGCAAAAACAGTTGGATAAAGAAAACAGCCAACAATAAAATGAAACCTCGATCATGAAAGAGATTCCGGCGGAACGGATTGAGAATCTGAGAGTCGCGACACTTCAGATCTCGATAGCAACACACGATTCAAAATATCTTTTTGAGTTTTACTCGCGCATTCATGAGATCGTATCGGGTCTCATGCCTGCACGGAATTTCTTCATATCAACCTACAACAGGGAAAAGAACAGCCTTTCTTTTCCATATTTCGTTGACGAAGTCGACTCACCTGACGGGGCTACTTGTTTGCCACCGGTCTCCGCTGAAGGCGACACACTTACCGGTCAAGTGATCAAGCAGGAAAGGATGCTTCATCTTTTCAAAGAACCAGCTGAAGGTGAGGATGGATTTGGTGATCTGGAGCCGATAGGTGGTGATTCCGAAGAGTGGCTGGGCGTTCCACTGAGGAATGTTTCCGGAGAGATCACCGGTGTGATCGTGGTTCAGCGGTATGATAAACTCACCCGGCCTTACGACAAGGTTGATGAAGACACGCTAAATTTTGTTTCCAATCAAATAGCTTTGGCTATTGAGCTGAAACAAAAAGATGAAGTGATCCGGCTTGGTGAAGACAAGTACAAAGCCCTTATCGAAAATCTGAACGATATTATCTACTCTTTCGATCCCAAGGGGTTCATCAGATTCATCAGTCCGGCGGTTAAAAGATACGGATACACAGAAGCGGATATCATCGGAAAAAACGTCTCATTCATTCTCCATGAAGAAGATCATGAAAAATTCCTGAAACACACTTTAGAGGTGTTAAAAGGTAGTTTGGAACCGATCACCGTGAGGCTTTACGACAAGGAGCGAAGGATAAGATGGTTCCATACAGTAAACAGCCTTTACAGGGACGGCGATTCGTTTTTGATCAATGGTGCTCTAAGTGATATAACCGACCGGGTAAGAATGGAAGAGGATCTGAAGATAAGCCGGCTTAAACTGTATGAAGCCAATCAGGCGAAAGACAACTTCTTCTCCATTTTAGCACATGATCTTAAAAGCCCTTTCACCGGAATTCTTGGATTCTCTGAATTTTTGGTAAACGACATAAATGATCTCTCACTCGATGAGATATCAGAGTTTGCGAACCGTATCAATACTTCCGCCCGGGCGATACTTGACCTTTTGAATAACTTGCTTGACTGGTCAAGAATTCAGACGAACCGTCTCGAAGTTTCGCAGGTGGAAGTTGCTGTTGATGAGATATTGTTCAATGTGAACAGCATAGTAATACCGATCATCAACCAGAAGGGATTGGAGTATATTTGCGACATCCCTGAAAACGTGAAGATGATGGTTGACCGCGCAATGATTGAGACAGTATTCAGAAACCTGATCACGAACGCGGTTAAATTCACTCCGAGAGGTGGGAGTATAATAGTTACTGGTGAATTAACAGGTAACGAGGTCACTTTTATTGTGAGTGACTCGGGAGTTGGGATGGATAATGAAACCAGGGAAAAGCTATTCAAACTTAACGAACTCGTAACCACTTCCGGGACAGAGAACGAAAAAGGAACAGGTCTGGGTCTTAAACTTTGCTACGAGTTTGTAAAAAGAAACGGCGGTGAACTCACAGTTGAAAGCAGAAAAGGAGAAGGGTCTTCCTTCTCTTTCAGTTTACCTCTTGTCTGATCAATTTTTGCCGTGAATGATCCTGTGAAGAACTATCAGATCGTAAACAGGGCTCCCTTTTGTAATTGGCACCATCCGTGAAGGATCGGGATCACCTCCTGTGAAATAGTCGAAGTTCTTAACAATCACCCCTTTGCCATCCAGGTATGTTGCTTTCTTTATCAGATATTTAACATCTTTCAAGCTTATGGTATAAACCAGTAATTCAGTAAAATATCCCCGGTCGAGTCCCGGCATCGTTTGTTCTGAATTATACCCGTTTTTAACAGCGAGATCGAAAACCTCCCCCTTCGCGGCAACCAGCATTTCGAGATCATAGTAGCTTACAAAAAACTTGTTCTTCTTCATTTCCTTCCAGTATTGACCATCAGAAGAAGATTGGGACATAACCGGCACAGTCGAAATACAAAAAAGTATCAGAACAGTTGTCATAAAAGAGGTGCAATATTTCATGGAACTTTAACGGGTGTAATTAGCTAAATTTGTAGTTTGTAGGACAATATTTTTCAATTCGTTAGGAACAAAATGAAACTCAGAATTTCTCTTTTTGTCATCTTTTTCACCTTGACCTCTCTGGCGCAGGTTCCGGGTTATGAAATGAAACAGGAAAACTTCTTTTACAATGGCAAAGATGGTAAAAAAGATACAATCTTAACCGTCAATTATACTTACCCTGTGTTTCCAGAATCAGGAGAATACGCGGAAGTTGGACGTAAACTGAACACATTTATCAGAAGCGCTGTTTTCGGTGAGAATGGTGACGGAGAGTCAATCTTTAACAGCTTGAGAGGAACTGCCGCGGAGATGGAGGATTCAGCTTATTTCATGGGTCCATGGTCGTACGAGGTTCAACTTAACCCTGAATTTCAGGAAGGAAATGTTGCTTCTTTCAGATATCTTCAATACGAATATCTGGGCGGCGCGCACCCCAATACACTTGAAGGTGGAATCAACCTGAACCTGACCACCGGTGAGGAGATATCAGAAGAGGAAATCTTCATTCCTGGAGCAAAGGATGAACTCAATAAAATGGGTGAGGCAATAGTAAGGGCCGACAGGGAAATTTCACCTGAAACATCACTGAGTGACTATGGTTACTGGTTTGAGGACAACAAGTTTCTACTGAACTCGAACTTTATAATCACCGGCGATGGCATCGAGTATATTTTTAATCCGTATGAAGTGGGACCTTACGTGCTTGGAATTACTCCGGTCTTATTCAAATGGAGCGATATCGTGAATCTGATAAAGCCGGAGAGTGTTATCACCGGGATATTGAAATAGTTTTCAAAATTAAGTTATAAAGCACCGGTTCGTGAAGGACTATATGGATCAGAGAACTCCTAACAGATTAATTAACGAAAAAAGCCCTTACCTGCTTCAACATGCGTACAATCCTGTTGACTGGTATCCTTGGGGAGAAGAGGCATTTGACAAAGCCAAAACCGAGAACAAACCGGTTTTCCTCTCGATTGGGTACTCAACATGTCACTGGTGTCACGTGATGGAACGCGAATCATTTGAGGATCAGGTGGTTGCCGGATTATTGAACAGTAAATTTGTTCCTGTTAAAGTGGACAGGGAAGAAAGACCCGATATTGATTCGATCTATATGGCTGTTTGCCAGATGATCGCCGGAAGTGGTGGCTGGCCTCTCACTGTAATACTGAATCCCGACAAAAAACCGTTTTTCGCCGGCACCTACTTCCCGAGGGAAACAAGATATGGGCGCACAGGCCTGATCGATCTGCTTGACAAGGTGGTAAATCTTTGGCACGAACGAAGAGATGAGATCGAGGCATCCGCTGAACAGATCACAAAAGCATTGAACGAGGTGCAGGTAAACACTGAATTACCCTCGATTTCAACGGCGTTGCTGGATGAAGCCTTTAATCAGTTCAATGAGAGATACGATGCACTACACGGTGGCTTTGGTTCATCTCCAAAATTCCCATCCCCACATAATTTGATGTTTCTTATGCACTACTTCGTTAACACGGGGGAGTCAAAGGCGCTTGAAATGGCAGAGATGACCCTGATTTCAATGAGACTTGGCGGTGTTTATGACCATTTGGGAGATGGATTTCACAGGTATTCAACCGATGAGGAATGGCGCCTGCCACACTTTGAAAAAATGTTGTACGATCAGGCAATGTTGATCTACGCCTACTCAGAGGCACTAAAGGTTACAGGTAACAGTTTCCACTCGGATGTGATCGACGGAATTTTCAGGTACATCAAAAGGGAATTACGTTCACCGGAGGGAGCCTATTTCAGCGCGGAAGATGCTGACAGCGAAGGTGAAGAGGGGAAATTCTACGTTTGGACTTTTGATGAGTTGAAAGAATTGCTTGGTGATGAATTTGATGAGTTTACTTCAATCTTCCCCGTTGATGAGCACGGCAACTTTGTTGACAGGGTAAGAGGCGGTTTCACCGGTGAGAATGTTATATATCTTCCGGAGCCGATTGAAACCATGGCAACCAGAATGAATCTCGAAGAGACGCGGTTGAAAAAAAGAGTTGATCATTTTAAAAGTGTACTTTTCGAAGTCAGACGAAAGAGGATCCGTCCTCATCTTGATGACAAAGTTCTAACGGACTGGAACGGGCTGCTGATCGCCGCGTTAGCCAGAGCAGGCAGGTACTCAAGGAATCAGGAATATGTAAATGAGGCTGTTTCGATCTGCAATTTTATAGAAAAAAATCTCGTGGTTGATGGTCACCTTCTTCACAGATACAGGGAGGGGCAATCGGGGATAGATGGATTTCTTGATGATTACGCGTTTTATTCGCTTGGCTTGATAGAATTATACAAAGCCACTTTCGACGCGGGTTATCTTGAACTTGCGATCAGATATACTGAAGTGTTACTCTACATGTTTAAGGATAAAAAACACGGCGGTTTTTATTTTTCATCAGAAAAAGCTGAATCATTACCGGCCAGATGGAAAGATGTTTACGATGGAGCGATGCCCTCAGGCAACTCCACGATGCTTAAAGTTCTTGTTTCGCTTTATCATTACACGGGAAACAATGAATATTTCGTTGAAGCGAATGAACTGATAACTGGATTCCATGCCAATGTTGAAAAGGCACCTTTTGCTCATTCATTCTTTCTCTCGGGCCTTGAACCTCTTCTTTTCCCTTCATACGAACTGGTGATTGCAGGCGAGAAGGACCATCCTGAAATAAAAGCTGCTCTTTTGGAACTGACAAAACCTGCGTACTCAAATGTGTCAGTGATTCTCAAAGACATCGAAAACAGTGAGAAACTTGAGATACTTGCTCCTTTCACTTCAAATATGACATCAGGAAGGAAAGGCTGCTTCTTCTATCTTTGCAGAAATTCTGTTTGCGAACTGCCCGTTGCTTCGGCTCAAGAGCTATTCTTTAAAATGCAAAAATGACAAATTAATAAATTACCAACCAAAATAAGATATCATGAAAAAAATCCAGATAATCTTTCTTTTGTCTTTGATCTCGTTCCCCATGCTGGCACAGGATACGATTCTTTTGATGTCGTATAACCTTCTTGGCTATCCTGGAACAAACTCAGGAACAAGGAACCCCTACTAAAAAACCACTATGACCGCAGTGAAACCTGATGTACTTGTGATCCAGGAGGTGACGTCTCAGATCGGTATTGATGGTTTTTTGGCGAACGTCTTGAAGCCTGTTTCTCCGAACTATAACAAAGGAGCCTGGCTTGATGGTCCTGACACAGACAACGGTATTTTTTATGATTCAACAAAGTTTTACTTTGTAAGTAACACCAGGATACCTACTGAACTTCGGGATGTCAACTTGTTTCAGTTAAAACACCGGGTCACAGGTGATACCTTGTTTATATTTTCTGTACACCTGAAGGCAAGCACCGGAGCAACAAATGAAGCTCAGCGCGGCAGGGAAGTGGATGCAATCAGAAGCGTAACCAACTCATGGCCCGCCGGAAGAAATTTCCTCGTTTGTGGTGATTTCAATATATACGGTTCAACAGAAGTTGCCTATCAGAAACTGAAAGCAGTTAATGCCGGTACAGAGGGTCACTTTATCGATCCAATAGTGATGACAGGTACCTGGAACCAGTCGCAGTACGCGATCCACCACACGCAATCGCCGAGGACTCGATCTTTTGAGGGGGGATCTACAGGAGGCATGGATGACCGTTTTGATCTTATCCTGTTCTCGCAGGCCATATCAGATACCGGAGGTATCGAATTCCTTCGCAATTCATATAAAGCCTACGGAAATGACGGTACACACTTTAATGATTCGATCAACAGACCACCGAACACGGCGGTGGGACAAACGATAGCCAACGCTTTACACTATGGCTCTGACCATTTGCCTGTAATTGCCAAATTTGTTTTTAAGCAATCGCCGACGAGTGTGAGAGAAGCCGAATTGCCTGAGGATTTCAGGGTTGAGAATGCTTATCCAAATCCATTTAATCCCGTGACAACACTTGGTTGGACACTCCCACGGGTGGGAGAGGTTAACCTATATATTTACAACACGTTAGGTCAGGTTGTGTCATCCCGGAATTTAGGCTATACTCCACCAGGACGAGGGAGTTATCTGTTTGACGCGTCCGGGTTGTCATCAGGAGTTTATTTCGCAAGACTGGAGCTTCTTTCTGAAATGGGTTCTTCCTCCCGGATCATCAAGTTGAATTTGTTAAAGTGATTTAAAATAATAAAGGCTGCCGGAAACGACAGCCTTTAATTTTTATATCTGAGACCGGGGGATCAATCGCCGAAACAGATACCGAGTTCACGGCCTGTTCTAACAGTTTCACCTTCGGGATCGACAAGCTTCATTTTGCCGATTGCCTCTTCGATGGGGATATAGATCATGTTAGGTATCTGATGGGCAACCATAACACCTGAATGTCCCTCTTCAAGAGCTCTAACTGCCGCGGCGCCGAAACGAAGCGAAAGAAGTCTGTCGAAAGTTGTCGGACTTCCACCTCTCAGAAGATGCCCGAGAATGGCAACTCTTGATTCCTTGCCTGTCAAGTGTTGAAGTGCTTCAGCCACTTTATCAGCCGCGCCGCCGAGTCTCTCGGCTTTACCGGCTTCCTTCTCGATGACAGCGTATGAACCATCTTTCGGGAAAGCACCTTCAGCGACGACCACGATCGAATAGTCCTTCTCTTCCGTGAAAGTTCCTTTCAGGAAGTCGGAAACCTTGTTGATATCGTAGGGTATTTCAGGGATCAGGATAACATCAGCAGAGCCTGAAACACCCGAGTTAAGGGCTATCCAGCCGGCATATCTTCCCATCACTTCCACCACCATGATCCTTTTGTGAGCCTTGGCAGTGAAGTGGAGACGGTCGATACACTCGGTGGCAAATGAAACCGCGGTATCAAAACCGAAAGTTGTTGCAGTTCCGCTAAGATCGTTGTCGATCGTCTTCGGGACACCAACAATTCTGACTCCTTTTTTGTGAAACTCGTTTGCCATCGTCAAAGATCCGTCACCGCCAATGGCAATAACGGCATCAATATTATGACGTTTTAAGCCTTCAACTATTTCATCTGATCTGTCAACTTCAACAACGGTTCCGTTGGCGGTTTTCATTGGGAATCTAAGTGGGTTACCTCTGTTGGTGGTGCCGAGAATCGTTCCACCCATTGAAGTGATGTCTTTTACTATTTCGGGGGTAAGACGGATAACTCCGTCGTTATTAGGGTAGTGAGCGGGGAGAAAAACCCCGTTATATCCGTCTTTGATTCCGTAAACTTCCCATCCGCGCTGTATGGCGGACATTGTTACGGCTTTGATAACCGCATTAAGACCGGGCGCGTCGCCACCTCCGGTATTTACAGCGATTCTCTTTATTGTTCCGTTACTCATATTCATATTCCTGTTTTGGTTCGATTCAAATTGATCGATTAGTGAGCCTGGTAAAGCCCGATCTTATTCCCGTCAGGATCTTGTATAACCGCGTAGTATCCGTAAACAGGAATTACAGCCTTTTCCTTAAACAAGCTACCACCGGCTTTTTTGATCGCTTTTGCTGTATCCTCTATATCATCGACCAGAATGTGGAATACGGGAGAGTCGCCAATAACTGTTTTTTCAACTTTTCTGAGGCCAACGGTTGTTCCTTGGCGGCTGTTCCAAAGCATGTAGCCCCGTCCGAATTCTTTTAAGTCCCATCCGAACACATCGTTAAAGAATTTCGTGGATCTTTCGAGATCGGTTGAAGGTATTTCGACATGCGCGATAAGATGGTGTGACATAAACTTTCTCCGGAGTTATTTTCAGTTTGATCTGTTAAAAAATATTTTTTCCAACAATAATTATACGGAAAAATGAGTTTATATGAATAAGCAAATTCAGAGCACGGATTATTCTTCGTTGTGAATGTTGAACGAATGGGTGATGGTCATCGCTTTTTCGTACATTTTGGTAACACCGCAATATTTGGTCTGTGAGAGTTCGATGGCTCGCTCAACATCGGACTCTTTGATACCTTTGCCTTTAAAAACATATTCGATGTTCATTGACGAGTAAACTTTCGGATGGTCATCGGTCATCTCCGCGGTAATATTTATCTCGAAAGAGCGGACATCTATTCTCTTCTTCTGAAGTATTGCCACCACATCACTTCCGGTGCAGCCTCCGAGGGCGAGAAGCATCAATTCCTTCGGGCGTATTCCGGCGTTGCTTCCGAGGAAATCCTCTGGTCCGTCCATGGCAACCCAGTGGTTTGAATCGGTTTTCCCGACAAAACTTATTCCGTTGATCTGTTTTACATAAGCTTTAACTTGCGACATGTTTTCCTCAATTGATAAATTTCTTTTAAGTGTGATGGAAATATGAGGAAAAGGTTTCAAACAGGGGAAGGGGAACTTGTTATTCTCACCATTAAAAAGTAATTTTGCTTATTACAAATTGTACCGGAGATAACTGATGAATCCTTTACTTAAGAAAATGAATTTCAAGGGGCATGGGCCTATCCTGATAATTAACCCGCCGGAAGAGTTCAAGCCACACATCGCTGAATTTCAAAAGGAGACGGGAGTGCACTGCAAACCTTCACTTCAACGCTATCCGTTCGCGCTTGTTTTTGTTTTATCAGAAGAACAGATAGTTGAAAATGCCGCTAAAGTTGACGCGTTACTTCAGGAAGACGGCTGTTACTGGTGGGCATATCCAAAGAAATCGTCGAAGAAATACAAAGTTGATCTTTCTCGTGATGAAGGTTGGCAACCGATCGGAGATCTTGGGTATGAGCCGGTCAGGATGGTGGCGATAGATGAGGATTGGTCGGCCGCCCGCTTCAGAAAAGCTTCAAAAATAAAGAATATGAAGCGGGCAGACCATTTAAGAATGAGCAAAGATCAGTAGATCAGGCGAAGTACCGGGTATTTTTCGCCCTTTTTCACAAGATATTCAAATTTCTTGTAAGTTGCCAGACCAATAATGCTCTTGGGCTCAAGAGCCTGCACAATAACGTTGCCCGCAAGCTGTTTTGTGGAAAGGAGATGGTATTCTCCTTGCAAACTTCCTGGTGTCAGTTTTGTGATCGTGTATGAGGGATTGATCACGATGTCTCCCTCGAAATCGATCGAATCGATTGCTGTTATAGTGTATTCTTCGATCTTGTCCGAAGCGGAAGATTTGTACTTTGAGGTGGTAAACCCATGTCTTTCAGTCCACTGAATCAGGTCTTTTCTTTCAGCCGGGATAAGGTAGCCTGCCGGTTTTTTAACATCGAAGATGGATGCCACCACCGGTCTGTAATTTTTGACCGTTATTACAGTATCCTTGCCCGATTTAAGGCTTAACACAGGCATCTCAAGAACACGGCCATCAGAACGGTGTTCCATCTGAATCGCCACTTCTCCGGGAAATCCACTTATTATTTTTTCCCTCTCGCTCTCAACCATTGGTTTGATCTTAAGGGCATTATCGCACATCCAGGTAAGGTATGCCTGCATCCCAATCATCTGGCTTTTAGACCTTCTTTCAATGTTGCTGATCGAGTCTTTTCCGTTCATCCCTTCCTGAATGAATGAAAGAGTACCCTGCGAGCCAATACTCTGCCTTCCGTCGTTGATGTCGTAAGTACTGTGTCTTATGTATTCAATTTCAGGAGGTCCGCCGGGAGTGTACTCCGAATATGTATATCCCGCGATTTGAATGAACTCTTTCAGGAAGGGGAGATACTTGCTGTCGGAGATATCCCTGAAACTCTGTGGCGTGTTAATATTTGTGAGGCGTCCCGCGGTAATATCAGAATTCTTCCGGTAACCATGTTCCATCCAGTCGCTGGAAAATGGTGAATATTCGTGTACATCCATCGAAACATGGAAGAGGTTTTCATTAAAATATTTGTGCAGACCGATAGTTTCAGGTTGATCAAGTACCAAATGACTTCTGTTAAGGTCGGCGCCATTTCCGTTTCTTCTTCTGTCAACCTCATTACCGTCCGGATTCATCATCGGAACAATGGCGATATCGAGGTAATCAAGCAACCAGCCATGCTCACCTGCCGCCAGTTTTGAGATCAACATAAGCGCGCCCTCTTTCCCTGATGGCTCATTCCCGTGTTGTTGCGCGAAGAGTAAAACCATAAGTTTCGAAGTGTCCTGACCAAAAACGGAAGATGAAAACTCCAAAACAGGTATTTCCCGGCCCTGTACTGATGTCGCGATGGTCTTCACCTCAAACTTAGCGTGACCTTCCTCCAACTCTCTTATAAAATCCATCATCTGCTGATGGGTGGTAAGTTTTGTGAATCCCGACTTTTCGAGCGGGGTGAGTATCCGCTGTGCTGAAATAATTGATGGCAGAACAACCATCAAAAGCAAAACTATCCGTCGCATTGTATCCTAAAAGTGTTTTTTGTGTACCGAAAGTTAGGTTATTTGTTGGAGGTGCGAAACATTTTAAAGGTGGAATAAACCACAGTCCGCCTGTGGCGGATCACAGAGCCCACTGTGATGATTTAAGCACGCGGATACACGCAGATTTAACGGATTTTCGCAGATTTATTTTCCTGATAATTTCAAAATGCATGGGTATAAGGTTCTAATAATTAATCCGCGTCTATCTGTTTGATCCGTGTGTATCTGCGTCTAAAAACTTCTCTGTTCCGCAGCGGCGGACTCAGTGTGCTCTGTGGTGCAAAGAAATCTTACAATAGGCAGAGAACCCGATGAGAAAAATAACTTGACATTTATGTAAGGAAACCATATATTACCCATACAAATGTATGGTATTTTGAACGCGCAAGAATTGGAACAACCATGACGAGAAACCTGACAGAGATCCAGCAGAAGATACTTCAGTTCATCATTGATTTTCGGGATGAGAAGGGGAGACCCCCGTCACTCTCGGAGATAGCGGAGAAATTCGGTTACAAGAACCGCTCCACCGTCCGTGAGCACTTGCAGGCACTTGAGAAGAAGGGGCTGATAAAACGGGATGAGAAAGTGGCAAGAGGGATAGAACTTCTGCTTGAGGAGAACATGTTCATCACCCGTCCTGTTATTGGAGAGGCCGCGGCGGGTAGTCCCGTGACAATCTACCCGGGCGCGATCGACACAGTTGATCTGCCGAACATGATAAAGATACCCAGGGAATCGTTCCTCTTGAAGGTAAAAGGGGAGAGCCTTAAGGATGCCTTCATCTTCAACGGTGATGTGATAATCGTGAATCCGAACGCAGAACCCGGAAACGGGAAGATAGTTGCTGCAGTTCTGGATGACGGTGCCCTGGTGAAGCGCTACTTCAAAAAAGGGAAGAAGATCGAATTGGTTTCCGAAAACCCTGAGTTCGCGCCGATCACGGTGGATGAATCTTACCCCCACTTCCACATAGTTGGTGTCGTGGTGGGCATTTACAGAAGCATGGATGCCAAAACGGGAAGGTATTCGTAAGGAGCAGTGATGACGAAGTTTATGATCGGCACCGCGGGATGGTCGTATAAAGACTGGTCGCCAATGTTCTACCCGAAGAAACAGGGGGAGGGGTTCGACAAGCTCACATACTACTCGCGCTATTTTAACACGGTTGAGATCAACTCCACCTACTACCAGTACCTGCACCCCGGTGTCGCGCTTGAGTGGCTCAAAAAGGTGGAGCGCAACGACGATTTTCACTTCACGGTGAAACTGCATCAGGATTTTACTCACAAACGGGAGTTCGTGAAGCAGAATATCGACTCCGTGAGGAGTCTTCTCGATGTGCTGGTCAGGGGAGAAAGGTTCGGGGGGATGCTGATCCAGTTCCCTTATTCTTTTCCCTTTAACGATGTCACGGCGAACTACCTTGTCGAGTTGAACGACCGCTTCTGTGGTTATCATAAAATTCTGGAAGCGCGGCATAACTCATGGGGCAGTAATGAAGCTCTCGGTTTCTGCCGCGAGTGGGGATTGATCCCGGCGAGTATCGATCAGCCACGGATCGGAGAGGCTCTTTCATTCCGTTTGAACATTGTGAACGGCAGGGCTTACATCCGCCTCCACGGCAGGAATGAGCGGGGATGGCGCGATTCCATCTCCAACTTCGGAAAAGAGCAAAGCTACGAACAGCAGAACGAGAGATACAGGTATCTTTATTCACCTGGTGAAATAGCAGAATTGGCGCAATTGGTAAAGAAGTCATTGGAGCACCTTAAGGAGGTCTATGTCATCTTCAACAATCACCCCGTTGGGAACGCGCCAGCGAACGCTTTTGAACTGATCCATTATCTCGAGGAGAGTTCCCGCCTCGAGGTTCCACCACAGATGGGGAATTATTTTCCGGTGCTGAGGGGGTTTGCTTCTGCCACGGAGACTGAATTATTTGGATTATCCCCGTGATATTTTCTATGGCAACATTGCGACGGAAGAAGTTATAAAACCAGAAATCCACATTAAATAGTATTTCACATTTCAGATCTAGTTTTTATAACGGCTGCCGGAAAGAATCGCCTTCTCATATTAGACCTATTGACACTTGTTAAAAAAAATGTGTAATTTAAGTTCAAGTTTTTATTAAATACGGCGGAGCAATGTAAAAGCAGGAAAATAACTAACCGGAACAAAAATTGTTCCAATAGTTGCAAGTTAACCGGCAGGATGTCTTAGGATATTTCCCCCGGCTCTTTTTGAGCAAATCTTCCATAAAATAACCCTTCCTCACCCTGTTGAGAACCATCATACGGTTCTTCTCCGGAAAATATTTACAAAACCAATTTTGATGCAACACGACAATTTAATCATTTAAGATGTCGTTAAGCCGTTTTTTAGATTCTTATTTTTTGAAAGATAGAATGAGTAAATACCTAAAAACAGTGATGCTAATATCCGGTTTAATTTTATTATTGAGTTCTGCTGTGGAGGCTCAGTATTTTGATTCATTGATTTTCAGAACAACCGGTTTATATTGGGCAGAATCAGTTATTTACATGGGAGACCAAAATGGCGATGGTTGTGATGATTTTATGATTACAAAGATGGACACAACCGCGCCCGGTTCTGAAGGGAAAGCATATTTTTATTATGGGGGTAACCCGGTCCCCGATACGCCTGCATTTTACATAAAAACTTATAATCCCATCACCATAACAGCCTGTGATATTAACAGGGATGGATTTAGAGATGTCATAAGGCATAGAGGAGTAATAAACACATATCCTGTTAGTTATGATGTTTTTCTTGGAGGTCCTGATATTGACACTATACCTGATTTCGTAATTTACCATCCCGATAGTAATCATATTTCGATTCTTTTCGGTAGAGACTGGCCGATAGATTTTAATGGTGATGGATGGGAGGAATTTGTTACAATTTCATATTCCTGGTATTTCTATTTCCTAATAGCCACGCCGAGTATCCAACCTGTTGAGTACTATGTTTTAAAGCCCGATTCGGCTTACGCAAATTACCGGTCATGGTGGAATTATATTTCCTTTGCGGATATAGATGGAGATGGGAAGACAGATGTTTCGCCCATGCTGTCG
>JAEYUD010000287.1 GCA_023433685.1 Bacteroidota bacterium
GCATTCATCCGGAGCAGGTTGCCTCGGTTGTCGTCGCAATTCCGGGCTCGGTGAATATGGATACCGGTGTTATCGGCATCGCTCCAAACCTTGGACTGAAAAACTATCACGTCGGCGAACATCTGAAAGATAAACTCCCCTACCCTGTTATAATCGAGAATGATGTTAACCTCGCCGCGGCAGGTGAACTCGCTTTTGGTGCCGCTAAAGGAAAGAAGAATGCTCTCGTGGTTTTCGTGGGAACAGGAATTGGTGGCGGACTAATTATTGACGGCAAGGTTTACCGCGGTTCCGGTTGGGTTGCCGGAGAAATAGGACACATTAATGTTCACGAACAAGGTCCCAAATGCGGCTGTGGGCAAACCGGATGCTTCGAAGCACTCGCCAGCCGTACCGCCATGGTTCGCGACATAGTTTCCCATATTAAAAAAGGGAAACCGAGCATGCTGAAAGACAAAGCCGACAAAAGTAAAGAAATTAAAAGCAAAGCCCTCGCCCGGGCCTTGGAGTCAGGTGACAAGGTTACCACAAAGGTGGTGAACCAGGCATGCAAAACAATCGGACGTGTTCTTGCCGGTATCAACAACCTGATGAACTTCGAGATCATCATCATCGGAGGTGGCGTACTCGAAGCAAATGAATCATACATGCTCCCCAGAATAAAATCATCATTCCACAAATTCTCCCTCGGCGACTCTGCGAAATCTGTTCAGATCGTAGGAACCATCTTAAGAGACGATGCCGCAATATATGGGGGTATCGCGCTGACGGAAGAGTTTTTAAATGTTAAATGTTAGATGTTAAATGTTATTCGGAGAAGGCCGCTCAGAAATGGGTGGCCTTTTTTTAGATGTGATTCGCCGCGGCGAAGTGAAATATGAAATGTTATTCCCGCTACGCGGGATTCAGGCTCCACAGGAGCCACTTATTTTGTCTGAATCAGGATTTACAAGATTGAAGGATTTTCAGGATTGATCCCGCTCCGCGGGATTCCGGCTCCGTAGGAGCCACATGTTGGTAGACCCCCCCGACCACAAACAATGCTCCCCGTAGGGGTGCTATTTATCGGCTGTCCGAATCAGGATTAAAGGATTAGAGGATTTTCAGAATTGATCCCGCTTTGCGGGATTCCGGCTCCGTAGGAGCCAAATGTAGGTAGAAAGAATTACACGAGTCAACACCCCCCAAAAGCTGAACATCTTACCAAAAATTTCATTTAATAATTTCACATCAGAATATTTTCCTTATATTGAATATTGGTTTAAAATATTTATTTTTAACTCCTGCCTTACAACTTCTAAAAAACAATATCTAATCATAAAAATCGAGGTAAATTGTGGTAAAATATGCTTTTTCGTTTCTGTTTCTAATGTTTTTCACAGTTAAAGTACCCGCCCAGGCAGGGAGTTCCATTGAAATGGTTGAAGTGCCGGCTGGGAGTTTCCTGATGGGTTGCAATTCAGAGCTGGTGAATTGCGAGCTGAGCGAACGCCCGACACACAAGGTCTCTCTGAAAAGTTTCATGATCGGCAAATACCCCGTCTCACAAAAGATATGGGATATGGTAATGGACGATGATGATGGCGGAAGTGACAAATCCAAATCAGGCATCTCATGGTATCAGGCCGTCGAGTTCTGCAACAAACTCAGCGAGAAAGAAGGTCTTACCTCCGTTTACAAGATCGACAAATCAACTAAAGACCCAAACAACACCGATTCATACGTGGATGATCTAAAATGGAAAGTAACTGCTGATTTCACCGCGAACGGTTACCGTCTGCCAACCGAGTCGGAGTGGGAATACGCCGCGATCGGTGCAAATAAAAGCAAGGGTTTCATCTATAGCGGTAGCAACGATTTCCTCGAAGTTGCATGGTGCACGGAAAATGATGATGAGGTCTCTAAAGGAAAAAGAACTCTTAAACCCAACGAATTGGGGATTTTCGGTATGAGCGGCGGACTGCATGAACTTTGCTGGGACTGGTACGGAGATTATACTCCCGCAGCCAAGACCGACCCGACAGGGGCTAATTCGGGTACAAGAAGAGTTGCGAGAGGCGGAAGCCGGGAAGATGCCGGAACTCAAACCCGTACAACCCTCAGATGGGGTGTTTCACCTAAAGTGGCGAACGAACTTTTTGGCTTAAGAGTAGTACGAGCTAACTAAATTATTCAAGATTGGCGAGGATCCCCTCCAGTTCGGTCTGGAGGACCTCCCAATCTTCCATTTTCTGCTCAAGTGTTTCTTTCAATTTCTGATACGTGTCGGTTTTCTTTTTGGCCTCCATGGCATCATCGAAGAAATCAGGCTCTCCCATGGCGGTTTCAAGCTGCGCGATCCCTTCCTCGAGACTTTCGATCTCCAGCTCCAATTTCTCTATTTTTTCATTGATGCCTTTTGTGGCTTTGTAGCGTTTGTTGCGGAGCTCGGCTTCGAGGCGTTTTTGGTCTTTTCTGTTCGCGGCAGCATCTGCCTCCTGTCTGCGGGAAGTGGCGGCGATCTCATTCCGCTCCATCATCTCTTCTCCCCGTTTCTGAAGGTAGTATTCGATAGTTCCGGGGAAAACACGGAAAGAACCACGACGGATCTCAACCACCTTATTCACGATCGGCTGAAGGAAATCAACATCGTGCGAGACAATAACCAACGAACCCGAAAAATTCATGAGAGCTTTCTGCAGAACGAGTTTACTGTTGTAATCAAGATGGTTCGTCGGCTCATCCATTATCAGGAGATTCGCCTTCTTTAACAGCAACAACGCCAGCGCCACCCTGCTTTTCTCACCACCGGAGAGAACACCCACTTTTTTAAAGACATCATCACCTGTAAACAGGAACGATCCCGCCAGTGCCCTGATCTGGGGAAGTGTCATGTCTCCTGCTTCCATCGCTATGGTCTCAAGAACATCAAGATCAGGATCCAACACTTCACTTTGCTCCTGCGAAAAATAAGCCACTGATGTGTTGTAACCGGGTATTTTCTCGCCTGATGTCGGCGTAAGAACCGAGGCAATTATCTTTGAAAGTGTCGATTTTCCCGCGCCGTTCGGACCGACGAAAGCAAGTTTGTCACCTTTTTCTATCCGGAGATCGATCTTGTCCAAAACAAGATTTTCCCCGAATCTCATGGTGAGACTTTTCACTTCGTACATTATTTGAGCCGATTTTGGGGGTTCAGGGAATTTAAAGGCTATCCCCTTCTCGAAATCGGGAAGATCGATCTTGTCAAACCTCTCAAGCATTTTTACACGGCTCTGTACCTGCTTTGCTTTGGTCGATTTGTACCTGAACCGGTCGATGAAGCTCTGTATCTCCTTCATCCGCTTCTGCTGTTGCTCGAACTCATGCTCCACCCTCTCATCCCGTTCAACTTTGGCACGCAGGTAGTGATCAAAGTTGCCGTTGAACACGGAAAAATCGGTGTTGTATATCTCAAGTGTCTTGTTGGTCACAGCGTTAACAAAACGGCGGTCGTGCGAAACAAGCAGAAGGGCTCCTTTATAGGTTCTAAGGAAACCGGTAAGCCATTCAAGTGAGTCGATATCAAGGTGGTTGGTTGGCTCATCCATCATCAGCAGGTCATTCTCGGCGATGAGCATTTTGGCAAGAGCTATTCGCATCTGCCAGCCACCGGAGAAATGATCGGTGAGCTTTTCAAAATCGGTTTGGGAGAATCCGAGTCCCAGTAAAACCTTCTCGACCCGGGCTTCGGCACTGTATGAATCGATCTCTTCCAGCCTTTGGTGTATCTCACCCAATTGCTCAACGAGACCAAGATGCTCAAGTTCTTCCAGACCCGGATCACTCAATAACGCGGTGATCTCTTTCTCTTTTTCCTGAAGTTCTTTCAAACCGGGTACTCCGGCAAGCGCTTCTTCAAGCAGTGGCCTTCCTTTATGGGTAACATTTTCTTGCGGAAGATACCCGACAGCCAGATTCTTCCGTTTAAAAATATCCCCCTTCTCCGGCTCCAGCATGCCATTAAGCATTTTCAGGAGGGAAGATTTACCGGTTCCGTTCGATCCCACGAGGGAGATCTTGTCACCGGCATTTATTTTAAAATTTACATCTTTATAAAGATACTTCCCCCCGAACTGGAGGGAAAGGCTTACTATATCTATCATAATTTCGTTGTCTGTTCTGCGTTACCCGTTGACCGTTGACCGTAGCGAGTAGTGAGTAGCGAGTAGCGAGTAGCGAGTGGCGAGTAGCGAGGGAAACTCATCGCTCATTCCGCCGCGGCGGACTCCACACTCTACACTCTACACTCTACACTATTTCAATCGATCTTTCAGTAAGTGTATATAATCAATCTCAACCGGATCTTTTTCCCAGACGATGGCTCGGTAGTAGGTTATCCAGTCGGCATAATAGATCATGTCGAAGAGACGCTCCTGGTATGTCGGGAGGTTGCTCATGATCTTCACAAGCGGCACTTCAAGTTTCTCAAGAATTTCATTAAACACGTCGAACCGTTTTTGAATCTGGGGATGAATTGTTGAATCAAGCACTTCGAAAACGATCCAGTTCTCGTTCATCTGCCCGTAGGTTTCCCAGCCAATTATTTCGTTGTGGTTCATTTCCGGGAAGATGTTGTGGAACGCATGGGTTTTCCCGTTTTCATTGAACTGACCCTTGAAGCGGGTTCCGAGGGAATCAGTAACCCCCGCGGCAGAGTATATGATCGGTAATTTTCCGTTCACGGTTTCAGCAACTGACCACGCGGAGTTCTGCGGTTGCGAGAACTCTTCCCCCTTGGTTTTGATCCGGGCAACAATTCTGTTAAGAAGTTCATCATCCCTTTTCACGAGTCCGAGTTTGGCAAAGAGGTTAAGTATGTTAAAAAATGAAGTGTAGAGCGCGTATCTTGGCTGAAACCCCGGCATCAGGGGAACTGCCGGCACCCCGTCACGATCAGCCCACTCCTTCAGTGTGCCACCCGTGGTAAGGCAGATCCTTTTCGCGCCCCTCTCACCTGCAGCCTGGTAAGCCGAAAGTGTTTCTTCGGTTGTGCCGGAATAAGAGGAAAGCACAACCAGTGTCTCTTCTGATGTAAAGTTCGGCACTCCATAATTGCGGTTCACATAAAGCGGCACTTTCAGCTCAACCTTCGCCCAGAGCGCGAAAACATCTCCGGCGATAGCGGAACCTCCAAGCCCCGAGATCACGATATTTTTAGTGCCGGAAACATCAAGGCTCACTTTATAATCATTAGCCAGGGCATTTTCGATCTGTTGCCATGAATTTTTAAGTACTTCAAACTGACCCGTGGGGTCAAGTTTTTTTATAAGTTCTGTCATTTTTCACTTTCTATTTTATCTGATCAAGAAGTTCACGAGGTACATTCAGCCCGGGGAAATCTTTGACCACTTTGTCGATATAAATCTTCGCGCGATCTTTTTTATGATATCCAAGTTCGTACTGGGCACGTCTAAGAAGCATCGTCCCGACAATTCCTTCTATCTGCTCAACATAGTAATTCCGCACCCCTCCTGAGCTGAAAACAAAATTGGGATCTGCAGCGGGTATGTACTGATCCCCCGTGGTCAGCCGGTAGAAGAAGAGGTCCGGTACAAGTTTAATGCTGTCTGGCAACACGATCTCTTTGTTGGCGATCTCCTTCTCGAAAACTTCGGGAGCAATGAAAACGGTGCGACTCTTCATGTTATTAAGAAGCATCGCCAGCATCACGTCTCTGTAGGCGCCCTCGATAACCTGAGCGGCATACGGAAGCTCACGTTCAAACGGCACCACTTCCTTTAGAAAAACATCTGCCTCTTTCTTGTACGATGAAGTGAGCCACGGATATTTATTGTCAAGTTGATTGTAGTACCATGACCGACGGAGAAGTTCTTTGTCAATTACCGCCACATCATTCCTGATCCCTTCAACAAACTGAAAGTAGTAAGACGCGGAGACAAAGAAGTCCCACTGGTAACTGAAGACAACTGAATTTTTTGGGGAATTGTCGAGAATTGCTTTTGTGTATTGCTCGAAAATATAATTGTTGCTTTGATTTACATCACCGTATGTAACTCCGGCCTGTATCAGAACGAGTACGGCTGCCACACCGGCGGTCTTTCGGATGTCTTTAAGTCGCGATTGGATAAATAATACTCCGAAAACAGCCAGTAATGAAAATCCAATGTAAGCCAGCAGGAAGTAGGACTCAAGATCGACAATGTCATAGTTAATAGCATACATAACTGTACCGAAGATCAGGAGCAATGCCGTGATGAGAATCTTTGTTGATCTGCCGATCAGGTAAAAGATACCAATCACGGAAACCAATAATGAAAGATAAAACTCCGTTGGCAGACCCGAGAAAAATTTTGCAAAGTTTTTAGCCGCGGCAGCAGAAGAACTGAAGAGCCAAACCTGATACTGCTTGCCCGAAACATGACGCATTATATGCTCCCAGTCAAACGGATTTCCCCAATTGATGAGTGGATCCATCGCTGCCCTAACCGGCATATACGCGTATATAAGGATCAAAACGGGGAAAAACAGCCCAAGCATCCTGGCAAGGGTTATAAACCCTTCTTTTTTCAACCCAAACCGGACAAAAAAGAGATACGCGGTCGCGGGAATTATCAACAGCGTGGTCATGTGATTCGAGAACGAAAGCGCGAGCACGAAGGCGAATAGAAGCCAGGGGGAGTTACCCGCTATCAGTGGCGTGTGGCGAGTGGCGAGTGGTGAGGATTCGTTACCCGTTACCCGTTGCCCGTTACCCGTGTTCTCAGG
>JAEYUD010000040.1 GCA_023433685.1 Bacteroidota bacterium
GCACTGCCATCGAGTCGCGAATATATATTGATCTGGCTAAACTTCCGCCAACAGTTTTCATCAATAATGCCGAAATGATACTTTCAGTTGATACCACTAAACACAAGATCGGTAATTCGGCTCTAAATGGTCTTTTGGTAAGTATATTCGACGATCTTACCAACGACAGTACTTTTAGTGTCAATTCGCTTTATACTACCAATCTTTACTACTCCTCCGGCAAGTACTCGGGAAACCTGACCACTGTTATGAGGCAGGTGTATCTAAGCAAGAAAAATTATGGTTTCCTGATCTCCACTTCCAACCCGGTCGAAGGATTAGAGACTATAATTCTCAAAAATTCAAACGCATCTGAGGCTTTGAAGCCAAAATTGATCATAACCTACACAAAACTGGACTGATTAGATGAGAAGAATATTTCTGTTAACTCTCTTTATAATATCTTCTGTTACCTTTGCGCAGGTCAACACGGTCTATTCCAGATTTGGAGTTGGAACGGTACTTTATGGTACCACCGCAAGGGATCTCTCGTTCGGTGAGCTGGGAACTGCAATTTATGACGAAGACAGGATCAATCTCCTTAATCCTGCCTCATACGGAAGTTTTATACTTACTCGCGCTGATTTCGGTCAGGTTCTTGAAGCTTCATTTGTAAAAGATGCTACACGGAACTCATATTACGGTGGTGGTTATCTTCCCGGGTTTAATATTGGTTTTCCGGTCAGTATCGAGCATGGTGTCGGTCTTGTATTTGGTGTAAATAAATACTCAGATGTCAGTTATGATGGTTCGAGAGACGCAACTATTTCCACAGCGGGTTCGCTGGTTCCCTCTACCGTAAAAGAGGAATACCTCTATGATGGCGGAATAACCAAAATATTCATGGGTACATCCTACAGGCTGCCATTCGGTTGGAACATAGGTGCCTCTGCTGACTTCCTTATTGGCCATTATGAGTACAAATCTTCTGCCAGGTTTTCCACTACCAGTGTTGTCGACGGAATTTATGCCCGTCAACAGAACTTTAAAGGTTTTGCGGGAACATTCGGAATACTTTCAAATAATCTGAATGAATACTTTGGAATTTCAGGACTTGAAGAGATACGTCTATCAGCCGGTTACACTGTCGGTACCACTCTGAAAGGCGATTATGCTAATTTTACCATAAATAATTTCGGATATCACGATACACTCTCAAAAGGCGACCTTGAAACTGTGATCCCGGCGAGGATGTTCGCGGGTATTTCGCTAAAGGTAAACCCACGCACGAAGATATTTGCTGATTATCTTGCCCAGACATGGGAAGATTTTTCAATGACCGGCTCCACCCCACAAACCCTGACCAACTCATTCAAGTTGAGCGCGGGTATTGAGTACAATCCCAATTTAAGGAGCGCGACTTACACCCCCGATCTGTCTTACAGATTTGGTGTAAGCTACGAAAAACTGCCTTACTTGCTTTCCGGGGAATCAGCATATAGAATCACAACAGGCGCCGGTATCTCCATACCGCTTTCACCGGCAAACTTCATCGATCTTGGTTTACAATACTCATTTAACACCTCTTCCTATGCGAATGTGATCAAAGACAACACACTCCGTTTCCTGGTGGGCATTAGTGTTGGTGAACTTTGGTTTCTACGAAACGATTACTGAGATTTGTGAGACTGTCTGATCGATTCCCGGTCATAACCCTTTTAGTTTTATCGGCTTTGCTGTTTTCAGTAAGTAAAGCCGATTCGCTTAAAGTAAAGTACGATCTTTTCTCTCTCTATGTGGAAAAGGGGATTTACGATTCAGCATTAGAGTCGGGTTCTGAACTTTTCCGTTTGCCGGAGATTAGGGAATACTCCCCGTGGTTTTTCCCCAAGTTCAGCGATGTTATCGCTCACATGATCAATGATTCCGCTTCCGGGATCACTTACGATCTTATCAACGCTTTTTACTCTGAAGCGGTGAAGAACGATGCTGCCAACTCACTTTCGTACAAACTTTATCATGCTTTCATACTCGACAAGTACTTTAACGAAGATTTTGCTGTTATCTACCCCGTATACCAAAGCGTGCTCGGTACCAAACCGGAGGTTGACGAGGTTATCCTGAAAAGGATATCAGAAAAAGCGGTGCACGCGGATATTCGAGACACTTCCACAATGCTTTCAGTACTTGATATTCTAACTTATCTGCTCGAAAAGTATCCCGATGATCCGAAGTGGGGAGAGGCAATATCCAATCTCGCCGATTCTCCTGATGAATTATTAAAGCTTCGCCTGAAACTTCATGACCGTAACCCGGGAAGTGCATCAAACAACTGGGCGATCGCCTCAATTATGATCGAGAAGGCAAATTACAAGGATGCCTTGATATATCTAAGCAGACTTGTTTCAGAGTTTCCGGAAATGGTAAAATACTGGAAGGCGCTTACCCTCGCGGCAGAAAAAAACAATGACGAAGGGAAGGCTCTGGAAGGCTACCTGAAGCTCCTCAAACTTGAACCGGCGGTGAAAGAATATTATTTTAACGCTGCTGTGTTATATGAGAAAAAAGATAACTACGCCGCTGCGTCAAAGTACTTCAGACGGGCTTCAGAGGTTGCAGGCGGGTGGGGAAAAGCCCTTTTTTATGAAGGATTGGTGTACGAAAATTCAGCCCGCGCGTGCGGTACTCTCGAGTTTTATGACAAGTGCGTATATCAGATAGCGTACGAAAAATATCTTAATGCCATCGGTTATGAACCTGCTCTCCCCGGTGTGCAGGAGAGAATAAACTCAATAGAAAAGTATCTGCCTGACCCGGAAGATTTTAAAAGAAACGGTTACAAATCCGGAGATCAGGTAAAGATCAAAGGAAGTTGTTATATTTGGATAGAAGAATTGTTAAAGGTACAATAAACGGAGATCATCTAACATCTACGAACATTTGAAAAACGATCCTGAAATTTTTGAAGTATTAAATCTTGAAACGAAGAGGCAGACAGAAAAACTTGAATTGATCGCTTCTGAAAATATTGTAAGTCCTGCCGTTCTTGCGGCTGCCGGTTCGATACTGACCAACAAATACGCTGAAGGTTACCCAGGAAAAAGATATTATGGTGGTTGTGAGTATGTTGACATGGCAGAGGATATTGCCAGGGAAAGATTGAAAAAACTTTTTGGCGCCGAATATGTTAACGTGCAACCACACAGTGGTTCACAAGCTAATATGGGCGTATTTATGACAATTCTGAAGCCGGGTGATAAAATACTCGGACTTAGCCTCGCTCATGGTGGTCACCTGACACATGGCTCACCGGTTAATTTTTCAGGCAAAATATACCATGCCCTCGCTTACGAACTTGACCGTGAGACCGGTCTCTTAAACTACGACGCAATTGAAGCGATCGCCAAGGCCGAAAAACCCAGGCTGATCATCGCCGGTGGCAGTGCTTACTCACGCGACTGGGATTACAAACGATTCAGAGAGATCGCTGATTCAGTTGGTGCCTTTCTTCTCTGCGATATGGCACACCCTGCAGGCCTCATCTCAAAGGGTTTGCTGAACAATCCTCTTGAATACTGTCATTTCGTTACATCTACCACCCATAAAACACTTCGCGGACCAAGAGGCGGTGTGATACTGATGGGAAAAGACTTTGAAAATCCATTTGGAATTACTGTCCCCAAAACCGGACGTCCCAAAATGATGTCGGAGCTTATTGACAGCACAATCATGCCCGGTATTCAGGGTGGCCCACTGATGCACATTATCATGGCAAAAGCTGTCGCGTTTGGTGAGGCACTTCAAGACTCATTTACCGGTTATGTTCATCAGGTACGCTCGAACGCGCGCAAACTTGCTGACGAGCTGATAAAAAGAGATTATCACATCATCTCAAATGGTACAGATAATCATCTCATGCTTGTAGACTTGACCAACAAGAATATAAGTGGAAAAGCCGCGGAGATCGCTCTCGGAAAAGCCGGTATCACAGTGAACAAAAACATGGTTCCATTCGATCAGAGGAGCCCATTCGTTACAAGCGGTATCAGAATCGGTACGCCTGCATCAACCACCCGCGGAATGAAAGAAGAAGAGATGATCCGGATCGCCGCCCTTATCGATATGGCGGTTGTTAACTCTGAGAATGATGACATGCTTCAGAAGGTAAGTCTTGAAGTGAAAGAACTTTGTTCCGGATTCCCACTGTTTGCCGGGAGGTAAATGATCGCTGAAGAAACCGGAAGTCTGAACACGGAGGAAACACAGGAGCCCGGCGATTCCGGAGTGGAAATGTCCTTTTGGGATCATCTCGACGAACTCCGCGCAAGAATACTTAAAATTCTTGCCGGTGTTGTGCCGATCTGGTTCCTGTCTATAGCATTCGCTCAGGAAATAATAAATACCGTATTGCTTCTGCCGGCAGGTGCCTCGGGTGTGAAGTTACAGAACCTGAGACCGTTTGGTCAGTTAATGTTAAACTTTGAAGTAAGTTTTATTGTTGCATTAATTGTTACGGTTCCGTACAGTTTTTACCATCTGTGGCAGTTTATCGCGCCCGCGTTGCATAGTAATGAGAAGCAAGCGCTTCTTAAAGCAGCGTTTTTCTCGTCGTTCTGTTTCCTGACTGGTACCGCGTTCGGATACTACGTAATGATCCCGATGACCCTGAGTTTCGCCGCCGGTTTCGGAAGTCCTGAAGTTGTTAACATGTTCTCGCTTGATGAGTATATGTCACTGATCTTCAGCATTCTGCTGGGCACCTCTCTGATATTCGAGTTGCCCGTTCTTTCTTATCTTTTAACGCGGATCGGACTTTTAACACCCGCATTCATGACAAAATATCGAAGACATGCCATAGTTATCCTGATGATAGCGGCTGCATTTCTATCGCCGGGAACCGATCCCTTTTCAATGCTGGTGCTCTCAGTACCGCTTTTGTTTTTATATGAATCCAGTATCCTGATATCGAAATGGGCAGTAAAGAAAAAATAAACATACCGGTGATGGACCGGGTATTGGCACCTGTGAAGGATGGTTTAACGGAGTTCAACCAGCACTTCAGATCCACGATGAAATCGCATGTCCGCCTGCTGGATATTGCCACCTCTTTTATTCTCAAGCAAAAAGGGAAGAAGATAAGGCCTACCCTTGTTCTTCTCACAGCCGGCCTCTGCGGAGGATATAACGAGAGGACCTACCGGGGAGCGACAATGGTCGAACTGCTACATACTGCCACACTTGTACATGATGACGTGGTTGACCAGGCAGACAAACGCAGGGGATTCCCTTCGATTAACGCGATTTGGAAAAATAAAGCCTCTGTATTGATCGGCGATTACCTCCTTGCCCGTGGTTTGATGCTCTCGGTGCAGTCGAAAGATTATGATTTTCTGGAAACGATAACTGAAACAGTTAAAAGAATGTCGGAAGGTGAACTTCTTCAGCTCGAAAAATCGAGGAAACTTGACATTGATGAAGAGACCTATTTTCGGGTGATATCCGATAAAACAGCATCGCTCATTGAAACCTGTTGTTATGTGGGAGCGATGAGTGCCACAGTTGAAGTGGAGCAAAGAGAAGCTGCCAGGAAATTTGGAAGTCTTCTTGGTATCGCCTTTCAAATAAAAGATGACATTCTCGACTATGAAGGAACAACAAAGATCTTTGGAAAGCCGATCGGTGGAGACATAAAAGAGAAAAAGATCACTCTGCCATTGATCTACGCCATGGATGCCGCGGGAAAGAGTGAAGCCGGAAAGATCATCAAACAAATCAAGCATATCAAACAAAAAGACAACGTTTCTTCCATCATCGATTTTGTCATCAGATTTGGTGGACTTAAAAAAGCTCAGATCAAAGCTGAAGAGTTGGCAGATGAAGCCAAAACCTGTCTCATGATATTTCCGGATTCTGAATACAAGTCATCCCTTCTCTCACTCGTAGACTTCGTGGTTAACAGAAAAACCTGAGAAAAACTTCCGTTATTTCGCGAGATTTTCCCTGAAATCAAATCCTTTAACAGGCTCCCTAAGTGTCAGTACAGGACATGGAGCCTTCCTTACCACTTTATCCGCCGTGCTTCCAAAGAGTATCTGTTCAACCCCGGTATGGCCATGTGTGGAGATAATAATAAGATCAACATCCTCAGTTCTTGCAACTTCAATGATCTCAAGATAAGGTTTACCGAGTTTAACCACCGGGGTAACTTTAATGTTTGATCCGATATTTTCAGCGGCTACCCTGACAAGTTCCTCTTTTGCTCTCTCATCAACCTGGTAGGTGAGTGTGGGGAGTGCTATTTGACCAATACTAAGATCCGGAGGATAGATAACCGGTTCAACTACATAAATAGTTACGATCTCGGCATCGAACATGCCGGCAAACTCTGAGGCGAATTTCAATGCCTGAATTGAATAATCGCTAAAATCAACAGGAACAAGGACTTTCTTGAACTGTATCATTGCCTATCTCCTTGAAATTAATCGTAAATACCAGCTTCAGCCAAACGCCAGATCTTCTGACAGGGGAACCTGTTCTCATAAAGTGCCCGCCCTATGATAAGGGAATCGACACCGAACTCTCCCAGACTCGCAACAGCATCCAGTTCCGCTTTATCTGCCACACCTCCGGAGTGGGTGACTCTCCGGTCAGTTACTTCGGCAATCATTTTCGAGAGGGCGAGGTTTGGTCCGCCAAGCATACCGTTCCGGGTTACATCCGTAACGATAAACCGGTTCACACCGATTCCCGCGAGTTCTGATGCCAGGTCGGCCGGGTGAATACCGGTTGTCTGTTTCCGGCCTTTGATCACCACTTCGTTATCAATGACATCTATACCGACAACCACTCTTGAAGGCCCGAATTTATCGAATATCCTGTAAAACTCTTTTCTGTTCTGAATTACAACCGAAGCCACTACAACCCGGGAAACCCCCGCGTCGAATGCATATTCAGCATCCGCGATACTTCTGATACCACCGGTAAATTCCACCGGTATGATCACGGATGAGCAAATGTCTGAAATGAGGGAGTGATTTACCGAAGTATCGCCGTAAATCCCGTCAAAATCCACAACGTGGATCATTTTCGCATTTTCACTTCGCCAGATCATCGCCATTTCAAGCGGATCATCACAATATTCAGAACACCCGAGTTCGGGTATCCCCTGAACCGTTCTGACTGTCCTGCCGCTCTTTATATCAATCGATGGAATTACTAAAAGTGACATATTATCTGATGTTTCATGATGCTAAAATAACAAATATTTTATTAAAAGGATGCTCGTGGAACATTCAATGAAAAAAAAATGCATTTTCAAACATTTTTTTACGAATTATTTGATTTTATGCCGTTTTTGTAGCATTTTACCGTTCATGAAATATAATTTCTCTGTTGAGATGACATCAGGCGAAAGGATAAACCTCGATCTTTATTCCGGTGATCCCGAAAAATCGAGACCCTGTGTTGTGATAGTCCACGGTTTTAAAGGCTTTAAGGACTGGGGATTTTTCCCTGTAGCTGCCACTTTTTTCGAACAACAAAACTACCACGCGATCACGTTCAATTTTTCGCATAATGGCATCTCTCCTGGAAGGGATGTTTTTGATCAATTGGAAAAATTTGCCGAAAATACCTTCTCACGCGAAAAACAAGAGCTAAATGAGATAATTACTCGTGTTATTTCGGGAGAATTTTGTAATTTTGATGGTGATTTGTTCATTATTGGACATAGCAGGGGTGGAGGTGTGGCTTTATTGACAGCGCCCGGTATCCGCGAACTTTCAGCCATCGCGACCTGGTCTTCCATTTCATACGTTGACCGTTTCACTGACCGGCAAAAGAAATTAATGGCTGAAAACGGTTTTATCGAACTGCCGAACAGCAGGACAGGTCAGATGATGAGGATCAACCGTACCTTCACAGAGGATATAGAGAACAATTCCGGAGATGCACTTTCTATTGAAAAAGCAATTCAGAATATCGACAAACCTGTTCTCGTGGTTCATGGTGAGATCGACGGAACTGTTCCTGTTGAAGAAGCGCGATTTATTTACGAAAGATTGAGCGGATCGTCATCAGAAATTTTTATTGTACCCAAGGCTGATCATACATTTAAAATATCGCACCCCGCGGGTGATTTATCAGGGCAATTCAAATTGGTTTTAGAAAAGACTCATAATTTCTTCAGAAGCAATAAAAGAGGTTAAAATGTCAGTACAGACAAGAACTGAAAATCTTTATTCCTATATAAAATCAAAAGTTATTACACATCCATTATTTGGAATAGTGTCTTTTGCCATACTCATGGCAGTGGCTGCTCAGGTTACAATTCCGATGAAGCCGGTTCCGACCACCCTCCAGTCGATGATAGTTGTGCTAGCAGGCGCGGTGCTTGGTTCAAAGAAGGGATTCTACTCCCAGATAGCTTATCTCGCGATGGGTATTGCCGGTCTGCCGGTTTTCGCCACCTCACCTGATCTTGCACCGGGTTTGGCAAGACTTTTTGGCCCAACCGGTGGATATCTTCTTGCTTTCCCTGTTGCTGCCTGGCTAACCGGTGCAATCATTGAAAAGAGATCTGACTATTTTACATCTGTTGCAGCATTTTTTGCAGCTCATGCGGTCATACTTCTTTCCGGTGCACTCTACCTCGATCTTTTTATCAACGGAAATTTTGAAACAACACTTCAGCTTGGCGTGGTTGTATTTTCACTTTCCACAGTTGTGAAGGTTTTCGCGGCTTCACTTCTTTTCAGATCAATAAAGAAGTAGTTGCACGACACAATGCCTAAGACAATTGCTTTTTCGATCGTACTAATCTCAGCTTTCATCTTTTTTGGTTTCAGCGCCAAAAGAATATTGGCGCTGTTAAAGATAGGTAAACCGGAGAACCGGTTTGACAATATCGGTACACGGATCAAAAATGTATTTGTAATTGCAATAGCTCAGAGCAAGCTTTTCAGAGAGCCTGTTGCGGGTATTGTTCATGCTCTTATCTTTTGGGGCTTCGTTCTCTTTATTACCGCGGTGCTCGAATCATTCATTCAGGGGTTCGCGCATGAATTTACTTTCGCTTTCCTTGGACCCCTTTTCAGTATGATGACCATCACTCAGGATGTGTTGGGTGTTCTCGTAGTGCTTTCAGTACTGATCTCCCTCTACAGGAGATTTGTCCTCCGTGTAAAAAGGCTCGAGGTGGATAAAGAAGGGAAGATGGATGCAGCGGTGATCCTTGTGTTGATCATGCTGGTCGTGCTTTCGATGATCGGACAGAACTCTGCTCACGTAGCGAAGCAAAACTTCGTACTTGCTGACTGGGAGATCAGACCCGTCACAAAATATCTTGCAACGTTTTTCGCCAATCCTGAAGTGGCAACTAACGCGTTCGAGGTTTTCTGGTGGATGCACGTCCTTCTGGTTCTCGGTTTCCTCAACTATCTTCCGTATTCGAAGCATCTTCACGTCATCACGTCTATCCCCAATGTCTATTTTGCAGACCCGCAGGTTAAAAGGGCTCAGCTCAAACCTCTTGATCTTAATGACGAAAAAGCTGAATATTTCGGCGTTAATGACATTGAAAAATTTACATGGAAGCAACTGCTTGACGGTTTTTCATGTACTGAATGCGGAAGATGTGAATCGGTTTGTCCTGCCAATACGGTTGGGAAACCTCTCTCTCCCAGAAAGATCATAACTGACATAAGGGATAGAACCCTCGACAAGGGACCTATTCTCCTCGGAGGTGGTGGTGATGGTGAGGTGATCGAACGAACTTTGGTACCTAACTACACCTCTGAAGCTGAACTCTGGTCATGCACCACTTGTGCTGCCTGCGTTCAGGAGTGCCCTGTAATGATCGAACATGTTGGATCGATCGTCGACATGAGGCGTCATCTTGTTCTGATGGAATCCAATTTCCCGCAAGAACTTAACAATACTTTCAGAAGTCTTGAGAATAATGGATCGCCGTGGGCATTTCCAGCATCCGAAAGGGGAGCATGGGCAGATGGTCTTGGGATTAAGACGATGGCGGAAGACAGTAATACCGACTACCTCTTTTGGGTGGGTTGCGCGGGTTCGTTTGACGACAGGTATAAAAAAGTTTCAAAGGCATTCGCCGGAATAATGCAGGAAGCCGGTATAGATTTCAGGATACTTGGCAGCGAAGAGCAATGCAATGGTGACACTGCCCGCAGACTTGGAAATGAGTATCTCGCTCAGACCCTCATGCAATCGAATATTGAAACCCTGAACAACTATGGTGTTAAAAAAATTGTTACGGCGTGTCCACACTGCTACAATTCGTTAAAGAATGAATTTCCGCAATTCGGCGGCAATTATGAAGTGAAGCATCACTCAGAATTGATAGATGAACTTGTATCGGCGGGTAAGGTCAAAGTTGAAGCCGGTGTGACTCAAACCTCGACAACATACCACGATTCTTGTTATATTGGCAGATACAATGATATTTATGATGCTCCGCGGAATCTTGTCGCGTCAGCCACCGGGAAAGAGCCCGTTGAAATGGAAAGAAGCCGTTCCCGTGGTTTCTGTTGCGGTGCCGGAGGTGGAAGGATGTTTATGGAAGATACCGAAGGTGGCAGGGTAAATCTGGAACGAAGCAAAGAGGCGGTTGAAACAGGCGCGAAAACTATAGCCACGGCTTGTCCATTCTGTATGACAATGATGACTGACGGAGTGAAAACACTGGAAAAATCTGATGATGTACAGGTTAAAGACATAGCCGAAATTGTATTTGAAAACCTAAACACACATCCATAAATAACATAGGAGCAAATATGGAGAAATACAAGGAACTATTGGAAATGGTTCAGAGCATGGAGCCGGATTTCCACAAATTCTACGAAAAAGGACAATCTGCTGCCGGTACAAGGATCAGAAAAGGTCTTAGCGATCTGAAAAAACTTGCTCAAGAACTTCGCGAAGATGTTCAGAACACAAAGAACTCACGTAAGCCTGAATAGTCTGAACCAAAACCAGCACAATCAGTTTAGCCACCCGGGTTTATCTCGAGTGGCTTTTTTTTTGTAAATTTGGGTTTTATTTTTACGAAATTTAATGAAGAAGAATCTCCCACTCTCTTTAATTTTCCTTGTGGTCTTTATTGACC
>JAEYUD010000077.1 GCA_023433685.1 Bacteroidota bacterium
CCACTCAGGGCGGCGGGGATGGTTACCGGAGCCGGAACTTTCCAGCCTGCCGGGCAACCTCTTTATAATGGCACAAAGACCTCTTGGACAAACGAAATGATCGATCTCTCAAGTTATAGCGGTCAGAATATTATGTTCCGGTTCCTCTTCAAATCCGACGTAAACACGGTGGCGGATGGATTCTTTGTGGATGATATAAAACTCTTCACTTACACCGCCGTTCCTGTTGAACTCCTTTCATTCACCGCGATACCTGAAAACGACAAGGTGACCCTTGAGTGGAAAACCGCCACGGAAACCAACAATTACGGGTTCGAAGTTCAGAAACAGTCGGAAACGGGATTCACAACTATCGGATTCGTAAAGGGAAGTGGTAATTCCACCAATGAGCGGACTTACTCATTCACCGACAATAATGTCAATACCGGGAAAGCAGTATACCGCCTGAAACAGATCGACTTCGACGGCACTTCAGCTTTCTTCAACGCGGTCGAGGTTGATGTGGCACCTGGTTGGAGCTACTCTCTCGCGCAGAACTACCCGAATCCGTTCAACCCAAGCACCCGGCTCGAGTACACACTCGCTGAGCAGGGGAATGTAGCGCTTGAATTGTTCGATGTGCAGGGTAACAAGGTGAAAGACCTCGTTAAGGGTGCTCAGTCTGCCGGTAGACACTTCGTTGTTATTTCCGGTGAGGGGCTCGCTTCAGGCACTTACCTTGTAAGAATGTCAGCGGGTAATTTCACTTCCACAAAGAAGATAATTTTGATGAAGTAAAAGCATAGTTTAAAATGAGAAAGGCTGCCCGGGGTTCTTGGGCAGCCTTTGTTGTATCGGGGAGACACAAACCATCTAAATGGTACTCATCATCATCATCAAGCTCTAATAGTAAAGAACAACCATGTACCAGGTCATGTTCCTGCTGTCTTGTTCTTCTTTTCCTGATCCCACGACATAAACCGGATAAGCCATCAAAAATATTTTTGCTCTCATTTTTTCACCGGGTTTAAAGATCTGAAAAACTACAATACAAAATTACTCTTCCGTAAACCGGAAGAAAATAGAAAATTGAGGAAATATCTTGTCGAATTAAATTGATAAGGTATCGAAATTTTTCTACTGCTCAGACCATCGACCTTATTCGAACCAGAAGTTCATCGATCTCACTTGTCTTGTCAAAAAAACCATGTGCTCCCAGATCAAACGCCCTGCGTCTGAAATTCTCACCGGTAAAGTTTGAGATAAACAGAACAACCGGGAGAGGATCAGAAGACTTGATCTTTTCCATAAGTTCAAAGCCGGAACCATCCGGCAATCTGATATCAAGCAGCACAAGGTCGTAGCTACGTATCTCAAGCTGTTCTAAAGCATCCGAACAGTTCACCGCCTCAAAGATGTTGACGGCACTGACTTCTGATCTTATCAGACGCGTGATGTTTTTTCTGACGCTCTCGGCATCATCAACGAGAAGAATATCCATAATTTTTTCAAGCATTATGGTGAAGTTAATCAGGAGGGAATTAAGAAATTATAAGAATTTCTTGAAGTTACGTGTGGAAAATTTACTACTTTAGTCGATCAGGTGATTTTCCAGAACGTAGAATATCAGTTCAGCGTTGTTCGTGAGTTCAAGTTTTTCGAGTATCCTGCTCCGGTAAGTTCCCACCGTGCTTACACTTATGGAAAGTTCTTCACCGATCTCGGTGAGAGATTTACCCTGCGCGATAAAGCGGAGTATCTCAAACTCACGGTCGGAAAGTGATTCATGAGGGAGCTTCTGGCGGTCGATATCAAGCCCTCCCGCGAGTTTTTCCGCGAGTGTTTCGCTTAAATATCTTCTTCCCGCAGCGATCTTTCTTAAGGCGAGAATGATCTCGTCACCGGCACTTTCCTTGGTCAGGTAGCCCCATGCTCCTGCTTTAAGCGAGCGAATGGCGAACCTGTCTTCAGGGTGCATGCTAAGTATCAATACCCTCGCGTTGGGGTCGATGGCTTTAACGTCCTTGAGAATCTCAAGTCCGCTCTTTCGGGGAAGTGTGATGTCGAGAACCAGAATGTCGTATTCTTTTTCAGCAGTGGCCCGGCAAATCTCCACAGGGTCGTCAGACTCTCCGGTGACACGGAGGTCGGGTTCGATGTGGATCAGCCTTTTAAGGCCTTCCCTGATGAGCATGTGGTCGTCGGCGAGGAAGATTTTTATCATTTTACAGATATTTAAAATTATCAGCGCATTATACTGATTTGATAATTATAAACCAAATTTATCATCTGAATTCTTTCTAACCTCCAGTTCTATTTTTGTGCCTTCACCGGGGGCGGAGGTGATAACGAGCTCTGCTTTTACGAGTTTTGCCCTCTCTTTCATGCCGATCAAGCCGAAAGATGAAATTTTTCGTGAATCGCCGGTCGCGAATCCTTTTCCGTCATCAATTATCGTGAGTTTAAAGCTCTCTCCCTCAAGCCAAAGGGTTATTTCCGCGTTTCTGGCTTCTGAATGACGTATGATATT
>JAEYUD010000082.1 GCA_023433685.1 Bacteroidota bacterium
GTTCACGACAGTATCAAGGAAGTAGAGTTGATTGCTAAACTCCCAGGTACAGTTTTAACGGCAAAAGACACCTCTGACGAGTATCATAAAGCGGTTAAATCAGCAGTGGAAAAGATCCAGAAACAGATCCATAAAAGAAAAACGAAGCGAGAAGCAGACAAGAAAGGCGACCTGGAGTTATAATAATTGGAACTGATCAACAAACAATTCATTACAGTTGAATTCTTCTATACAAGAACTGCTGATAAGTTCAAAATAGTTAACTTTTCAGGTAAATGTGGCTTTAACAGAAAAATAAAAGAACCTAATTTACACAGACCCGGCCTCGCATTGGCCGGGTTTGTTGATTTATTCTCATACTCGAGGATACAGGTATTCGGGAATACAGAGATCAGATATCTCTCCTCACTCGATACGGAGCAAAGAAGAACCGCTATCGAGCGCCTTTTCAGTTTTGACCTTCCTTGCATAATAATCTCAAACGGCACCGTTCCATTCCCGGAGATGATCGAGCTCGCGGAAAAATATGATGTCGGGGTCTTTGGGTCTCCTGATTCAACCACTCGGTTAAGCTTTTTTATAAGTGATTTCCTTGACGATCAGTTTCTTCCCCAGGCATCACTTCACGCGTCGCTTGTTGATGTATATGGTGTGGGAATAATCTTCACAGGGCAGTCAGGTGTGGGCAAAAGTGAAGTCGCGCTCGATCTAATTGAGCGGGGTCACCGGCTCGTTGCTGATGATGTGGTCATAGCGACAAGAAAAGGGGAGGGGATTCTGATGGGTTCTGGAACCGACATTTCGAAACATTTCATGGAGATAAGGGGGCTGGGTCTTATAAACGTGGAAAGAATGTTCGGCATAAGGGCTATCAGGTATCAAAAGAGAATTGAAGTAGTGGTAAACCTCGAAATATGGGATTCCGGAACGGAATATACCAGAACCGGTCTGGATACCGACACCACTACTATAATGGATGTTGAACTGCCATATATTCGCCTGCCGATTGTTTCCGGGAAAAACATTACAGTGATCACGGAAGTGATAGCGCTTAACTACCTGCTAAAACATTATGGCTACGACAGCGCTAAAGTCTTCAGAGAGCGGCTCGAAAGAAAGCTCCGCCAGTCCGAAGGAGATGAAAATCCTTCGAGAGGAATCGATTACTTTGAACACGATTTTGAGTAGGCTTTAGTTTTGCATAGTAATCCCATTTTGTTAGTTTTGTTGTTTGATTTTTAAATTTTTCCACAAATACGGTCACTCGATCTGATGACAAATTTCCTGAACCGATACCTCTTCATTTCACGACGGGAATTGAAGGTACGGTCTGTAAAGTTGCCGCCATTCAAATCAATTTCAGCTGTCGTTCTTACTTTCTTTTTGTTGGCATCTGTTATACTTTTTACCTCGGGATTTTTCGCCAACGCGTTGCCCGATAATGATAAGAACAGGGTGCTAACCGAAGAGAACATAAAACTTAAAAGGGAAATGGCCGATCTTAAGGAAGAGATTTTAAGGGTTAACGGCAGGTTGGCAACTGTTATCAGCATGAACAATGAGATAAGGGATATAGCCGATCTTCCAAGGTTCGAAGACGGGTTCTTTTCGATAGAGGGCTCACCTGACATTCTTGATAAGGCAGCGGCTTCAGGGGGCACTCTTGATGATGTCTCAGCGACTTTGAAACTCCTTGAAAAAAACATAGATATCCAGTCGAAGCTTAACAAGGAAATCTCATCCGCGTTTATGGACAAAACGAGTTATCTTCGAGGGATTCCTTCAATAATGCCGTTGGACGCGCCTTTCAACAGAACCAGTTTTGGACCCCGCAAGAATCCGATAACAGGGCAGGCACAATTTCATACCGGGCTTGACATGGGTTCTGTGGCCGGTCAGGAAATAATCGCCACTGCAGATGGAGTGGTTGAAAAAGCAGAAGTTTTCAGTGGGTATGGTTTATGTGTGATCATTGATCATGGTACCGGATACAAGACCCTTTACGGGCACTGTTCCAAAATTCTTGTCTCAAAAGGGGACAGGATAAGCAGGGGGGATAAATTAGCACTCGTCGGAAGCACCGGGCTTTCAACGGGCCCGCACCTCCACTATGAAGTCATTTATAACGGTGAGCATCTCAACCCTGCCGACTTCTTTTTCGACGGTGACAAAACATTTTTTGAAAAGAAACGAAAAAAATAACAAAATAGGGACAATTCCATGATCTGGACATTAGAACTTGCTTCATATCTCGAAGATGCTCCTTGGCCTGCATCGAAAGAAGAGCTGATCGATTACGCCGAAAGGATTGGAGCTCCTCTCGAAGTGATCGAAAATCTGAAAGAACTCGAAGACTCCGAAGAGCCATACGAATCGATTGAAGATATTTGGCCTGACTATCCGACCGATGATGACTTCTTTTTCAATGCCGATGAGTATTGACAGAAGTTACATCAACTAATGTTAAATTATTTTGACGGAATTTACGGACAAGAACCTGTAAAGGAGATCTTGTCCGGATTCCTTACAAATAGAAAAATACCGCAGGCACTTCTTTTCTCTGGTCCCGCGGGAGTGGGGAAAGATTATGTTGCCATCCGGTTCGCGAATCTGCTTAACCAATCCTCAAGTTATATCGATCAGAACGGGCTTCCAATGGATAAAATTCAGGAACCCCTCCTCCGGTTGATATGCCCGTTACCCGTTGGTAAAAATGAAACTTCTGATGACGGTCCCTATGACAAATTACCACAGTCAGATATTGAGTTGATTCAAGAACAATTCAGCAAAAAAGAAGCCAATCCTTACCATTCAATTAAGATTCCTCGCGCTAATGACATAAAGATATCATCGATAAGATCGTTAACGAAATATCTTTCATTATCGTATGATAATCTTGAGTACAGGGTTGTTCTGGTCTCTCAGGCACACCTGATGAATGAACCTGCCCAGAACTCCCTGCTTAAAAATCTTGAAGAACCACCACCCGGATTTGTCTTTATTCTAACCACTCCGGAGCCATCACAATTAAGAGAAACCATCAGATCGAGGTGCTGGCCCATCGAATTCAGACCACTTAGCCCTGAAGATGTTACTTCAGTACTCATTAAATATTTCGACCTCAACACCCCTGAAGCAGATGTACTTGGGAGAATTTCAGGTGGTTCAGTTGCAAAAGCCCTGTATTTAAAAGACAAAAATTTGTTTGAGCGAAAGGAATCGATAGTTTCTTTCCTCCGGAATGCTCTTGCCGGTAAAATAAAATCAGCCCACAGTGAGTTAAAAGATATTATTTCTGAAAATGACAGCGAGTTATTCAGACTTTTTTTCAGTTTGGTTTTATATTGGTTTGAAGATTTCAAACGTTATTTGGCAGGAATTAAAGAGGATCTGTTTTTTGCTGAACATACCGAAACATTTGAAAAATTTGCATTGAGATATAAAGATCTCGACCCAACCCAGGTAATTGATTCGATTGAAAAAATACTTTACTACGTTGAAAACAACAACGTTAATATGAACATCGCGGGATATAACATTATGTTTTTAATCGCTTCACTCATTCAGAGTGATATTGCAGATGAGAAACTTTTTATAAAATGAAAGGCATTACAATGAAAAAAGTAGTAATTACACACGCTAAAAGAACACCTATTGGATCTTTCGGTGGTGTTTTAGCATCATTTAGCGCCGCGCAGCTCGGCAGTTATGCAATAAAAGCAGTTCTTGACGAGTCGGGCATCGATCCCAAGAATGTGGATGAAGTGATTTTCGGAAACGTTCTCATGGCAGGTCAGGGCCAGGCACCGGCAAGACAGGCTGCAATTTATGCCGGCCTGCCAAACACAGTGGAAACGATGACACTGAATAAAATGTGCGGAAGTGGTTTGAAAGCCATCATGCTCGCGCAGCAGGCAATTCTCGCCGGTGATGCAGATGTGGTTATTGCCGGTGGAATGGAGTCGATGTCAAATGCTCCTTATCTGCTTCCTAAAGCCAGGAATGGCTTTAAATACGGGCATGGCGAAATAGTTGATTCCGTTCTTCGCGATGGTTTAATGGATGTATACAATAATATCCACATGGGAAATTGCGCTGAGATTTGCGCTAAAGACATGACCATCACAAGGGAAGAACTTGACAATTTCGCGATCGAATCTTACACAAGAGCCCAGAATGCCCAGAAAGAAGGGAAGTTCGACGCAGAAATGGTACCTGTTGTACTGAAAACAAAGGCAGGGGAGACCGTCATCAACAAAGATGAAGACCCTGAAAAGACAAATTTCTCAAAAATCCCAACACTTCGCCCTGTATTTGACAAAGATGGCGTTGTTACCGCCGCGAACGCGAGTAATCTGAATGATGGTGCTGCCGCTGTGCTCGTGATGTCGGAAGAAAAGGCCCTTGAACTCGGTTTTACACCTCTTGTTGAGATCGTCGCGCAGAGTTCAGCAGCAAAAGCTCCGGTCGATTTTACAATTGCTCCCGCTGATGCTATTCTCAAAGTCTTGAAAAAAGCCGGACTGACTGTAAAAGACATTGATCTTTACGAGATCAATGAAGCATTCGCTGTTGTTTCACTCGCTGTGAATAAACTTACGGGGATAACCCACGAAAATACGAATGTCAACGGTGGCGCGATAGCTCTTGGTCATCCGATCGGCGCAAGCGGAGCGAGAATTGTGGCTACCCTTATCCATGAGATGCTCAGGCGCGGTTCCACTTATGGTCTTGCAAGTCTCTGCATTGGTGGTGGTG
>JAEYUD010000197.1 GCA_023433685.1 Bacteroidota bacterium
GGGTCACAATGTAACCACCACAGAAGACGGCATAGAAGCCTGGGAAGCACTTAAGGAAAATCCCGGGATCTCGCTGATTATAAGCGACTGGGAGATGCCGAACATGACCGGGATCGAACTCTGTAAAAAGATCAGGGGCGAGGAACTCGGCAGGTATATCTATATCATACTGCTGACAGCGAAAAATGAAAAGAACGAACTGATTGAAGGTATGGAAGCAGGTGCCGACGATTTTATAACAAAGCCTTTCAATAATCAGGAACTGAACGTCCGTATCCGTGCCGGTGAAAGGATAATCAGATTGCAGGAAGACCTTGCGGAGAAGAACCATAAACTGCAAAAATATAACGAGCGACTCGAAAAAGACCTGAAAGCTGCTGCCGAACTGCAGAAAAGCCTGTTGCCAAAAGAGAAACTTGAAATACTTGATCTTTCGTTTGACTCAATATTCGTCCCCTCACTCTTTGTAGCGGGTGATATATTCAATTATTTCAGGTTGGATGAAGAGAATGTCGGTTTTTATCTGCTGGATGTTTCGGGGCACGGGGTTTCATCAGCGATGCTCTCGTTCACTCTGAGCAAGTTTCTTGATGCCAGTCAGGTCGATTCCCGCGGGGTGTTGAAAACCTGGTCGCAAGAGGAGAACAGATTCACGAACACTTCGCCTGATCACGTGCTTTCAAAACTGAACAGCCTCTTCGAGATGGGTTTCGAAGTGATGCAGTACTTCACAATGGTCTACGGAAAATATAACAGAAACACCCGCGAGATGGAGCTAAGCCTCGGCGGCCACCCCCCGGTGATCATAATGAGAGAAACGGGATCCGCCGAAGTGATCGATCTGAGCAGCATTCCTATAGGGATGTTCGATCACTCTGAGTACGAGAAAGCGGTTGTAGTGTTGAATCCCGGTGACAGGGTGTTTATCTATTCAGACGGATTCTGTGAGTGCTTCGATACCGGCGATGGAAAAGTAACAGAGAAGATAGTAACCTGGCTTGAGGCGAACACAATGCTTGAAAAAGAAGCGCTTGACCTCGCGATAAGGGAGAAGATGAAAGATTATTACGAAAACAACCCCGAGGCGGATGATATTTCGCTTGTAGTAATGACGGTAAACTGACCCCGTGGGATCAATTTACCGTCATAAAAATATATTTGACTAATCGCCTTCGTCGTAGTTAAGCACCGGGCGGAGCCACTTCTCGATCTCGTCGAGACTCATTCCTTTTCTTCTGTGGTAGTCAAGTATCTGATCTTTGTTCAGTTTACCGGTAGTGAAATATTTCGACTCCGGATGTGAGAAGTAGATGCCACAGACGGCGGCTGTCGGGTACATCGCCAGATTTTCAGTGAGCCGGATGCCGGTTTTTTCAGTAACTCCGAGCAGATCGAAAAGTGTTATCTTCTCCGAGTGATCAGGGCAGCCGGGGTAACCGGGTGCCGGTCTGATACCGGTGTATTTCTCACCGATCAGATCATCATTGGTCAGTTTCTCCTCCGCGGCGTAACCCCACAGGTCTTTTCTCACCACTTCATGTAAATACTCCGCGAATGCTTCCGCAAACCTGTCGGCGAGTGCTTTTACCATGATAGCTGAATAATCATCGTGATCCGCTTCGAACCGTTTAACGAGTTCATCCACTCCGATTCCGGCGGTTACCGCGAAGAAACCGATATAATCTTTCTTTCCTGACTCTTTGGGCGCGATAAAATCGGCGAGGCAGAGATTCGGAAGTCCGCTTGCTTTAATAGCCTGCTGTCTCAGGAAGTGGAACCCGGATAAAATGCCGTGCCTCTCTTCGTCTGTGTAAACCTCCACATCATCGTGATTGGTGGTATTGGCAGGGAAGATGCCAGCGATGCCGTTGGCTTTAAGGAGTTTTTCGTTCACTATTTTATCGAGCAACTGATTCGCGTCAGCGAACAGTTTCTTTGCTTCGATGCCATATTTTGCAGTCTCGAAGATATCGGGGTATTTCCCTTTCATCTCCCAAGCCTGGAAGAAGGGGGTCCAGTCGATATACTCGCGAAGCTTTTCGAGCGGTATGTCGATAAACTCGAAAATGCCGGTCTTTTTGGGCACGGGAGGAGTGTATTCATCCCAACCGGGGTTGAACCGGTTCTTCCTCGCGTCGGCGATCGAGATAAATTCTTTCATATCCTGCTTTTTACGGTGATCATCACGCAATTTGTTGTACTCATCGCGGATCGAAGCAGCGAATTCACCCCTCGCCTCCTTGCTCACTAATTTCGCGGCAACCGGTACACTTCTTGACGCGTCGAGAACGTGAACCACGGGAGCGGAATAATTGGGCGCTATTTTAACAGCTGTGTGAACTCTGGATGTGGTGGCTCCTCCGATCAGAAGGGGGATGTTCATCTTTCTGCGCTCCATCTCTTTGGCAACACTCACCATTTCATCAAGCGACGGGGTTATTAGTCCACTCACGCCGATCACATCCACATTTTCTTTTATCGCGGTATCGAGTATCTTTTCAGTGGGTACCATCACACCAAGATCTATCACATCAAAATTGTTGCAACCGAGAACCACACCGACAATATTTTTTCCGATATCGTGAACGTCACCTTTAACGGTCGCGAGAAGTATCTTCCCGGCGCTCTGCGCGGCTTCGGCCGATTTAAGTTTTTCTTCCTCGATATAAGGAATTAGCACGGCAACCGATTTCTTCATCACCCTTGCCGATTTAACGACCTGGGGAAGGAACATTTTTCCCGCGCCGAAAAGATCACCAACCAGGTTCATTCCATCCATCAGGGGACCCTCTATCACATTAAGTGGCGCGGGGTATTTCAGTCTGGCCTCTTCGGTGTCTGCCTCAATGTAATCAACAATTCCTTTCAGAAGGGCGTATTTAAGTCTTTCTTCAACGGTGGTTTCGCGCCAGCTTTCAACCTTTACCTCGGCTTTGTCTTTACTCTTAACCTGTTCAGCAAATGTGATGAGCCTCTCGGTGGCGTCGGGGCGCCGGTTTAGGAGCACATCCTCGACGAGAACCAGCAATTCCTTGTCGATCTCTTCATATACTTCAAGCTGACCGGCATTCACGATGCCCATGTCCATGCCTGCTTTGATGGCGTGGTAGAGGAATGCGGAGTGCATCGCCTCACGCACCACATCGTTACCGCGGAAAGAGAAGGAGACGTTTGAAACGCCACCGCTCACCTTCGCGTACGGGAGGTTTTCCTTTATCCAGCTTGTTGCCTCGATATAGTCAACGCTGTAATTGTTATGTTCTTCCATACCGGTGGCAACCGTGAGGATGTTCGGATCGAAGATGATATCCTCCGGAGGGAAACCAACTTCTTCCGTTAGAATTTTGTAGGCGCGGCTGCATATCTCAATTCTTCTTTCGAGGGTATCAGCCTGGCCGGTTTCATCAAAAGCCATAACGATAACCGCGGCGCCATACTGAAGCACCTTGCGGGCGTGCTCTTTGAATACCTCCTCGCCTTCTTTCATGCTGATCGAGTTGACTATCGACTTTCCCTGAAGGCATTTTAAGCCGGCTTCAAGCACTTCCCACTTTGAGGAATCGATCATGACCGGAAGTTTGGCTATATCTGGCTCGGCACCGAGCAGATTGAGGAATTTCGTCATCGCCGCCACGGAGTCGAGCATACCTTCATCCATGTTAACATCGAGCACCTGAGCGCCACCTTCAACCTGATTTCTCGCGATCGAAAGGGCTTCCTCATAATTTCCCGACATGATAAGCCGGGCAAATTTCTTTGAACCGGCAACGTTTGTTCTCTCGCCGATGTTCACAAAATTGGTTTCAGGCCTCACCACAAGCGGCTCAAGTCCGCTTAATCTTAAATAGCGTGGAGGTGTGGGCGGAACCCGTGGAGTAAGTTTCCCGACGATGTCAGCTATAACTTTAATATGGTCGGGTGTTGTTCCGCAGCAGCCGCCAACAATATTCACCATGTTCTCATTGGCATATTCCTGCAACACATCCGCCATCATATTGGGGGTCTCGTCATAACCACCGAACTCATTCGGTAAACCCGCGTTGGGGTATACACTTACGGAAACGGGGCATTTATCCGCTATGTCTTTTAAGAATGGTCTCATCTGTGAAGCACCCAGGGCGCAGTTCAAACCAACACTCACGAGGTTGGGGGTATGACTGATTGAAATAAGAAAAGCTTCTGCTGTCTGGCCCGAGAGGTTTCTGCCACTGAGGTCAACAATCGTTCCGGAGATCATCACGGGGAGAGAGACGTTTTTCTCACGGAACACCTCTTTCACAGCGTAAATTGCTGCCTTGGCGTTCAGTGTATCAAAAATGGTCTCTATCAAAATGATATCAGAACCGCCATCGATCAGACCGCGGAGCTGCTCCGCGTAGGCTTGGGCCACTTCAGTGAAAGTTACCGCCCTGTATCCGGGGTCGTTCACATCGGGAGAGAGTGAAAGCGATTTATTTGTGGGCCCGAGTGCTCCGGCAACAAACCGGGGTCGATCATTTCCGGGGATGTTAAACTCCGCGGTCACTTCCTTCGCGATCTTTGCTGATTCATAGTTCAGTTCGTAAACCAGATTCTCAAGGTGGTAGTCGGCCTGCGCGAGGCTCGTGCTTGAAAAGGTGTTGGTTTCTATCAGATCGGCACCGGCTTCGAGGTATTGCCTGTGGATCGACTTTATCACATCAGGTCGCGTGATCGAAAGGAGGTCGTTGTTCCCTTTCAGGTCAGAAGGGTGACTCATGAATCTCTCTCCGCGGAAGTCTTCTTCCGTTAGATTGAATCTTTGAATCATCGTACCCATTGCACCGTCAAGCACAAGTATCCGTTCCCGTAAAAGTTTTTCCAAGGTCGCTTTCGTATCGTTCATCGTTCGCTAATTTCGTGATCGTTTGTAAAATATTTGATTTTTTTTTGCCATTTGGTTAAAATAGGATTACAAATTTAATTTTTCCTCAAACAAATAACAAAGTTAACAGGAATCTGATGTATATAGTTACAGGCGCGGCCGGTTTTATCGGGAGCGCGATCGTCTGGCAATTGAACCGTGAAGGCATTTCCGATATTCTGATAGTTGATTCCCTCGGTACTGATGAAAAGTGGAAAAACCTTGTAAATCTTAAATATATCGACTTTATTGACAAGAAAGAATTTCTTCAAAAGGTTGAAGACAGGGCACACTTCGGCAATCTTGAGGCAATTATTCACATGGGTGCCAATTCTTCAACAACCGAACGGGATGCTGACCATCTGATGGAAAACAATTACCGTTATACCAGAGTGCTGGCTGAATATTCGATGATGAAGGATACCCGGTTCGTTTACGCCTCTTCAGCCGCCACTTACGGTGACGGTGAATTGGGATTCGAAGACGCGGATGAAAACTGCCTGAAGATCAAGCCATTGAACATGTACGGCTACTCGAAAAACAGGTTCGACCAGTGGGCCTACCTGACGGGAAACCTGAAGAAGATAGCCGGCGTTAAATATTTCAATGTTTACGGGCCCAACGAGGGACATAAAGGCGACATGCGAAGTGTAGTGCATAAAGCCTGTGGTCAGATCAAAGATACCGGCAAGGTAACGCTGTTCAAATCGCTGCATCCTGACTACAAGGATGGTGAACAGATGCGTGATTTCGTATATGTTAAAGATGCCGTTAACATGACGCTTCATCTTGTGAGGAACCCGGAACACAACGGACTTTTCAACCTTGGGCAGGGGAAAGCCCGTACCTGGAACGACCTTGTTAACGCGATCTTCGCGGCGATGGGAATCGAACCAAATATTGAGTATATCGACATGCCCGCGTATCTCGCCCCAAAATACCAGTATTTTACGGAGGCTGATCTCTCAAAGATCAGGGCAACAGGGTATGACAGCCCTCTTCACACATTGGAAGAAGGGGTTACCGACTACGTGAAGAATTATCTTCTTCCTGGTAAATTTCTGGGAGAATAACCGGACCCCGGTTATGATTTAAAAGCAAAAGGGCTCCGCGCGCGGAGCCCTTTTTTGTTAATAAGGTGATGTTTGACTAAAACTCGTCGTCATCCGTGCCCGGATCTTCGTCGAAATCGTCATCGAAATCGTCATCGGCGAAATCATCGTCGTCAGCATCCGGATCAAAATCATCTTCATCATAGAGGTCATCCTCTTCATAGTCTTCAAGGAACTCCTCGATATCCTCTTCATCGAAGTCGTCACCGAAGTCTTCTTCGTCATCATCGTCAAAATCTTCATCCTCGAGATCTTCATCTTCGAAGTCTTCATCGTCAAAATCATCATCACTCATCTCGTCGTCGAGATTTCTCTTTTTTGGTGACGCGTAGATATATTCAGCCAGATGCCACCCTGGCATATCAGTATCAGAGAACTCTGTAAGCAGTGCTTCTGAATCATCAATTATCGGCATGGGGGATACTCCTTCTTGTTCCGGTTCTCATTTTTAAAAATCAATGTAACAAATTAAAAAAAATGGGACGTAAAAAAACAATGAAATTTTTCTAACTTTTTAATGTACCGCCAAAAAAACAAGAAATGTTGCATCTAAAATGGATAATGAATATAAATATTCAGTTAAACACACTTTTTAATCGATTCTCACGTTGCCGGCGACCGGAGGCTACACGGTTGCAACCTCTTTTAAATCCAAATATGCGCTTAAAAATCGTACGGAAAGTTTACGCCATTTTTTTGTAAATTTTCATTCATTAATAAGCGCTTTTTATAAGACAAAAGAGGTGAAGCCTTGAGAGTTTTTCTGTTCATATTTCTAATGAGTATTGCCATTATGCCCCAAAAACGACTGATGACCATTGATGATCTTTGGGCAATGGAGCGGATAAATAAAATTACCGTGACTCCTGATGGAAACACGGTATATTATGCTTCCTCCGTCTACAGTATGGAACTGAATAAAGGTAACAGCAGCATTTTTGCGGTTAAATCCGATGGTTCCGCTCCAAAAGGTGTTAAAACCAGCGAAAAGGATGAAAGCTCTCCCGCGTTTGTTCCGGCGCTCAATAAACTTGCATACATTTTTAACGACCAGCTCTACCTCTGCAATCCTGATGGCTCGGGTGAAGAACAGTTGACCGCCTATGTTTCAGGTGTTAACTCGTTCAAGTTCTCGAACGATGGCAAGTACGTTCTCTTCACTTCCTCTGTCTACCCACAGTGCGGTCTTGATAACGAGTGTAACTCGACCAGGGACTTCAAAGCGGAAGACAGCAAGGTTAAAGCCCAGGTGTTTACAGAACTTTATTATCGTGATTTCAACAGATGGAGAGGGGAGAAGAGAAGCCTCCTCTTCATTTTGGATATCTCAAACAAAAAAGCTTACGAGCTCACCCCGGGTGCCTATTATGATGTGCCGCCCGTAGCCCTTGGCTCGGAAAATGATTTCGGCTTTTCGCCCGACGGAAAAGAAGCTGTTTTCACTGCCAACAAAGACAAATTTCTCGCCACAAGCACAAACAATGACATTTGGACGGTGAACCTTGAGGAAGTTCTCAAAGGTGGCGCTCCGAAACATGTTAAGATATCAAAAAGCGAAGGTAACGACTGCGAACCTGTATATTCACCTGACGGTAAATATATCGCCTTCACTTCGATGGCGAGAAAAGGATTTGAAGCCGATAAAAGAAGATTAATGCTGTACGACAGACAGGGTGGATCGTTAACCGACCTTTCAACCGGTTTTGATCTTTCAGCAGATAACCTCATTTGGTCACCGGACAGCAAGACCATCTATTTCATTTCCGCGTTCGAAGTTTACAATCAGGTGTATGGCGTTGATATCGTGTCGAAAAAGCTCTCCACTCTCATCAAAGGGCATAATATTGCAGATCTGAATCTTGCTGCCAACGGAACAAAATTCTTCTTCAGAAAGCAAGCCTCAACAATGCCTTTCGAAGTGTTCTCCGCGAACCTTGACGGTTCAGGATTGATGAGAATTACATACGTTAACCAGAAGATCACCAACCAGCTTTGGATGAATGATATTGAAACATTCACCACAAAAGGTGCCGGGGGCACACCGGTTCAGTCGATCCTCCTGAAACCGGCCGGATTCGATCCGAATAAAAAGTACCCGATGATGTTTCTGATTCACGGTGGACCTCAGGGTAACTGGAACGATGATTTCCATTATCGCTGGAACCTCCAGATGTTCGCTGCAGGTGGCTATGTTGTGGTGGCTCCCAACCCAAGGGGAAGTACGGGCTACGGACAGAAATTCACCGATGAGATATCGAAAGACTGGGGTGGCAAGGTTTACGACGATCTCATGAACGTTTATGACTACGCAGTGAAGAACTTCAAGTATATCGACAAGAACAACACCTTCGCGGCGGGCGCTTCATACGGCGGATATATGATCAACTGGATCGCGGGTCATACCAACAGATTCAAAGCCCTTGTTTCACATGCCGGCGTGTTCAACCTTGAAAGCATGTTCGGTACAACCGAGCAGCTCTGGTTCCCGGAATGGGAGTTCGGCGGAACCCCTTGGGAAAAGAGAAAAGAATACGAAAAGTGGTCACCACATCGCTTTATCAACAATTGCAAGACCCCAATGCTGGTTGTCCACGGCGCGAAAGACTTCAGAGTGCCGGAAGAACAGGCTTTTCAGCTTTTCACGTCACTTCAGCGCTTGGGGATTGAAAGTAAATTTTTATATTACCCCGATGAAACTCATTTTGTTGCAAAACCACAGAACTCAAGACTCTGGTGGCTCACAGTATATGACTGGTTTGAAAAGCATTACACACCAGCGAAATAAAAAATAGAGAGGTTGTCATGGAAGAACCAAAAGACAAGACCCTGGACCACCTGGGTGAAGAGCACCTCGACTTTCATGATGTCCCCAGTGACGGGGGTCTGAAGGATAATGGCGACGAGGGAGATTATAATTTCGATTTCATCGAGAGCGAGGCCGAATACGAAAAAAAGGCCGAGTATGTAAATGCCAACATCTGGCAGAAACTCGAGGAGAGCGGAACTAAAATTTCCTTTGTACGTGATATTATCGCTCTTGTAAATTACATGACGGATCCGTTCGTGTCATGGTATAGAAAAGCCATTGTCGTTGTAGGGCTTATCTATTTTATCTCGCCGATCGATGCCATTCCCGATCTGGTTCCCTTTTTCGGATACATGGATGACATGGGCGTGATAGGAGCGATCTTAAAATACCTCGGGCACGAACTTTCTTCGTACTACGACAGTTAAGTGAAGCCCGTTCCCGGGATTACGCGGCTGAGGGAGAGGAAAACAATCCTCTCTCTCCCGCTTTTTTGTTTTTGAATAAAAATTAATCAATACTTCACAGTTCACAGTTCACAGTTCACACTTCAAAAAGATGCTTTCCACCCTTTACATTAAAGACTACGCCCTCATAAAAGAGGTAACCATTGAATTTGGGAGCGGTCTTAACATAATCACCGGCGAAACGGGCGCGGGGAAGTCGATAATGCTCGACGCCCTCAGTCTTATACTCGGTGGGCGGGCGTATGTTGAGTCGGTCAGAAGTGACGCGCAGAAAGCCGTGGTCGAGGGTGTGTTCCGTATGGAAACCGTGATCTCAAAGATTGAAAAAATATTCGCGGATCATGGTATCGAGCCGGGTGATGAGCTTATAATCAGGCGGGAAGTGTCGGTTAAAGGGAACAGCCGTGCCTTCGTTAACGACACCCCTGTAAGCCTCGTGGTGCTCAAAGATATAGGTGACAGCCTTGTTGACCTCCACGGTCAGCATGAACATCAGGCAATACTTCATGCCGACAACCACATCGGATACCTTGACAGTTTCGCCAGAACCGGCGGTTTGAAGGAAAAATTTTCGGAAGAATCGGGCGAATTGCTCCGGCTACTCGATGAATTAAAAGAAATTGAAGCCAAAAGAAATGAACTGAAGGAAAAAAGGGAGTTTTACGCCTTCAAACTGAAGGAGATAGACGCAGTCGCGCCGCAAGCGGGAGAGGACGTTGAGCTTGAAAGGGAACTTAAAATACTCGAGAATGCTGAAAGGCTCCTCTCTCTTACATCCTCTTCGTTTGCCAAACTTTACGATAGTGAAAATTCTGCTTACGACACTGTCTATTCATCAAAAAAAGATATTGAAGCCCTCGCCAAAATAGATGCTTCGTTTGAGCCCCTTCTTGCCGACCTTGATCAGGCGCTTGCGGCAATTCAGGGGAGTGCCGATACAATAAGGGACTATCTTAAGCGGATCGACCTTGACCCCACAAAACTTGAAGCGACCCGTGAAAGATTGGTCGCGATAAACCAGTTGAAACGGAAATTTGGCGGTACACTTGAGAGTGTTCTTGAAACGAGAGAGAAAATATTAACCGAGATTGATCTTGCGGATAATTTTTCTGATCATATAGCCCGACTGAACGAGTCGATCACCCGTAAAAGGGAAGCGTGCGGTACACTTGCCGCAAAACTCTCCTCGGAGCGTTTTGCAGTCCGCGGCAACCTTTCGGAAGGGATAATTGATAAACTCTCCGAACTCGGGATAAAGAGCGGACAGTTTATCGTCGAAATGCAAAAAGATGAAGCCCGTCACAATGAAAGCAATTACGTTGCAGTTGATGGAAAGCATTACAAGTTTAACAGGGATGGGATCGACCGGGTTGAGTTTTATATATCCACCAACGCGGGCGAGTCTCCCAAACCACTTGTAAAGGTTGCATCGGGTGGTGAGGTTTCAAGAGTGATGCTTTCGCTTAAATCAGTTCTCGCCGGGATGGACAAGATACCGGTTCTGGTGTTCGACGAGGTTGATACAGGCATCAGTGGCAGAATCGCTCAGAAGGTTGGGGCGGCACTAAAATCGCTCTCAAGGTTTCATCAGATAATCGCGATAACGCATCTTCCTCAGATCGCCGCGTTCTCTGATATCCATTTTTCAGTGGTAAAGATCGAGAAAGACGGCACCACTTCCACGCACATAAACCGGCTCGGAGAGACAGAAAAAGTTAACGAGATCGCCAAGTTGATCAGCGGCTCGGAAGTTACCGGAGCAGCACTTAAAAGCGCGAGGGAGCTGATCGAAGGGGAAGGACTGTTCGGATAAGATGAAAAAGGAAGCGGGAATTTATGTCCACATTCCTTTTTGTGACCACAAGTGCATCTATTGCGATTTCTACTCGATAATCAAGGATGACGCGAAAGCCGTATACTTTGAAAATCTGAAGCGGGAGATCGATCATTTCAGCGCTCGTTACTCTGACACCCACCGTTTCAAAACCATTTATTTTGGAGGGGGCACCCCCTCACTCGTTGAGCCGGAATACCTCGGCGGGATAATAGAACACCTTAAAAGCAGGTTTGAAGTGTCACCTGGTGCCGAGATAACCATGGAAACCAACCCGGGTACGGTCTCACGTGAAAAACTTGAGGCTTTCCACCGGCAGGGTATCAACCGGATCAGCATCGGGATCCAATCTTTCGATCCTGATGACCTTAAATTTCTCACCCGGATTCATGACGCGGAGGCCGCGATCAGAACTGTCCACGATGCCGCTGCCGCGGGGTTCAGCGACATTTCAATAGATCTGATTTTCAACCTCCCCGGACAAACGCTTGAAAAGTGGCAGAAGAACCTCGAAATAGCCACTTCACTTCCCATAACCCACATTTCGGCTTATTCGCTCATCCTTGAAAGAGGTACCATTCTGAATAAAATGGTACTGAAGGGTGAAGTGGAGATTCAGGATGAGGAGATCGATTCCCGGCTTTACGAACTCACCATGGACTACCTTGCCGACAAGGGTTTTCAGCATTATGAGGTGTCAAATTACTGCGAACCGGGGTTTGAGTGCAAGCACAACATGATCTACTGGGATTGCGAAAATTACCTCTCGTTCGGCACTTCCGCCCACTCTTACATGGAGGGGAAGAGGTGGTGGAACTTCTCGGCGCTAAGTATCTACAATACTGCCATTCAGGGGAAGGGGGAAGCTGTAGCCGGGAGCGAGATTCTCTCGGATGAAGACCTGTATGAGGAGTATGTTATGCTTGGGCTACGGGGTAGAGGACTGAAGAACAATAAAGACTCACTGCTCACCGAAACGGATTCGGTTCGAAGTGGTTCCGGCTTGCCACCCGCTTGGTTTGATGAGAGGGCAAATATTATTGTTCCCCTTCTCTCACAAGGGAAACTCGTGTGGGAAGGTGAAATGCTCAAGTTGACCCGTGACGGGTATCATGTCTGCGATGAGATAGTGGAACGGCTCCTGTAAGCGGGAAAAGTTGTAATTTTGAATCATTGATTATTCTTTTTGCATCATACTTTTATTGAAGATTAAAATTTTTGGAGAATAAATGTCAGAAAATAACACGAATCACAGGAAAGTGATAATTATAGGGTCGGGACCGGCCGGTTTCACCGCCGCAATTTACACCGGAAGAGCCAATCTCGCTCCGTTGATATTTGAAGGGATGCAGCCCGGTGGGCAGCTTACCATAACCACCGAAGTTGAAAATTACCCCGGATTTGAGCATGGCATTCAGGGTCCCGAACTGATGGATGTTATGAGGAAACAGGCACACAGATTTGGTGCCGAGTCAAAATACCAGGAAGTTACTGAAGTCGATTTCTCTAAAAGACCATTTGTAGTAAAAAGTTATGACGAAGTGTATACCGCCGACGCGGTTATCGTCTCAACCGGAGCCTCAGCGAAACTTCTCGGCATCACCTCCGAGAGCAAGTTTATGGGATTTGGTGTTTCAGCGTGCGCTACCTGTGATGGTTTCTTCTACAGAAACCAGAGGGTGATCGTGGTCGGTGGTGGTGACACAGCCCTTGAAGAGGCAAATTATCTTACCAGATTCGCTTCCGAAGTAGTGGTTGTTCACAGACGCGACGAGTTCAGAGGTTCGAAGATCATGGTTGATAGAGCGAAGAAGAACCCCAAAATCAAGTTTGAACTTAACTCCGTTGTTGACGAGGTTCTCGGAACCGACATCAACGGCAGAAAAACCGTAACCGGTGCTGTTCTTAAAAACACAAAAACCGGTGAAACAAAAGTCCATGAGTGCGAAGGTGTATTCATAGCAATCGGTCACCAGCCCAATACCAAGCTATTTGATGGAGTCCTCGATACAGACGAAAGTGGTTATCTTAAAGTAAAACCCGGGTCGTCATATACCAACATAGAAGGTGTTTTCGCCGCCGGTGATGTTTGCGATAAAACTTATCGTCAGGCAGTTACCGCCGCCGGTTCAGGCTGCATGGCCGCCCTCGATGCCGAAAGATGGCTTGAGTCGCAGGATATGTGAGTTTAAATCCTGTTAAGTATTTAAAAAGGCACAAAGGCACATCGCTTTTGTGCCTTTGTTTTTTAGGGGGGGGCAGTTATTTTTCTGTAATACTTTTAGCTGTGTGCTTGTTTCCGTGCCAGGTGATTGCGGTAGTAGTGTGATACTATCAGTCCCGCGCCGGTGAAGAGGCATATCGCCATTCCGGATAAGGCATCCTCACTTGTCAGTCTGTCGAGCCAGAGGGCGGCACCAATTCCGAAGGCGAAGAAGATCATTACCGTGCCAGAAACTGCCAGCCAGTATGAGTGAGGCATTTGCCTGTCAACTCCCATTAGATTGTAGAGATCGTCTGCCGGCAGGTCTTTCTCGAGCAGTTTTCTCTTCTCTACGTGCCTGAACGCGATACCGGCTATTATTACTGCGCCAATTACCATGAAAAGGATGATGGGGATAATTGCATCTGACATCTCATTCTCCTTCCGGTTTGTTCAGTTTTTCACGAACATAGTAAGAGGTTATTAAGCCCGCGCCGACAAAAACCATCATCGTGAAGGGAACAAAATCGTTCTCCCCAGTGGTGTGTTTAATAAGTGTGCCGACAATCATACCAAGTCCGAAGCTGAGTGTGAGTACTCCCATCACGATCAATCCCCCTTTTTTTCTTAAGCCGGGTGAAAGAAGTGATTTTATCTCTTCGGCTGTGTAATCCTTCGCGAGGATCATCTCCCTCTCCCTCGATCTGAGGTAGAGAGCTGTTATGGTTACTGCACCGATCACCAGAAAAAGTATTATCGGTATCATGAATTCGAAAGGCATTGTTGTACTCCTTTTGTTGTTGATTCCTTCTGTACCTTCAGACAAGCGGAGCAAAAAAAAGGTTACACGCGCCAACAAAAAATGTTTTCAGTCATCCTTATTGTTGTATTCCCTGATTTTTATTATTCCGCTGTAACCATTTCGAAAGACCCCGGGTCTAAAGAAGTGTATGAAAAAACTTGACGATCTTGAGATAATCGCATCAGTAAAAAGAGGAAATGTCACCGACTTTTCCCTGCTGATGGACCGTTACGGGAACAAAGCCTACTCGATGATCATGCGGATGTTGAAAAACAGCATGGATGCCGAAGAGGTTTTGCAGGATTGCTTTATTAAAGCATACCATAATCTCGGGTCGTTCAAGGGTGACGCGAAATTTTCGACCTGGTTTTACCGCATTGTTTACAACACCACCATTTCGAAACTGAACGTGAAGCGAAGAAAAGTGGAGAGCACGATGATCACCATGGACGAAGAGATTGAGATCGCGGACACTGAGATCGATATTGAGAAGTGG
>JAEYUD010000229.1 GCA_023433685.1 Bacteroidota bacterium
GTTTTCACCCCGGACGGAATTCTCACTCCCGAAAAGATCGCTCCGGCAATCAGGCCGGTCGAAGCATATTACATGCCAAGAACAAAAGTTATTGCCGTGGAAAACACTCACAACAGAAGAATGGGGAGAGCTTACACCCTCGAGCAACTTGAAATTTTACGGCAGGACGTAAAGCAAAAAGGATTTATCTATCATCTTGACGGCGCGCGGGTTTGGAATGCGGCGGTTTATCTTGGTGTTAAACCGAAGGAGATCACTTCGAAGTTCGATTCAGTTTCCGCCTGCCTTTCGAAGGGACTTGGTGCCCCGATCGGTTCTGTTATTGCCGGAAGCCGTGATTTTATCAGGGAAGCTTTCCGGTTCAGGAAGGCGTGGGGTGGCGGTACGCGTCAGGTGGGGATACTCGCCGCCGCGGGAATGTACGCTCTAAAACACAACATTGAAAGAATGGCAGAAGATCACGCCAACGCGGCGATGCTCGCCTCCGCGATTGCTGACATGACGCAATTCAATATTGATGTAGGGGCGGTTCAGACCAATATTTTGCTCTTCAGCCACACTTCCAAATCGCCGGAACAGGTGATAGCTGAATGTGAAAAGCAAGGCCTCCGGTTGAGCGGGGGACCGATCGGCACAATCAGGGCGATCACCCACCTTGATGTTGATCAGTCGGATATTAAAAATGCAATTGAAATATTAAGCAGGGTCTAAAATGTTTGAACACAATGGTCACAAATTTCACCATGTAACAAACCTCAGGGTTCGCTTTCAGGAAGTTGACATGCTCGGGGTTTGCAATAATGCTGTTTACGTCTCTTACTTTGAGCAGTCACGACTTGAATATATTAAAGAGGCAGGAATGCTCCCTCCCGGTGGTCTGTTCAGCGATGGCTACAATTTCTTCATGGTGCGGAACGAGATCAATTACCGCAGGCACTCGCGTTACGATGACGAACTTAATGTTTACACGAGAATTTCCTATATTGGCAATTCATCTTATGGATTTGAGCATGTAATAGTTGACGTAGCCACCGGCGAAGTGGTGGTTGACGGTTCTGGTGTTGTGGCGCAGGTTGATCAGAAAACCGGTCGCTCTCATCCGCTAAGTGAAGATTTTGTCAAGAAAGTGGAATCTTTCGAAAAACGAAAATTTGAAAGAGGAGTAAAATAATGAAGCGGCTGGTATTTGACATTGAGACGGTCGGAGTACCCTGGGAGACTTTGGCACCGAGTCAGCAGGAATATCTTCTTCGTGACGCGGAGAAAGAAAAAACCGCTGAAGAGAAAGAAAAGAAAAGGGAAGAACTGAAAGACTGGATCGCCCTCTATCCATTCACCGCGAAGGTGGTTGTGATAGGGATGTATTACGTCGAACAGGAGAAAGGCTACGTCTTTTACGAGAACCCAAGTGAAGAGGTTTGGACCTCTGAAGAAACAGGATTCCAGTACAAAGGCATCCCCGAGAAGGAGATACTTATAAAGTTTTGGGAGTTCGTCAGCCGCGTTGATCAGCTAATCTCGTTTAACGGACGGGGGTTTGATGTTCCCTTCCTTCTTCTGCGGTCGGCAATGCTCGGAATAAAACCCTCAAAGAAACTGATGGGGAACAGGTTTGACAGCTCGGGTCACCTCGACCTTTTGGAGCAGCTTTCATTTTATGGTGGTTTCAGACGATTCAATCTCGATTTTTACTGCCACAGTTTTGGGATTAAAACCCCGAAATCGAAGGATGTGTCGGGTGCCGAGGTTAAAAATCTGTATAATGAAGGAAAGATAAAAGAGATCGCGGAGTACTGCGGGCGGGATATTTACGCGACATATCAACTGTACAAGATCTGGCAGGAATATCTGGGATAACAACCGATTGAATGAATAAACATAAGAGATTTTAGATGAAAGAACCGGAAGTAACCCTTGAATTGGCGATTGAGCACGGCCTGACCCGTGAAGAGTTTGAAGATATTTGTAACCGGCTCGGAAGGGTGCCGAATTTTACCGAGCTTGGCATTTACAGTGTTATGTGGAGCGAACATTGCTCTTACAAAAATTCGATTAAAATTCTGAAAACCCTTCCCAGAAGCGGCGGGAGATTATTGGTCGGTGCCGGCGAAGAAAATGCCGGGCTTGTTGATATTGGTGACGGATACGCGATCGCTTTTAAAATTGAGAGCCATAATCACCCTTCTGCTGTTGAGCCATACCAAGGGGCGGCCACAGGAGTGGGAGGAATACTCCGCGACATATTTACCATGGGCGCGAGGCCCATCGCGGCCCTCAACTCGTTAAGGTTTGGGTCACTCGAAGATGCCAGAACCCGCTTTTTGTTCAACGGAGTGGTGGAGGGAATTGCCGATTACGGAAACTGTTTCGGTGTGCCCACCGTTGCCGGAGAGGTTTACTTTGATGAAAGCTATCAGGGCAATCCGTTGGTTAACGCGATGGCTGTCGGGATCGTGAAGCATGGAATGACCGCTTCTGCCACTGCCGAAGGCGAGGGAAATCCCGTTATAATCGTCGGATCATCGACCGGGCGGGACGGGATACACGGGGCAACATTTGCATCTGAAGAGATATCAGAAAAAAGTGAAGCAAAGCGACCTTCGGTACAGGTCGGTGATCCGTTCACTGAGAAACTCCTTCTTGAGGCAACACTTGAGGTGATCAGAAAAGGGTACATTACCGGTATTCAGGATATGGGCGCCGCCGGTATCTCATGTTCAACCACTGAGATGAGCGCCAAAGGGAACCATGGAATGGACATTGATCTTTCAAAGGTGCCACTTCGAGAAACGGGAATGACCGCGTATGAGATCATGCTCTCTGAAAGTCAGGAACGAATGCTCGTGGTTGCAAAAAAAGAGTTTGAAAAAGAGGTAAAGGAAGTTTTTGGAAAATGGGACCTTCATTGTGAGACCATTGGTGTGGTTACAAAAGACCGGGTTGTAAAAGTAAGTTACCAGGGTGAAGTGAAGGCGGTGCTTGATCCGCATGATCTCGTTCTTGGTGGCGGGGCTCCCCAATATGACAGGGAGACCAGACGTCCGGGCTACCTTGATGAAACCTGCAAATTTGACCAGAACGAACTACCCCAACCGGTTGATCTTAAAACGGCTGTGCTAAAAGTGATCTCCTCACCGAATATTGCATCGAAAAAATGGGTTTACAGGCAATACGACAGCATGGTAAGAACCAATACAG
>JAEYUD010000251.1 GCA_023433685.1 Bacteroidota bacterium
GTGGTGAGGTGACTGCCATTCCACAGAATATGATTACCATTAAATAAATTCGATATTTCATTTCTTCTCTCCAATGAACTCCCGGTTGGGGGAATTCCATTATTTCATAAGTGCCAGTTTCAGCATCTTTATCCTGACTCCATTCGCGTCAGTTACTGTGAGGAACCATACTCCCGAAGGGTAGCCCGTCAAGTCAAATCGCTCATGATACTCACCTGCTGAGGGGTATTCTCTGGAAAAAGCAGATATTCGTTCACCACTACTGTTGAAAAGTGTGTATTTCAGAACTGCACTTTCGCTCATCGATATCCGTACGGTAGTTAAAGGATTAAACGGATTCGGGTAGTTGTCGCTGACCGTGAAGGCAACGGGAGTAACCCCTGCCTCATCATAGGAGGTGGCGATTCCCTGATTGTTCATCCTGATCAGATTGTAAAGCACTTTTTGCTTGCCGCCCGAGCCATCAGATTCGAACCGGACTATCCTGACGGGCCCGACTCTTGCTTTGAACTTCAACTCCTCCTCGCCGTTAAACCCTCCCTTTAAACTGTAAAGCCTGCTCACATATCCACCTGTGGTATCTGCAACAAATGATACTAAAAGTAGCTTGGAGGCGGGGTCGAAGTAATGGGACGTCACAGAATCAGTGGCTGAAAAGAAAAGTCCTTCCGTCATTATCTCAGTCAGCACACTCCCCTGTTTGCGGTAAAATTTGTAGGAGTTGGCAACATTTCCCTGCTTGAAGAAGAGGGTGTCGCCGAAGAGTTCTTCTCTCATGTAAGTGATCGAATTGATCGTCTGATCGGTGAGAAATTTCTGTTCAACTTCACCGGTGAAGGTTGTGTCACTCCCTGTTATCACCCACCTTTGGTAAGTGTTTCTCATATCCGGAAGACGGGTGTAAAAATCCTTCGGCACCATCACATATTTAATGCCGTAGTACCCTGACGCGGGGAACCTGAATGTGTTAGGGACGAGGCAACGATCGGTGAACTCGGCGCAGAACCCCGCGGTGTAGCCATTGATCATCAGAAGTGTATCCAGGGTTATGTTTCCGGAATATACATCCTGATACATTTTTGAGAGTCCGACGGGAACAGTGACCGAGTCGTGACCCGGCTTTTTGTAGACAACAAACCCCTTCGTCGAAGTCCAAAAATCGTCCGGGGAGTTTAAAGCTCGAGTATATGGGTGCCCGGCACTTATCTGAACCTTGACAGCCGCTGTTTCAACTGTGTCATCGAGCGTGACAGATGGATATATCCCAAACGCTGAGTGATAATAATAGTAACTTCCATCCTGCTTCTGGTACCTGACTTCCTTCAAAGTGGTAGTACTCGACATATAGATCGGCAGAGGCCCGCCTTGCTCAAACCAATCTCTTTTGTGGTAGGGTCCCTTGTTAATTTCGAAGTAGAGTTCATAAGTGGAACCATTCAACTTGAATAATGATCCAGACCTTGAAACTGTGAGTGTGAGACTTGTGAAGGGAGGGATCGAGCCTTGATAGTTTGTACCGCTGCTGTAAGAAAAATCGGTAAGAAATATCTCCTGCGTTCCGTTTTGCAGCCAGTAAAGCTTGGTGCCCTTCAAGAGTACTGGATACTTAAGAAAGGGGTGGTTGAAGTATTGGTTCCCGTTGATCACACCATAGGGCGTCACTTCGCCAATGTACGCGTAGTTCCATTGGCCACCTCCGCCGCCAACACGGATATCATACTCGGTAAAAATATATTTCTGCCCGGGGTACAGTGGGAAGAAAAGAGAGTCCTGTGCCTCTACTGTGAACGAAACCCGGAAGAATATTAAGCTGATAACAATAAATAAATAATTTTTCATGCATCCCTCCCGCAGGATACTTAATCTTTAAATGACCGCATGAAATATAATTAATTTTTGTTAACAATCATACTTGATACAGCAAAATAACAAATTTATTTTCACCGGATGGAAAACAAACCTATACCCGGGGTTATTTCTTTATCAATCACCCCGGGAGATATTAATATTATGTTGTTCCCTGCACTTGTAGCCTGATTCCGTCGGGATGAGGTGATAGTTTTTATACACCGTAATCTTCGACTCCTTCCCTGTCTTCGGATCAATGGTGAAGTGGTGTTCATTTGCGTAAGCGGTTATTTCACCATTCTGGTACTCCCACAAGGATATATCTGAAAAATAGTGATCAACGGCTTCGGTGGTGGCGAAGAATCGGGTGATGGTCTTTCTCATTTTATCCCTGTCGAATACCTTTGTACTGTAGATGGCAGGATATACATAAAGATCAGTCAATTCATCAACAAGTTCATTTTTGTTCGCCGCGCTGTACCTCTCGAAGAAGTTTTGGATCGCGCTTAATTTTACGGGGTCGGTGACCCGGGTGGAATCGGGTGGACGTGGTGCCGCGGTTCTTGTTTCAGGAACATAAACCGTGTCTTTTGTTGCCTGAGGTGGTGCTTCAGTAACTTTTTTCTGAGTCGCGAAAATTATTACAATAACTATCAGAAGAACTATTATCACGCCGAGAAGCGCGATCAGTAACTGGTTTTGCTGCCTTTTCATTATCTCTTCGCTTCGCCGGCACCCTGAACATTGCCGGGCACCCGATGCTTAAAACAATATAAATCGTTTCGTCAGATGGTATTTGACGAGGGAAAACGGCAGAAAGAGGGGACTAAAAATTCCTTGAAAATTTTACCGCTTCCTGGAAGCAAAATAGGAAATCTTTTCAACTATACAAAAGGTTAACGCCTTCATCAGGCACATTCCGCGCAAATTCCTGACGCGGATATCTCATAAGACGTGACCATGTAACCTTTAGGGATATCGATCTTCGGCTCTTCATGGTAGTTCAAACAGTAGGTGCGGCCACACTTCGAACAAAGGAAGTGGATGTGGCGGTCTTCATGGTGGTGGTTTTCGCATGCTCCCGATGCACACAACGCATACCTCTGCACACCATCGGGTGTAGTTACCATGTGCATTATCCCCTCATCTACAAAAGTATTCAGGGTACGGTACACGGTCACACGGTCAAAGTTATCCCCCAGCCGTTCCTTGATCTCCTTGCAAGAGATGGCACTCCCGCTTTCAAGCACAACAGAAACTATATCTTTGCGGATTCCGGTGATCCTCACTCCGTGATTCTTTAACAGTTCTTCGGGTCTTGACATATAATCTTTATTTATTGAGATGTAAATTTAACTTTTAAAATTTATTTTTGCAACAATGTTGCAAATATCTTCCCGGTATTTTATATTTGAAGATCAAAAAAACAAAAATCCGGACAAACCAAATTGAAATTTGACAAACTCGAGCACAACAAGTTGCACAATATCGATAAAACAGGCATCACAGTCTCCACTCTTTGTTTGATCGAGTGCACCCTCCGTCCGGTAATTCTTACAGCGCTCGCGATAAGCAATATCGGTGGCATTCTTCATGATCTCCTCGCCCTGATAGTGGTGCCCGTTTCCGGTTACGCGGTTTACAAAGCCTGGCGCTCCCATCGTGACCCGCTCGTAATCACATTGTTAACCGTTGGCACCGCGCTGATCGTCTTTTCATCCCTTTTCCTGGGCCATTCGCACGAACATGATCATTCAGGCTTCGAGCTGAGCCTTCACCTTATACTTGTTATCGCCGGTGGCATCTCGCTGATCACTGCACATGTGCTTAATACCAGATACTGCAGCTCCTGTACAATTAGAGCCTGATCGGGCACAACTCTTGCCACTTATCAAATTAAATGGCAGTCTGTCAGATTTCCACCACCGTTCATGAAAATTAGTTTTATTTTTCGTCCCTGTTTTTCCAAGGTGACGATTTTTCAGTATTGAACAGTCACCCGCTTTTTAATAACTTGTTTGCCCTATTTTTTGTGATTTCATTTCCCATCAGGAGACATATGCAAAACAAATCCCTCAGAATTGCCGGAAAGCCATTGGCTATACTTCTTCTGGCAATATTCTCTCTTTCGTTCCAGGTTTCAGCCCAGTACGCGGGCGTTAACCTTGATACTGTTAAAGCAGGGAAATTCGATACCGGAAGGATGTGGACATTCGACTTCCCGCCGACCGACCATTTCAAGTCGACCTACAATTTTTCACCTGACGATGACTGGTACAACAACGTCAGAATGTCAGCACTTAGATTCGCTGACTATTGCTCCGCCTCTTTTGTTTCGGGCGATGGTCTGGTCATGACCAATCACCACTGCGGTCGTGAAAGCATCACTGAAGTTTCAAAAGAAGGCGAAGACCTTCATAAATCTGGCTTCTGGGCTAAAACCCTCGCTGACGAAAGAAAAGTTGAAGGACTTTTCGTTGAGCAGCTCGTTTACATCGAAGATGTGACAACGAAGATCAGGGAAGCGATGGACAACGGTGCCACTGATGAAGACAAAGTTAAAAACCGTGACGCCAAAAAGAAAGAACTTGTTGCCGCGCTTTCTAAAGACAAAGGCCTTAAAGGGCAGGTTGTCACTTTCTTCAACGGCGGAAAATATTCACTCTACGGATTTAAAAGATACAATGATGTAAGACTCGTATTCGCCCCCGAAGATCAGCTCGGCTTCTTTGGCGGTGATCCTGATAACTTCACTTACCCAAGATACAACCTCGACGTTACCTTCTTCCGTGTTTACGATGAGAACGGCAAACCACTTAAAACCGACCACTTTTTCAAATGGTCGACTAACGGACCATCACTCGGAGAGCCCGTTTTCGTAGTGGGTAACCCTGGTACAACAAACAGACTTTTTACAGTATCAATGCTCGAGTCACAGCGTGACTACACCATGAAGGTGCAGCTTGGCTTCCTCAAAAGCCTTGTAAATGTATACACTGCTTACCTGGCAGCAAATCCTGACAAAGCTTATCAGATGAATGACCAGCTCTTCAGTTTCTCAAACAGCCTTAAAGCCAGCCAGGGCATATATGAGGGTTTGAACAATGCCCTCTTCATGAAGAAGAAACAGGATTGGGAAGCGAAATTCAGAGCCGCTGTTCTTGCCAATCCAAAACTCGCTGCCGAGTACGGTAATATCTGGGATAAAATTGCCGATGGTCGTAAAAAAATGCACAGCGTGTTCAACGAACTCAACGCTTTCAGAGTGCGTCCGATGATCTTCTCGCAGTATTTCCTTTCAGCATCAGCAATTGTTGGCGCCGCGAAAAAAGGTAACAAACCTGAACTCACAGTCTTCCCGGATGATTTCGACAAATTGATGTCAGACCTTCTTTTAAAAGAGAACATAGGCTACATCGAGGGTCTTCTCGGCAAAGATCACCCCGCTTTTATCGCCCTTACCGGCGGACGTGAAGGCGACGAAGCTGTTAAATACCTCCTTGGAAAAAGCAAACTCACTTCCAAAGAAAAAGTAAGCGAGTTTCTTGAACAATCACCCGAGGATATCCTGAAGTCTGACGATCCTTTTATTCAATACATGGTTCTTGCCACTGAAAAAGTTAAAAACTACAGTGATATTGTTAAACAGGTACAGACCGAAGAAGCTGTCTACCTCGACAAACTTGGCCGCGCCGTGTTTGAAGTGTATGGCACCACAATTCCACCCGATGCAACTTTCTCCCTCAGAATTTCTGACGGTGTTGTAAAAGGGTATGACTATAACGGTACCACCGCTCCCGCATTCACAACGTTCTACGGACTTTATGACAGGTACTTCAGCAACGGAAAACAGTTCCCATGGAGCCTCCCTGAAAGATGGCAGAACCCACCGGCAGAGTTTGATCTGAGTGTTCCGTTCAACTTCGTTTCAACCAATGATATCATCGGTGGAAACTCCGGTTCACCTCTCATCAACAAGAACGCCGAGATCGTGGGACTCGCCTTCGATGGTAACATCGAGAGTCTTCCCGGTCAGTTCATCTTCGATGAAACTGCCAACAGAACAGTTTCTGTTCACTCTTGGGGCATGTATGAGGCGATCAAAAACCTCTACAAGGCTACACGTCTCGCCAACGAACTTAAAAACGGCGAACTCGACTAAGCACCCGCTTTTAGCTTTCAAAAGGCCGCTTCACTCATTTGAGAGCGGCCTTTTTTATTATACATCTCGATTAATTCTTCTTTTTTTCTTATATTTCATGGTTTAGCAATTGCATTTAACCAGGAGCAAAAGATGGCACTTTTTACAGGTGGCAAAAAAGTTGAAAAGCTGACTCAGGATAACGAAAGACTCACCAAGGAAGTGGCGAAGCTTAAACAGCTTCATGACAAGCTTAACCGTGAAAATGGCGATCTCAGAATGGAAAAAAGCAATCTGTTGATCGACATTGAGACTCTGCGCTCGCAGCTCAACACCTTCATGGAAAAATATGTGGATGTTGAAGAACTTGAGAAAAAAGCTGCGGAACTAAAAGACCGTGTCAATGAACTTGAGTCTGCCCCTCCTTCACAGTTTCATGCCGGTATTTCATACGACGACATGCCTGTTCACCTGCGTAATGAGATCGAACTCCTCGAAGAAAGAAAGTTCTCGCTCGAAAAAGAGATTGCTACCAAGGAAGCCTATCTTGAAAAACTGAACGCCCAGTTCGATCTGCTTGAGCAGGCCGCTCTGAAGCAAATGCCGCAGCCACCGCAACCGGTTGGCGATGTTGCTGAAATGACCGCCGAACAGGAAGGGCTGCAGGAGATAATTCTTGAGCTCCGCCATCAGAAAAGTGAACTTGAGAATGAGATCGCCGCGCTCCGGAGCGAAAAGGCAGAACCTTCTGAAATGCCCCACTTCAATCCCTTTGCCTCATTTGGCAGCCCGGCAACTCCTGATGCCGGCAATGAAGATATCCAATCGCTCCGCGCCCAATTATCTGAAAAAGAGTCTGAGCTGTTTTTACTCGGCCAGCGCCTGAATGAAGAGCTCGCCGATAAAAACCTGGAGATCAGTTCGCTACGCACCCAGCTTGATGACAAGTCTCGCCAGATGTCCGCTCTCGGAATGGAAGGTATTACAATAACATCGCAGCCTGAAACAGAGCAACTCCCCTCGTGGCTGACCGGTGATGAAACCGCTTCACCTGCCTCAACTCCACAACCTGAAGTGCCTGTTTCGGATGAAGCACCATACGACAACCGTGAAATCGACGACCTGCTGTCTGAAAAAGATATGCAGATCGAGAACCTCCAGGAGAAAATTGCCAATCTAAATATCGAAATTCAGAGCCTTCATGAACAAATAGCTGAAGCGCAGGCAACCGCCGCGGCAACTTCTGCCGTGACAGGTGATGCAATTAACGCCATGCCTGAAATAACCGCGGTTGACCTCCCGCTGCGCATACCCGGTGCCGGTGAGATCAACCCTGACGAACTGCCCGCCTCACTCATGCAGCAGTTCGAGTCTGAATTTGAAAACCTCAGGCAGCTTTCAGTTGAGCATGAAGCCTTGAAAGCGGAGAGAGAAGGGCTACTGAACCGCCTCTCCGAAAGTGAATCTTCTCTGATCGACCTTAACAGGCAGCTCGATACGGTTTTACTCGAGAACGAGCGTCTGAACAATGAAGTGGATGCCTTGCTTGAAGAGCTTGAAGCTGTTAAATCCGAAACGGCAGCTCCGGTTGCTCCCGGTGAAGAAGTGCCTGCACCGCAATCTTTCGATGAGAAAGAAGAGGCGCTCGCCACCTATCTTGAGAAACGGGATGGTCTTGGCACAGAGGTGATCGCGCTGCGCAAAGAGGTTGAACGCCTGACAGCTTTGGCGAAAGAGCAATCAGACGGTTTGATGAGAGCCAATGAGGAGTTCGCGGCTCTCGACAGCAAGCGCTCCGAAGCATTGCTGAATATCCAGCAGCTCGAAGAAAAAAGGGCATTGCTCACCAAAGAACTTACCGGACTCGAAGAATCACGTAACACCCTCAGATCAAGTGTCGACGGTCTTACTGGCACTGTGAATGACCTCGAGGCAACATCAAAAGTACTCGAAGAGAAGCAGATCAGAACCGAGGAACTGGTACTTGAAGCTCTGAAATCTTTCAATCAGGAAGTGGCATCGCTGCGCGAACAGCAGTCGAAGATCAGGGCTTCAATAGTTGATAAAGAAAAAGCAAAATCACTTAAAGAATCCGAGATCGAGAAACTCGACCTTGAACTTGGAGAACTCCGCTCAGAGATCAAGATCGCGGAGAAAGATCTTGCCAATATCCGCCAGCACATACAAAGCCTGAGAGATGAGAAGGAGTCGCTGAATAGAAACCTCTTTGAAATGAAAGACACAGAAAAGAGGGTGAATCTGATAGTTCAGGAACTTAAAAAGAACCGTGACAGCCTGAAAGAGGAGAACGACGAGCTCGAGAGAAAACTCACATCAATGTTCAATAATTTCACCAAACGGCACAATGAACTTGAAACCAGAAGAGCTGAACTCGAATCAACTCTTAAGGCACGGCAGATCGAACTCACGACAACTCAGGAGAACATTGAGAACTCCGGACTGATGCTCGACCGTGTAAAAGCAGAACTCCACAGCCTTGAACTCCAAAAAAATGAACTCGTAAACAGCATCGAGCGACTAAAAAAGATCGAACAGGATGCTAATGATTCAACATCCGGGATCTAATTACGGCTGACTTAATGAATGAGTACCCAGAAATGAACAGTTCTGACGAAGCGCTCGATCTTAAAAAAATTGAGATCGGTAAACTTCAAAATGAAGAAGCAAGGCTGACCGAAAAGATCAGGGTTCTGCAACAAAACCTTATTGATCTCGAAACCAAGGAAACCTCACGGCTCAGCAGTTTCCGTACCATCTTCTCAAAAGAGAAGGAAATACTCACTTCCGAGCTTGACGCCCTGAAGAAAGAGAAAAACCTGCTCGAAGAAAAAAACACCGAACTGAATGAGAAGGTTGCTACAAATGAGGCACGGCTGATCGAGTTGGTCGCGGAGCAATCCAACCGCTCAAGGATACTCTCTTCCATCGAAGAATATCTTCCCCGGCTCGAAGAAGCAGTGGTAACCAAGGAAAGTGAGTTTCACCGGTTGCTCCAGGAGATTGAACTGACAGAAGAACGCCTGTTTCATATCTCCAACCGGTTTGATATCGCCAACCGTGACCTCGAGATCAAAAAACTTCAGATCGACTCTTACGAGAACTCACTCTTCAACGCGCAGCATCAGGTTGCCGATCTCGAATCCCGCATTAAGAACTATGAGACCCTGAAAAATGAAATATTCAGTAATATCAAAAACGCGCTCATCAAAGAGAACGGACTTAAAGAGAAGATCGAAAGGCTGAAAAAACATCTCCGGTCACTCGAAGAGAATCGCTACGAAATTGAGTCGCAGGCTATAAAGGCTGAAGAAAATTTCATTGCAATGGCTAACTCACAGCGCGTTGAGTTGAATGACCTGAAAATTAGATTAAGAGACACCTCAAAAAAACTCATCGACAAAGAGCTCACCCTCTTCAAGAAAATGGAGGAAATTTCCAGGAAAGAGAAGATCATCGTCAATCTCGAGCTGGAACTCCGGACCCTGAACTATAAACTTAACATTGCCAATGAAGAGATACTTTCTCTTGCGGCAAGAAAAACAAAGCTGCAGAACGATATAAGTGACCTCGGCGCTGAAAAGGTAAAACTTGAAAACTCTCACTCCCGTATGCTGCTCGAACTTGAAAAGGCCGGTGAGAGATCACACGAAACCGAGGAAAGCATCCTTAAAGTGATCCAGAACCTTAAGGATGAGATGGAATCGCTTAAAAACGCCAGAGATGAAGCACTGAACGAGTATAATTCGCTTGAACAGAGGCTCGCCCTCGTCAAGATCGAATCGCAACGGTCGGAAAGAAGTATCTCGGGATTCTCTCAGGAAACCGAAAAACTCGCCGCGGAAAAAGACATGCTCGCGAGGGAAATATCCAAACTGCTCGAAATAAGATCAAAACTTGAATCCGGTCCCGCGGATGCTCTCATCGAAGCATCGGCAGGAATAACCCGGGAAGTTGAACCTGAATCCCCGCCCTCCAGGGCATCAATGGAGGAAGAAGAAGACGAACACCCCGTAATTCCCCATTATGGTTATAGTGGGATCGACAAGGAACTTCTCGGTTTTCTTGCTTCAGAGCTGAAAGATTTTGAAAGCGAGTCGATCAACAAAGAACTTGAAAACCTTACAGCCTCCCTTCTGAATGACGAAAACACCCCGGCTGAACCGGAGATCAAGATACAACCACCCGCGGATCATGAG
>JAEYUD010000112.1 GCA_023433685.1 Bacteroidota bacterium
GGAGCTGGCTTTTCATCCTCTTTATCCTTTTCCTCCTTCTGTTGGCTGCCGTTACAGGTCATATCCTTAAATTCCGCGGGCTCACCCCGGGCAGAGCCCTTGTTATCACCGGCCTCCTGCTCCTCTTAATTGCCCTGACCCTCCCTCCTTTTCTGATAAGTTACGATAATGCACGGAACCTCAGGGAGTGCGTCGTTCTCGACTCAAGCATCCACCTCTACGAGATCCCTGAACAGGAGGGCAAAAAAGCCGGTCTGATAACCGAAGGGAACAAACTCCGCGTAACGGGAAGTGTAGCCGGCTGGTACCGCGTAACCCTACCGAACGGGAAAGAAGGATGGATATTAATGAAGGGGGTTGGGGAGGTTTGAACGGCATTCATTAATGCTGCCCTCATCCATACTGAGCACTTTTCGTTTTCCATATAGAGGCTCAATTTTTAGGGAAACAACCATAAAGATTTTGTTCGTTGGGTGGTCAATTTTCAGGCGGAAATGATAACCTAACTCGCTTTATGCAAGCAATACTCTTAGATCACCTGATAGTATAGGTGTGGTCTCTTAAAAGAATTACCTTGTTCTTGAGCTCAGAGAGGTTATGATTAGCTATAAGCCAAATCATTTTCGCCATCAAACTCTCAGAATTTGGTTGTTTCAAGGCGATTATGGCCACGCCGAAATGCTCAGGAAATTTCCAGGGGATAGTATGGAAAAAATCCTTGTCGGTTGTTATGAAAAATGCTGATCTTTCCAACGCGTAATTGAAAACAAATTCGTCTCTTTTACCTTCATGTTCCGAATTTCTAATATCCAACACTTCAAATCCATTGGATATTAGAAGTTTCACAATACTCGTGGGGATGTTCTCATCCACGAGAACTTTCATGATGCTTTCGATTCGTAAGTTATGTTCTCAAAACCCGCGAGGTAACTCCCGAAACTGATCGCTGCCGTAATATCTTCTCTGGTAAGAGTGGGATACTCCGCAATAATTTTATCAAACGATTGGGATGAAGCTAAAAATCCCAGGATCAGCGATACAGGAATTCTCGTATTTCTGATCACCGGCTTACCGTGACAAATACCCGGATCGATCTCGATGCGCTCAAATAATTCTTTTTCTCTCATAATGCCTCCAGTTGCAAATTTTTCTTATCCAATTATGGAAGATACATATTGCAGTAATAGAAAACTACACCATCAAAGGTTTAATAACTACCGATAATGTGTTAATTTTGGAATTTGAATTGAAAATTTTCAGATAAAAGAGAGATACATTATTTGACGGTTCTCCGGATAATCCTCATTTCGCTGTTTGTCACAATTTGTTCGATCTACGCCATCATAATGATGCCATTCGACAAGAAGCACAACCAGTATTTCATACTTGCCCGGCTGTTCCCCTGGGGGATACTCAAGTTCAGCGGGATAAAGCTGGTTGTAACGGGGCTTGAGAACATCGAAAAAGACCGCGCGTATGTTTATGTACCCAACCACAGCAGCATCTTCGATATCCCCGCCATGCAGCTGAGCGTGCCGAACAGGATGGTGATGATCTTCAAGAAGGAACTGGGGCGGATCCCTTTCTTCGGGTGGCAGCTTAAAATGGGCCCCTACATTTCAGTTGACAGAAAGAACCCCAAAAGCGGAATGCAGAGCATTGAGGAAGCCGACCGCCTGCTGAACGATAGAAAATATTCGGTACTCCTTTTCGCGGAAGGCACCAGAAGCAAGGACGGCGAAGTGCAGGAGTTCAAACGGGGGGCTTTCTACCTCGCCGTGAAAGTGAAACACCCGATAGTACCCGTAACCATAACCGGTGCCCGTGAGAGGGCCAACGCCGGCGGAAAATTCAGGATAGTGCCGGGAACAATTTATGTGCACTACGATAAACCGGTATTTCCGCCCGAAGGGAACATAGGAAAAAAGGAAGAACTTGAACTGATGGCAAAAGTAAGAGAACGGATAATAGAGAACAAGAAAAGGATGGAAAATGAGCGTAACGGTTGATGATGTAAAATATATCGCCCGGCTCTCGATGCTCCGGTTCGATGAGGATGAGCTCCTGCAGTTTACAGGGGAGTTCAACAGAATAATTGAATATGTGGGGAAGCTTAACGCGCTTGATCTCTCGGAAGTAGAGCCCCTCTATCAGCCGGTGGAGACACTCCGCCCCACGCTCAGAGATGATGTGGCGCGACCGGGGATTTCCCACGACGAGGCTTTCAGCAACGCCCCCGAAGAGGAGAGCGGACACTTTAAGGTGCCGAGGGTGATCGGTGACAGATAAACCAATTTCTTCAGTAAGGGCCCGCCCGTGAAAATAGTGGCTATAATTCCCGCCAGATATGCCTCAACCCGCCTGCCGGGGAAACCGCTCGCGCGGATACTCGACAAGCCGATGATCGAATGGGTTTACAGGAGCGTCCGGAAGTCGCGCCTGGTCGAGAGGGTTATTGTTGCCACCGACGACCAGAGAGTCTTCGACGCGGTAAAAACCTTCGGCGGGGAAGTGGTGATGACCCCGGAGGATATTCAGACGGGATCAGACAGGATCGCCTATGTAGCGAACCAATTGCCCGGCGCTGAGATAATAGTAAATGTGCAGGGGGATGAGCCCTTCATTTCAGGCTCGATAATAGATGACGCGGTAATGCCTCTCATCGTCGATACAAAACTGCAGGTTTCAACCCTCGTGAAGAAGATTAGCTCGGAGACCGACCTGAACAACCCCTCGGTCGTAAAGGTGGTGTTCGACAAGTTCAGCAACGCTATCTATTTCTCGCGCTCGCCAATTCCTTACCTGAGGGATGTCGGTGACCTCGGCAAGGAACTCGTGAACGGACTTTTCTATAAGCACATCGGGCTCTATGTTTACCGGAAGGATTTCCTCCTCTACTATACCAAACTGCCGCAGTCGGTGCTCGAGAACGCTGAAAAACTGGAGCAGTTGCGAATACTCGAAAACGGGTACGATATAAGGGTGGTGGAAACCGAAACTGAAAGCATAGCGGTTGACACGCAGGATGATCTTTACCGGGCGCGCACCTACGCCCTCTCATTCTCGTGAACCGGCAATCATAAAGGATTTTGATATTTAAGATGAATTGTATATTTTGTGACATTATTAATAACCGGGATCACGAGGGGATGATCTACAGGGATGAAAAGGTTGTTTCGTTTCTTGATATCAGGCCGTTGAACTACGGACACACCCTCGTGGTGCCCGTTGAACATCACAAAGACTTCAGGGAAATGCCGGAGGATATGATGGGCGACTTCTTCAAGAGCGTGCAGACCATCGCGCTCGCCGTCGAGGAAGCCACCGGGGCCGATGGCTTCAACATTATCTGCAACACTGGTTCTGCCGCTTCGCAGACGGTGTTTCACCTCCACTACCACATTATCCCGCGGTTTCACGATGATAATGTTTTCAAGAGGCTCGATTTCAAGAAGTACGACGACAAGGTTAAAATGAAATTTTACGCTGAGAAGATCAAACAACACCTCGAAAAACGGGAGACCAAATAGATGGAAAAGAAGATCAGAGTTTTAGTGGCAAAGGCCGGCCTCGACGGTCACGACAGGGGAGCGAAAGTTATCGCTGCCGCCCTCCGCGACGCGGGTATGGAAGTGATCTACACGGGCCTCCGCCAGACCCCCGAAACCATTGTTGAGGCAGCACTTCAGGAAGATGTGGATGTTATCGGGCTCAGCATTCTGTCAGGGGCGCACATGACCCTTTTCCCCCGCGTGTTCGCTCTGATGAAGGAGAAGGGGATAGATGATGTATTACTCACCGGGGGCGGGATAATCCCCGATAACGACAAGGAAGAGCTTAAAAAACTCGGTACGGGCGAACTTTTTACTCCGGGAACACCAACCCCCGAGATCGCCGCGTACATTAAAAAATGGTGCGGGGAGCATCCCCGCGACTGACCGATCAGGAGAATTTTTTTCAACCCTGAAGATGTTGCGGTTGAAGTAACAGAGTCACGAAGTCACAGATCAGCATACATTACCAATAGCCCCCGAATTCATTCGGGGGTCGGAAACAAAAACCACTGCTAATTTATAAGGCTGCCTCGAGAGGGGCAGCTTTTTCCCTTTAAGAAAGTTCTCACCAATATAATCATCAGTTTTGCTCATTGGTCCTCCCATATCACCGAATGCACCGCGGCGCACAGGGGTTCCGGAGCTCTAAAGTTCTAAAACTGTTTTCTACTAAAAAAATGATTATTTTCAGGCACAAGATATTTTTTATTCGCGGGAATCAATATGATAAACAGAAACAAATTTTTAGTCAAGACCCTCTCTTTCATGATTTTCATGATGATAACGGGTTTTCCACAGAACAGGATTGAAAATTTCACTTCTTTCGCCTCAGAGCAAATAAAGAGCATGGACTGGATTTTTTATTTTGCAAACGCGTACCATAAGACTTGGAAAGCTTTCACTCCCGAAACAGATTTGTACACTCTCGGGCTTCGTCATGAATCCGGAGTTGACACTCTTTTAGATGGGAAATACTATTGGACAAACCTTAATGCACCCTTGCACTCAAAGATCATATACGGTCCCACCGTTTGGCAACGCTTTCCACGCCGTGAAGAAAAAGGCTACAGACAGGTTACCAGATACAGAGTTCCTGCAAATGAGTGGCAACTTGATACCATCCGGTACAGAGTTGATTTTCATCTGAGAAGACTCTCGAACGGGGATGAGATCAGAAGACCTTATGATACTCTCTGTCTGGCAAGAGTGATCATTCATTATGAGGAAGGGGGTCTCGTTAGGGATTCTGTTATCTCTCATGCAGTGCGTTCAGGTGAACTTATCAACACCAATCTTTGCTACATTTCTTATAACCTTGGCTTTCTTGAAGACAATACTTCTCCTGTAGAGTTTGCCGGGAACCAAACCTCAGCAAAGAAACTTCTGGGGATTGAGTTTGAAGTGGTAAACAAAACCACCAGTGAATTCTATGCTGTTGAGAGTCTTGAAGTTTCAGACCCTTTCATTTGGGGAAATTATTTCACTCCGGCAGGAAGTTTGGAAAGAATGGGCCTCCTCTTGGAATATATTAAAT
>JAEYUD010000113.1 GCA_023433685.1 Bacteroidota bacterium
TCGCATTCCTCGGTTGAAAGGGTCGTCTTCCCCGATGCAACAATATTGATCGATTATATGTTGCAGAAATCGATTGATCTTGTCTGGAAGCTGATCATCTATCCTGAAAACATGATGAAGAACATAGAACTGACACGCGGACTGATTTTTTCACAGAAAGTTTTGCTCGCGCTTACCGAGTCAGGGCTCTCACGTGAAGAGTCTTACGCAGCGGTTCAGGATGCTGCAATGAGAGTATGGCGCGACACCTCCCTGAATCTGAAGGATGAATTACTAAAGAACGGAAAGGTCTGGGAAAGGGTTACAACTGAAAAGTTGGATAATATCTTCGATCTGCAGAATTCGCTAAAGAATCTGGATTATATCTTCCACCGTACATTTGGATAAACATAAAAAAAAGGACCGGTTTGCAGCCGGTCCTTTTTACTTTCATATCTGTTTTTTAGATATCGAATTTTATTCCCTGAGCCAATGGGAGCTGGTCAGAAAAGTTAATGGTGTTGGTTTGCCTTCTCATGTAGGCTCTCCAGGAATCAGACCCGGATTCACGACCGCCACCGGTTTCTTTTTCACCACCGAAAGCACCACCAATTTCAGCACCTGACGTACCGATGTTAACATTGGCAATACCGCAGTCAGAACCGCGTGCTGAAAGGAACTCTTCTGTTTCTCTCATATTTAGCGAGAATATTGAGGAAGAGAGGCCCTGAACCACGTCGTTCTGAATTCTTATGGCTTCCTTAACATCGCCTTTGTATTTTATCAAATAAAGAATTGGCGCGAAAGTTTCTTCCTGAACGATTGGGAAATGATTCTCAACTTCACAGATGGCAGGTTTAACGTAGCATCCGGATTCATAACCTTCACCAGTGAGTACATCGCCACCATAGATGATCGTACCACCTGACTTCTTAACTTCTTCAATGGCATTTGTGAAGTCTTTCACTGCACCCTTATCGATAAGCGGGCCAACATGATTTGATATCTCAAGCGGGTTACCGATTTTGAGTGAACCGTAGGCTTTAACGAGAGTTTCTTTGATCCTGTCATAAATACTCTCATGGATGATAAGTCTTCTTGTTGAAGTGCACCTTTGTCCTGCTGTTCCTACCGCGCCGAATACGATCGCGGGGATCGCGATATTTAAATCAGCATCGGGTGTAAGGATGATTGCGTTGTTACCACCCAGCTCCATAATTGCCTTTCCGAACCTGGAAGCAATTACAGAGTTTGCGTGACGGCCAACTCTGGTGGAACCGGTAAGTGAGATCAAAGGTATTCTTTTGTCATTGAGAATTCTTTCTCCCACTGTAGAACCTTTACCAACTATAAGGTTGAAGATACCTTCTGGAAGGTTGTTCGCTTCAAGTACGCGTGAAATGATCTTCTGTACCGCAATCGCTGCCAAAGGAACCTTTGAACTGGGTTTCCAAAGATTTACATCACCACATACAGCGGCGATCATCGCGTTCCATGAAAATACTGCAACAGGAAAATTGAAAGCTGAAATTGTGCAAACGATTCCGAGCGGGTGCCATTGCTCATACATTCTGTGATCTTTTCTTTCAGAATGCATCGCCAAACCATAAAGCTGGCGTGATAGTCCGACGGCAAAGTCGCAAATATCTATCATTTCCTGAACTTCACCCCACCCTTCCTGAAGTGACTTGCCCATTTCGTATGAAACAAGTCTTCCGAGTGGATCTTTATATTTTCTGAGTTCTTCACCGATCTGTCTTACGATCTCGCCCCTTTTAGGTGCGGGTACATCTCTCCAATAGAGAAAAGCTTCTGAAGCTTTTGCTACCATTTCTTCATAATCGGCTTCTGACGCCTGATAAACTGAAGCAATTTTGTCTCCGGATCCCGGTGAATAAATTTCCAGTATTCCGGCATCCTGAGATTTTTTCCATTCACGTCCGGTGCTTGCACCGTAATTTACATTTTCTATTCCGAGTTGCTTAAGGAACTCCATTGTATCTCCCGAAATTAATTTAAATCAACATGGAAATATATGGATATCGGCTTTTGAATTATGTAGTGGTTGTTACATTTTTTCGGAAGAATGAAATTATTTTTACATAACCGTTTTATATAATGAGCTAAAATAATTATATTGTAGGTATGAAAAGTCTGTTTTCACTTCCACCGATAAGAATCTACAACGAGCCTTTCAGCCCGAGGCTGCTCCGTAGTTATTTCGTCTCGAAATTTGAATCCGTGTTCTAAAAACACCCCCCTTCCTTACTCACTTTTTTAACTGACCAGTTTTCAAACGCATTAAAACCACACGGGAGGTCTATATGCTTTCAGATGTTGCTATTGGCACACATAAATTAACCGCCGAAGATGTTTTTCCTGTTTTGCACCAACGACTGCTTGCAGACGGGTATGATTTTGTACTCGATATTCAGAAGAGCCATGGAAGATACATGGTCGAAGCAAGAACCGGAGATGAGTACCTCGATTTCTTCTCATTTTTTGCTTCATCCGCGCTCGGAATGAATCACCCAAAACTCAATAACCCGGAATTCAGGGATAAACTTGCCTGGGCAGCCCTCAATAAACCATCAAATTCGGATATTTACACCGTTTACAAAGCCGAACTGGTTGATGCCATAAGCAAGTACGCGATGCCAGATCATTTCAAAAAGCTCTTCTTTGTTGAGGGCGGTGCAGTGGCAGTTGAAAACGGATTGAAAGTGGCTTTCGACTGGAAAGTCAGGAAGAATTTCCGCAAAGGTTACAAAGAAGAGAAAGGACACAAAGTTCTCCACTTTAAAGAGGCATTTCACGGTAGAACCGGATACACAATGTCTTTGACCAACACGGATCCGAACAAGGTGAACCTGTTTCCAAAATTCGAGTGGCCAAGAGTTCTGAACCCCAAGATATCCTTCCCTCTGGCTGACAACCTCGAAGCAGTAATAAAAGCAGAGCAGGAGTCGATCGATCAGATACACGCGGCAATTAAAGCGAACCCTGATGATATTGCAGTTATAATCATCGAGCCGATCCAGGCTGAAGGTGGTGACAACCACTTCAGACCGGAGTTCCTTTTAAAACTCAGAGAGATCGCGGACGAAAACGATATTATGCTTATGTTCGACGAAGTTCAGACAGGTGTTGGATTAACCGGCAAAATGTGGGCTTCAGAGCATTTTGTAATGCCTGACATCATCTCCTTCGGCAAGAAGATGCAGGTTTGTGGAATCATGGTCAGCGACCGTGTGAACGAAGAGCCGGATAACGTGTTTAAGGTGTCTTCAAGAATAAATTCGACTTGGGGCGGGAACCTGACGGATATGGTTCGAGCTGCCAAAATACTCGAAGTGATACATGAAGACGGTTTGGTTCAGCATTCAGCAGATATGGGAGAAATACTACTCGCTGAACTGAATGATATGCAACGCGAATTCCCCAATCTTGTTTCCAATGTCCGGGGAAAAGGCTTGATGTGCGCTTTTGATTTCAATGATAAATCAATCAGGAATGATTTCATCTCCCACTGCTGGAAGAATAAACTTATGATGCTTTCATGCGGCGAAAAGAGTGTAAGGTTCAGAACACCTCTCACTATCCAGAAAGATGAACTTCAGACGGGTTGCAAAATTATCAGAGAAGTGTTAAATTCGCTTGTCAAATAATATAAAGTTGTATATACCTTTAAACTACTTGCATCGGACGGCTCCCCCACGGGAGCCGTTTCGATTTTAAAGTGCTTTTATGCCCCTCAATTCTCGTCGTGATAAGAGA
>JAEYUD010000027.1 GCA_023433685.1 Bacteroidota bacterium
CAGTTGCTGCTACGATCTGTGGAATGACGATGAAGAAATTAAATATTCCCATATAAACACCCATTCTCTCCTGCGGAAGTGCCCCTGAGAGTATGGCGTAAGGCATCGAAAGGATTGACGCCCAGGCGAGACCTATCAGCACCATGGGTACCAGTAACATTTGGGGTGATGGAATAAATAAAAATGAAATGAATGCCACACCTCCCATTGTGAGGGAGAAAGAATGCGCGGCTTTCCGGGAGAATTTCGCGGCGAGAACCGGCAGAAGGAACGCGGCGAAAGCGGAGACACCGTTGTAAACCGAGAAAAGAACGCCAACCCAGTCAGCACCCTCATTATACGCTTTTGAAGCTGTATCGGTTGTCAGGTAAATATGTTTGGTGACAGCAGGGGTGGTATAGATCCACATGCAGAAGAGTGCAAACCAACTGAAGAATTGAACGAATGCGAGTTGGATCATGGTCTTTGGCATTTTCACAAAAGCGTCAAAGATGTCTTTCGTCCCGTGAAGGAATCCCGATTTTTCTTTTTTATGAGCGAGAAAAGCCTCCATGTTTTCGGGCGGGTACTCCTTTGTACGGAACACCGTCCAGGCAACAGCACCGAAGAAGGCAATGGCACCCAGATAGAATGAGTAGATCACCGATGGCGGAATCTCCCCTTTGGGGGCTGTATTGCTTACTCCGAGCCAGTTGGTAAGCATGTATGGCAGAAGTGAAGCCACCACGGCACCAATTCCGATAAAGAAGCTTTGCACAGCAAATCCCGTGGTTCTTTGTTCAGAGGGGAGCAGGTCGGCAACAAGGGCGCGGAAGGGCTCCATACTGATATTAATCGACGCGTCCATGATCCAGAGCATTCCGGCAGCCACCCAGAGCGCGGGTGAATTGGGCATAATTATCAACGCGAGCGAGGCGAGTATGGCTCCGGTAAGGAAGTAAGGCCTGCGTCTTCCGAGCCTGCCCCAGGTTCTGTCGCTAAGGTGCCCAACAATTGGTTGAACAATAAGTCCTGTAACGGGAGCGGCGATCCAGAGGATCGGGATCTTGTCGATCTCGGCGCCGAGGGTCTGAAATATCCTGCTGGTATTTGCATTCTGAAGGGCAAATCCGAACTGAATTCCGAGGAAACCGAAGCTCATGTTCCAGATCTGCCAGAAGTTAAGTTTTTGTCTCATTAGGTCAACTTTCCGGTAAAAATCGCATCTTTAAATTTACGAATGTTTGAACTAATTTTTGTGGATTTTCAGAGAGTGGCTTGGCAGGGAAAAAATGAGGGGCGAGCACTACCCGCCCCCAAGGAATGGTACTATTTACCGGAATATTTCATCAGACTTGAACTGCCACCTGCCCAAAAGGTTTTTGAGTTAAGGAAGAACATGTGTTGCCCGAACGCGCTGAGCTCCCATTTCTTGCTCCAGTTTTTTCCGCCATCCGTTGTAGTATAGATAAATGATCCACAGTCGGGACATGGAAGAGTAAAATAGAGGTAACCGTTGTTCTTGTCGGTGAAGTGGAGAGTGTTCACAATATAAACTTCATCTTTGAACTTTGAAGGGGTCCACTTCTTCCCGCCATCGTTTGTGGTATAGAAGAGGGGAACATTTGTGAAACCTTCGGCAAGCGCGATGCAGCCGTTCTTTTTATCGGAAAAGAATATTTTTTGTACCTGAGCGTAGCCTTGTTTTCTTATCTGCTCGGTCCATGTTTTACCGCCGTCTGAAGTGAATCTGAAAAAATATGAATCCAATTGTGGTTTTTCGGGATCACCGACAAACTTCTGACCCGAAACCCAACCAGTGTTTTCATCAACAAAAAAGATCGCGAGTATACTCTCTGTCTTGTCTTTCCCGGTAACATTTTCACTCCATGTTTTACCGCCGTCAACTGATTTCACAACCGTTTGAGTTTCAATATCACCTTTTAATCCGTAGGCCACCAGCGGGGAGAGAAAGGTAAGAGATGTGAGAGCCGGATTGTTGTTATCGGCAACCAGGTTCCATGTTTCACCGGCATCAGATGTGGTGAAGATGGCACCATTACCGTATCCGGATCCGTACTGATCTTCGAATGCACCACCGGCTACTCCATTTTTTGAGTCAAAAAACTTGAAATAGCTCAGGTTCAGTTTTTCCGGGGTTTTAACCCTGTACCAGTTTGCACCGCCATCTTTTGTTTTAACCACACCCTGATCGTTATTGGCAAAACCTGTCTGTTCATCGATGAAGTAGAAGGAGAAAAAGTTCATGTTCATCCCTGTTGTTATCTCCTTCAAGGTTTTACCACCGTCGGTTGTACGTTGCAAAACAGGTGACATCATCATAGAACTGCGGGCGAGGATACCGGTGTTTTTGTCAAAAAATCCTAAAAATCCGTAGATATCGTTATCACTTTTTGAAAGAGTGTTCCATGTTTTACCTCCGTCATTTGTAGCCCGGAGTTCACCAACAGTACGGTCATTTTCGAGCATGAAAGTTGACATCCAGCCATTCATATCGTCAATGAAACTGACTGCTTCAACGTTTCCGTTTTTTTCGGCAAGATAGTTGTAAGAATTGTAGTTGAAATCCCAATTCTTGCCACCATCAAAGGTAGTGGCTGAGATAAAGGTCTCGGTAATTTTACCACCGACCATGGGGTGTTTCGCGATAACAAAACCGTGATTCCCCTTAAAAACCAACTGAGTTACTGAGGTGCCTTGAAACGATTCAACCTGCTTCCACTTTTTGCCGCCATCGGTTGAATGCCAAAGCCCGGTATCCGGGTAAAAATTGCCTTCGGCAGCCCACATGTTATCCGGGTCAGTCGCGGAAAAAGTATCCACACTGAAAGGAAGGTCTTTTACCACGGTCTCCCAGTTTTTTCCACCGTCTTTGGTTTTGAGGAGGTCGTAATGTACCGCCATATCCACACCCTCACCCGTGACCCTGAAACCGAGGAGGATGCCGTTTTTAGAGTCGAAAAACTGTATTTTTCTGATGTTGCTGATCGATTTAACAGTGTGGTTCTTCCATGTTTTACCGCCATCACCGGACGCGTATATAACGCTGGAACTTCCGGAACACCAGATCTCATTGGCGTTAAGAACTGCCAAAGCTGAATTAGTGGAAGCACCGGTATTAAGTAATGATGACCAGGTTTTACCTGCATCTGTGGTTTTCATTACGGAAGCGGTGAAGAGACCTATTCCGGTGTTCTGATCAACCGTCGTCATTTCGAGCAGCCTCTCACCGGTGGGGATTGGTTGCACCCATTTCCATTCACTTTGGGCAAGGCCTGTGAAGTTGAAGAGAAGGGTTGAAAGAAGTACAAGATATTTTAAATATCTCATGATATCTCCGATTAAAAATTGATTAATAAACGTGAACGCGTCAAACAGCATTTCATCGGGCGAAAAATACGAAATTGTGCCATGATATCAAACCTTTTAACAGCGTGTTGAAAAATTAACGAAACAAGTAAGTGAGTTGACGGGCTTTTGGTTAAATTTCGATCGGTTATTAGCTCCAAATTTCTTAATTTTCCCGTTTATTGTAAATAAGTTATCTATCGAAAATAAATTCTAATCCGGAGATAAAAATGCTTCAGATGCAAAAGAAACTGAGCAATCTGTTCTACACTATCCTTCCTCTGCCGGCTACCGCAATGGGTTTCGCGTTATCGATTCAGATAGCGGCGCTAAGCTGGCTGATGAATACCAAGTACCACCTCAATCTTGAAGAGATTGGTTTTGTTTGGGCGGCAGGTCCGGCCGCGGGTATTATTGGGCAGGTACTTGTCGGAATGATCAGCGACAATGTCTGGTTTTGGGGTGGACGTCGCAGGCCGTTTGTTCTTATCGGTGGTGTAACCGCTGCAATCATGCTGCTCGCGCTGCCGAACATTGACGCGGTCAGCAGTTTCCTCGGAATTGGTGAGATCCTGATAGTTGCCACCGGTGTGGCTCTATCGCTTGATCTCGCTATCAACATCAGTTTTAACCCCACCCGTTCGATAATCGCCGATGTAACACCCGAAGGAGAAGCCAGAACGAAGGGTTACACCTGGATGCAGACCATCTCGGGATTTTTTGGTGTGGTTGCTTACCTCATAAGCGTTTTACTCGATAACTACGTGCTCATCTATTTTGGTGTGTTCTTTGTGTTGATCTTTTCGGTGTTGCCGATGTTTTTCATAACAGAACCCCGCCAGCTGAGCCACACTTCTGATGACGCGGAAGAGATAACACATGATACCAATACCTCCGAGTTGATGAAAATATACGTGGCACACGCTTTTTCATGGATCGGTGTTCAGACGATGTTCGTCTACATTTTTGGTTTTATCAAGCAGGTATTTTACAATCATGAGATTTCAGCAAAAATCTCTGATGAAGCCAACAAACTTATCGGCGACAACATTTCAATCTCATTCGCGGTGCTTAATACCGTTGGTTTCATAGTTCCCGCGCTTGTACTGGCTAACATAGCCAAGAAGATCGGAAGAGTTAAAACCCACATAGCGGCTCTCGCCTTGATGAGTCTTGGTTATTTTGCAATCGCTTTCGTTGTAAGAGACGCCGTTTCACTCTATGTAGTTATGGCCGTTTGCGGACTTGGCTGGGGGTCGATCGTAAGTCTGCCATTCGCTGTCATGTCAGAGAACGTGAAGAAAGAGAAGATGGGGCTTTTCATGGGTATCTTCAATTTATCCGTGGTTCTGCCGCAGCTGCTCGTTTCAGTGCTTGTAGGTGGAATAGTTGAGTCGTATCCCGATAAAACCTTGATCTTCATAATCAGTGGTGTCTCGCTTGCCATTTCTGCTGTTCTTTGGTTGCTCGTTAAAGAGAGCAAACCCGGTTCATCAGGTGGCACCTTGCAGGGTGGCGGGGGTCACTGATTGGCTGAGGCGATCAAATTAAAGAATATTGAACTTAAAAAAGTGGAAGAGGCAGACCTGCCTCTTCTGCTTTGGTTTATCAAGCGGATCGCGGAATACGAAAAATTGTCGCATGAAGTGACTGCAACCATCGGGACTCTTAAAGATTCCTTCTTCGGTGCCCGGGCTAACGTGGAGGCATATATCGGATACCTTGCCGGTGAACCCGTTTCTTACGCGATCTATTTTTACAATTTCTCCTCTTTTCTCGGCAAAAAAGGGATGTATCTTGAAGATCTGTTTGTTCTTCCCGAACACAGGGGGAAGGGGATCGGCAAGGATATCCTGATTTTTCTTGCGGACAAGGCAAATTCTGAAGGATGTGGCAGGTTTGAGTGGGCGGTTCTCGACTGGAACACTCCCGCCGTTGATTTTTACAAATCGCTCGGCGCGATTCCGATGGATGAGTGGACAATATTCCGGCTTTCAGGAAAAGAGCTTGAGAAGTATGCCGGGAAATCCGGAGTGTAATGACTCGTCGAGTAAGCAACAGCGACTTCACCTCCCTTCTTGAGATCCTTGAGACTGTTGAGAAAACGCCGGACAGCGCGTTTTTCCTCAATCCTCCGCAACTATTGGAGAAACCATCACTTCTTTTCCTGAACGCGTCTGAAAAAATTACCCTGAACGTTTCCAACCTCAAAGAATTTTTCGAAAAGGTTGAGCATTCCCATAAATCGGGGCGCCGTGTGGTGATGATGCTCGATTATGAAGCGGGTTACCTTTTTTCTGAAAAATTCTCAAGTTTCAGTGAAGAGCTGAATGGCAAAGATCTTGGGCTCGCGATGATCTTTGATAAAGCTCCCATTCAAATTGATATAAACGGATTCAAACCCGGTTATGAGCCGGCAAATGAAGCAATGATCTCTGAGCTCGAGCTGGATCAAAGCGAGGAAGAATTCATCGCTAACATCCATGAGATAAAAAACCGGATCAAGGCAGGTGACACTTACCAGATAAATCATACTTTGCTCGGTAAGTTCCGGTTTACCCGGTCACCGGCGAAGATGTTCGCTTCAATCCTTTTCAATCAGACCACACTCTACTCGGCATTCATTAACACGGGCGAAAGGTCTGTGCTCTCGTTTTCCCCTGAATTGTTTTTCAACCGTTCCTTCGGCTATATTGCTGTTAGACCGATGAAAGGTACAACTAAGCGGCGATTGATCAAAGCAGAAAGAATGTCGAAAAAATCGAACTTCAATACTGATGAAAAGCAAAGAGCCGAAAATCTGATGATCGCGGATCTGCTTAGAAATGATTTACACAAAATTTGTAAAATACCGTTAACCCGCGTTCATTTGTTCCGGATTGAGAAGTACGAGTCGGTTGAGCAGATGGTTTCTGTTGTCAGGGGGGCAATGAAACCAGGGCTGACTTTTTTCGAACTGTTCAAAGCCCTGTATCCCTGTGGATCGATAACAGGCGCACCGAAAATCAGCTCAATGAACATCATTCATCAGCGGGAAAAAAGGGATAGGGGCCTTTATACAGGTACCATAGGTTACATAAATGAGCATAAAGCACGTTTCAACGTAGCGATTAGAACTCTTGTGCTTGACAAAAAAAGCCGTGAAGGCGTTGTGGGTCTTGGGGCCGGCATAGTGTGGGATTCCGACCCGGAATCCGAGTATGCGGAATGCCTCTTAAAAGGGGAATTCTTCACAAGGCCTGTGAGATACTTCAAAATTTTCGAAACAATGCTTCTCGACAATGGTAAAATTCCACTTCTTGAGCATCATATCGCGAGAATCGAAAAAAGCGCGAAGGAACTCCTGTTTCACTTCAATAAAAGTCTCTTTACCGGTGAGCTCCTGAAAGCAATTTATGAAGCGGAAGAGGGGAAGCAGTACCGTTTAAAACTTTTAATTGGGAAGTATGGCGATGTGGAGCGGGTGTTTGAGGAGCTAAAGCCTCTCCCCGAAGAGATTGTAGTGGCATTCTCGGCAACCCGGACCGACTCCGGCGACAATTCACTTTATAACAAGACCACCATCAGGGATATTTATGACACGGAGAGGGTGACCGTTCAGGAGCGGGGGCTCTTCGACCTGATCTACCTGAATGAAAGAGATGAAGTGACCGAGGGAGGCATCACAAATATTTTTATCCGAAAAGGGGAAGATTGGCTTACACCTCATTTCAATTGCGGGTTGCTTGAAGGGATCGGCAGGAAAATATTCATGCAGAAACAGAACGCGATTGAGACCGTAATTACCAGGGAGCAGTTGCTTCAAGCGGATGAAATAGTTCTTACAAACGCCCTCCGGGGTGAGATCAGAGTTGACAAACTAACAGGATGATCCTTCTTTATGGCTGTTATTGATTACATCATAGTTGCTGCATATCTCCTCGGCATTCTGATTACAGGGATGTGGTTCGAGAGACGCGCGTCAAAAAGTATTGATTCTTTTTTCCTCGGTGACCGGAGTTTGAAATGGTGGGCGCTCGGGGCATCGGGCATGGCATCCAATATTGACGTAAGTGGTACCATGATAAATGTAGCCCTGATCTACGCTCTTGGCGCTCAAGGATATTTTATCGAGATTAGGGGCGGTATCGTGCTGATCATGGCGTTCATGATGGTATTCATGGGGAAGTGGAACCGCCGGGCGCACGTGATGACCCTCGCCGAGTGGATGGTATTCAGATTTGGTGACAGCCGTCAGGGAAAGCTCGCGAGGCTGGTTTGCGCAGTGGCGGTTTTAATGAGCACCATTGCCATAACCGGTTATTTTGCGATTGGTTCGGGCAAGTTCATTGGCGAGTTCCTTGACCTGCCGGAGATATTCGGCATGAAACCCGATTTTGTGGCTTCCGTGATCATGGTAGCCATCTCACTCGTTTACACAGCCGCGAGCGGGTTGTACGGTGTTGTCTGGACCGATGTGGTTCAGGGAGTTCTAATACTCATCTCAATTTTTGTGGTTATTTATATTTCAATGACGCAATATTTCCTGCCTGATACGTTCGTGATCTCAACTCCGGCGATAGATGGCGGGTTCATTTCGCGAACCGTGACAAAAGATGCATGGACCAACCTGATCCCGCAGTGGGAGTTGAATTTCCCGGCGGAGTCAAAATATGCCATCTACAATCTGTTCGGTGTTTCCATTCTTTTCTACCTTGCAAAGACAGTGATAGAAGGAAGTGGTGGTACAGGGGGATACATGATCCAGAGATATTACGCTGCCCGGAGCGACCGGGATGCCGGACTTCTTTCCCTTTTCTGGACCGTGCTTCTCACCTTCAGGTGGCCCTTCACGGCAGCAGTGGCTATTATGGCAATTGTTTACGGTAACAGTACCGGCAATATAGTTCAGGATCCCGAACTCGCCCTCCCGACCGTTATTGACAAGCTTATCCCTATAGGATTCAAGGGATTGATAATCGCGGGTTTGATGTCGGCCGCAATGTCGACCTTCGTTTCCATCGTAAATGCAGGTGCATCATATTGGGTAAATGATATTTACAGAAGTTTTATAAACAAGAATGCCTCTGAAAAAAACCTGGTAAATCAGAGCCGGCTTGCATCGGTATTGGTGGTTGCCGGTGGACTGATCCTCACGCTGTTC
>JAEYUD010000097.1 GCA_023433685.1 Bacteroidota bacterium
GCAGCCACCGTAAATCTTAACGCCGGCATTCACGAGGAAGGCGCGCGACCCGTCATTTTCGAAGAATTCCAGAGTGACCGGGCGTTCCCAGTCCTGATTCCAGTTTCTTGGTCCGGTAGAGCAATAAGCGGTTATTCCGTTGGTACCGGCCACATAGATACCGGAAGTGTCGCTGAAGAAGTTCGCCGGGTCGGTGGAAAGTGAAAAAACAGGCAGGCCCGTGGAAACATTTATCAGGTAAGAATTGGTAACAGTTTTCGAGGGGAGGCTCTGAAGTTTGAAGGTTTTTGCCTTGATCACACCGGTTGAGTCGAGCACCACAGGCGAGGTATAAACCGGTGAAGTCTCTTTTGGTTCTGATCCATCGGTAGTATATCTGACTACACTTCCCTGCATTGTGCTTGAAAGTGAGACAGTAACCGCGGAGGGGAAGAAACCGCCTTGTAAACTAAAGACCGGTTCGGGGCACCGTGAAGTGATATTCGACTCATAGTTGGGCATGCCGGGTGAGGCAGGGTGGAAGGTGAACCAGGCGTTAACACCGTCGGGGTATCTTCCATAAGAGACGTCGCTTGTTTGCGCGCCGAATGTAACAGTATCAACCAAAGCACCGGTTGAAGTGTAGAGCCCCACCATTTCGCCACTTCCTGAAAGTTTGAAGTTGGCATGCAGACCGGTATTATGATCATCGCACCAGATGATAAGGTATCCGCGCGCGGGGATCGTAACACCGGAGAGAGGGAGCTGCCACTTTTGCGGCTGGCTGAAGATATCGGTGAGGTAGTAACCTGAAATATCAGCCGAAACTGAGTCGGGGTTATAAAGTTCCACCCAGTCACCGTACTCGTTAAACTGTGGATCGGGAATAGTGTTTGTGTTTGATGCCATTATCTCGTTGATCCTGACGTTCAGCCCGCCTTGTGGCAGAATTGTCGTGACCGCGAGGGCGGCGAGGAATATGCAGGCTACTAATTGCCTCATGTCTTCTCCGGGGAAAATTAATAATCGTCTCTCATAATTTACAGATTATATTCTGAATCAGGATTTACAGGATTACAGGATTAGCAGGATTACATTCTTGGGGGGAAATTTGCCCCGCGAAGGGCGCCTCGTCAGGGTAGAATGCGATGATGTATTTAATTCATTCTACCCCTGTTTGACCCTTGGCGGGGTCAATACTATTTTGCCGTTTTTCCCCTACCGACATATGGCTCCTATGGAGCCGGAATCCCGCGGAGCGGGATAGTCACCCGGAAAGGTGTTTTCTTAAGTCGTGAGTTGCAATCCTTTATACTCACCAGGCGCAACAGGCAACGGGTAACAGGCAACAGGCAACGGGAGCTGGATTCCGGAAAAAAATAACCCCGCCAGGGGTTTTACAGGGGTAGGGGAAGAATTCCGAAGAAAAAAATAACCCCGCCAGGGGTTTTACAGGGGTAAAGGTGGGCGACAAGATTATTATTTATTGTAATAATTTAATTGGAATAATGCTCGCGAATCTATAAAAATCTTGATCATAAGTGTAAATACCCAAATCGTTATTAAGGGCGACAGCACAAATTAAGAAATCGATATGTGAACCTTGAATCCCGTTTGATTTTAACTTATTGTACAATGATGCAGCCAGTTCGTATTCAGTCGTCTTTATGAGGAAATCATCATACCATTGAAGTTTGCTTTTTAATTCATCAAATTTTTTCTCGTCTTTAATACCAGAAAGTAATTCCTGCCTGATCGGTCCCAACATAACTACTTGATCATTCTCGATTAATTGCTCGAGCAGTAAATCTTTGTGAACAACTTTTTGCGGTTGATTCCGTAGAGCATTTGACCAAACACATGTATCCACAATTGCTTTCATCGGGCTTGTCGTAACCTTTTATAATCGTATTCGGGGTCGTAGTCGATTGATCCAAAAAGTTCTTTTATTTCGATGCGTTTCTTACGGGCAATATACTCCTTTATAGCGGCTTCAATTGTGGCTTTTTTGCTATCGTGTTTGCCAAGCTTCATCGCTTCGTCAAGAATTTCTTTATCGATGTCTATTTGCATTTTCATTTGATCGTCCTTTTAAAAGTTACCTTCAAAGTTACTTAAATTTATTCCAATTTAAAAGCTAAAAAGTATAAAGCCGTGCAGAAAATATTTTCGGCATCATCTACCCACATTTCAGCACATCCGAAAGGGCGTTTTCTTAAATCGTGAGTTGCAATCCTTTGTACTCACCAGGCGCAACGGTCAACAGGTAACGGGCAACAGGCAACGGGTAACAGACAACGGGTAACGACCTCGCCACTCCCCACTCACTACTCCCCACTGATTTTCGTATATTTCACACATTGATAAACAAAATTTGAGAGAACAGAGATGATGCGATACAAATTATTAGGAAGATCGGGTCTGAAGGTTTCGGAACTTTGTCTGGGCGCGATGTCATTCGGAACGGAATGGGGATCTGGGGCAGACAAGGGGGAGAGCCGGAAGGTATTCGACAGGTTTGTAGAGGCGGGTGGTAATTTTATTGATACTGCAAACCGCTACACTGAGGGGACGAGTGAGAAATTCCTCGGTGAGTTTATGGGAAGTGAACGGGACAAGTTTGTGGTTGCCACCAAGTACAGCCTGTATACTAAAAAAGGTGATCTTAATGACGCGGGAAACAGCCGCAAGAATATGTTCCGCTCGGTTGAAGGGAGCCTTAAACGCCTCGGCACCGACTATGTTGACATCCTCTATCTTCACATGTGGGATTTTACCACTCCAATGGATGAAGTGCTGCGAGGGCTCGACGATCTGATACGGATGGGAAAGGTGACCTATATCGCCATTTCTGACTCACCCGCCTGGGTGGTATCCGCCGCGCAGGTGATGGCTGAATTGAAGGGATGGAGTCAGTTTATCGCGCTTCAGGCAGAGTATAACCTCCTTAAACGCGACGCGGAGCGTGACCTTCTTCCGATGTGCGAGCAATTTGACATTACCTGCACATCCTGGGCACCTATCGCGGGTGGCGTTCTATCGGGTAAATATCTTAAGAATCCGGGCGCGGAAGGGAGGATCAAACCGGTCAGCCAGAGGCGAAACGACCGCAGCAATTCGATAACTGAGAAGGTAGTAGCGATCGCGAATCAGCTTGGGGTATCTGCCACTCAAGTTGCAATGAACTGGCACCGGCAGAACAGATACCGGATAATCCCGGTGATCGGCGCGAGAACAGAGGCGCAGATAGTTGACAGCCTCGGGTGTCTCAACTTTGATATCCCCGCTGATAAACTGGCACTTCTCGATGAGATCACGAAGATAGAGCCCGGTTTCCCACACGATATGCTCGCCGGACCACAGGCTACCGAATTACTCTATGGCGGCATGTTTGACCGGCTTGATAACCACAGAAGATCATGACAGCAGAAGAAGTACTTACGGAACTTAAGTCTTCCGGACGTGAAGACGTCAGGGAAGGCCGGGCACGGTTTGGTATTAAAGCGGAATCTTCTTTCGGAGTTCCGCTTCCCGTGATCAAAGCTTTAGCGAAGAAGATAAAAAAAGACCATCAGCTTTCACTTGAATTGTGGCGCTCGGGCAATCATGATGCCCGGATATTAAGCTTCATGATCGCTGATCCGGATCAGTTCACCGCGGATAATGCCGAGGAATGGATGCCTGAAATGACCTCATGGGATCTGACCGACGGCGCGGCGCTTTACCTCTTCAGAAAATGCGACTGGGTGTTCGACAAGATCAAAGAGTGGATAAAAAGCGAGGAAGAATTCAGGAAACGGCAGGGTTTCGTTCTGATGGCGGTTCTCGCCGTCCACGGGAAAAAACTGCCCAACACAGTTTTTATCGACTGGCTTGATGACCTGTTTGATGGTGCTGACGACAAAAGAAATTTTGTTAAGAAAGCCGTTAACTGGGGAATCCGCCAGATCGGCAAGAAGAACTCAACCCTGCGGGTTAATGCCCTCATCACCTGCGAAAGAATTCTTTCTCATAAAGAGAAGATCAACTGGATCGCTCTCGACGCGAAAAGGGAACTGAATGACCCGAAGATCATCGGGAGGATTAGAACTTGATAACTTAAGAACTTGAGAACTTGAGAACTTAAGAACTTGAGAACTTGAGAACTTGAGAACTTGAGTGCGCCGCGGCGCATTGAGAACCTCAGTACTCCGGTACCTCAGTACCTCAGTACCAAAGTTCTGAAGCACCGAAGTACCGAAGTACCGAATCCGCCGCGGCGGACCGAAGTTCTACTTAAGGTAAAGCATCTTCTTAACAGCCGTGAAGTTACCTGAGTTGATCTTGTAGAAGTACAATCCGCTCGGCAGTTTTGCCGCGTCGAAAGCTATTGAGTGATAGCCCGCTTCTACCTGACCGTTCAGGAGGGTTGATACTTTTTCACCCAGCGCGTTGAATACATCGATTGTAACTACACCGGCGACGGGTAACGCGTAACGGATAACTGTGCCCGGATTGAACGGATTCGGGTAGTTCTGCATCAGATCGTATGAAAGCACCACGTCAGACTCGATATTAACGGGCCCATGGAACTTGTATGTACCGTCGAAGTCAATCTGTTTTAACCTGTACTGGATCGTTCCCGTGCCGGCAACCTTCTCAGAGAAACGGTAATCAGTGGAGGAAGATTTTGTACCCGCGCCATCGATGAATCCGGCGGTGAACCATTCGCTTCTGTTGAGTGAACGTTGCACTTCGAAACCACGGTTGTTAAGTTCTGTGGCGGTCGACCATTCAAGATCGATCATTTCACCATTTTGCCTGCCGGTGAAAGAGACCAGTTCAACCGGGACGGCTGAATAAACCATGATCCCGATATCATCAACATACCAGCCATCTTTAACCAATGAACCGTCGGTTCTCAACTCGAATTTGATTTTAACGGTCTGATTCGCGTAGGCGGAAAGACTGATCTGCTCCTGTTTCCAGCTGGCGGAAGTGCCGTCATAAATTGGCATACCCGCGGGCACTTGTTTGCCGCTTCCGGAGGCGGGTTTGGTGAGCGAACCGGTAAGAGCCGTCCAGGTTGATCCGTTGTTGGTCGATATCATGAGGACTCCGCAGTCCCACTGTGACTCGATATCCCATTTGGTCCAGAATGAAAGTTTCGGGTTTGAGTAGCCAACCAATGAGATTGGGTTGGTGGTTGCCATCGTCACGGTAGCGTTACTCGCGTAGTTGCCGGTTTTTGAATCGGTAAACGAAGTGGGTCCCGAGTGAAAATCAGATGTTGTCGCGTCCCATTTTGGAGTTGAAGGGGAGGCTGTGACAGTCCAGTTGGTCAGAGGATTGTTCGTGGTATCCTGAAAAACGAAAGTTGGCACTCCGGTGATTATTCTCAGGGTATCAGCACTCATCATAACACCGTTTTTTGAAGTTATCACTCTCATTTTCAGAACAGTATCAACAGGTGTGTTCACAGAAACGGTGAATGTGAGTGGCGAAGTGGTGGTGTAAGAACCTCTTGAAGCGATCAGGGGGACGTTGGCAGTTCCACCCGTGACGTTTATAAGTGAAGAGAGTGATTCAAGCGTAATTGTCAGGTTCTCCGCGTTTGAAAGTCCCTTGTTTTTCATTGTCAGGTTCATTCCAACCTGGTCACCCGGGCTGATATATTGCCTGTCGAACTGGTAAGAAGCGAGACTTACATAGTCTCCCGCGACCCATGTGTAGTAAAGATTTGGACGAAGGTTCTCGATCGCGAGAGGGAAGATACGTGACTGTGGAGGCCAGAATCCATCGGCATCACCACCGACTTCAGGTGTCATCGCGAATATTTTGCCTGTACCCTCGGGGTCACCGTCGTAGAGGTAATCATCTGAAGAGCCCCTGACGGGGTAAAGTAACTGCCAGGACGTTCCCGGGGAGTAACCGTTCATTGCCACCATATCAGACGCGTATTCAATAAACGTTGCTGAATCAGGGGGCAGATAAGTCCAGCAGCCATAAGGGTATATCAGAAGGTTGCTGTATGTGTGATAGTTTAGCGCGGTTTTGAAGTTTTTACCCGCGGCGAAATTTTTAATTGCCTGGGTTTCTCGTTCAGAGAATTCAGCGGGACCTCTATAGTCGATATCAGAAGGTACAGTACTGGAGCCGCCGTTGGGTGAATTCCAGTAGGTGTAAGGTCCAAAATTTCTGTTCAGGTCTACACCGTAAGAACCGCTGTTGAGGCTGCGGTTTTTTCTCCACTGGCCTCCGCCACTTGGGTTGGTCGATCTGTTATACTCATAACCATCGGGATTGATACACGGGATGAACCAAATCTCACGGTTATCAACGAGATATTTAACCGCGTTGTCCGTATTGTAATTCTCGAGGAGGTAGTACATGTAATAGATAACCGACATCATACCCGCGGGCTCGCGGGCATGGATCAGAGCGGTATAAAGTGCTCTCGGTTCGTTTTCGGTAACGTCTGCATTATCTGAAATTTTTACAGCGTAGATCGTTCTGTTCTCAAGTGTTGTGCCGATGGCCACTTTCTGAGTGATCAGGTTTGGGAACCGGGCGCGCATACTGTCGAGCTGGGCGTATATCTCTGTAAGTGTGTAGTAACCTCCCATTGTTCCGTAGGTGAGGCCTTCCACAC
>JAEYUD010000131.1 GCA_023433685.1 Bacteroidota bacterium
CAGCCAAGACAATGACGCTCTCACACTTTGGAGTTGACTGGTCTGAAGGCAAGGCAGGAAATGAAACAACACAGATTGATAATGCTAAAAACGACGGAGAAACAATTGCCTGGTGCCCCAATGGAAACGGCGGGGGTTGGATGACCAGCCTGTGGTACAGATCGCGTGAAGACAAGATAATGAAAGTGGGTACCGGTGATCTGCTTTCTATCAGCAAGATCGACACCACTAAATGGTCGAACGATGTTTGCGCCACCCCGTTAAGGAATGGTGACATCTGGGCAGCAAAAACCCTTGATGGATATGTAATATTCAAAGTCACTGCCGTTGCCGCGGATTCAGCCGCCATCGCCAGCGGTCCCGCCACCTGGCCCGCGACTGTTGAGTATGTATATTCACCCACTGTTAACTTTAAGTAAATAATTTAAAAGGTTACACGGATTCAACAGATTCTTAAGGAATGTAGAGGACGCGGATACACGCAGATTAATCGGATAAACGCGGAGTTGATAATTAAACTTCTCCGCGAAAATCCGTTAAATCCGTGTGTTTCCGCGTGCTATTTAAATCCGTGTAACCTTTAAAATTTCGCTCCACACTCCACACAAAAACTTCACGTCGCCGAAGGCGAGTCATAGTTCACAGTTCACAGTTCACAGTTCACACTTCCTAAAGGAACTTCCCCGTAACGCTTTTTTTGTTTTTGGCGATCTGTTCGGGAGTGCCTTCCGCCACGATCGAACCGCCTGCGGCACCACCTCCGGGACCAAGGTCGATCACCCAGTCGGCAGCTTTTATCACATCGAGATTGTGTTCAACCACAACCACGGTGTTCCCTTTATCCACGAGTTTATCGATCACTTTCAGGAGTACGTTAACATCCTCGAAGTGGAGCCCCGTGGTAGGTTCATCCATAAAATAGATGGTTTTACCGGTGGAAATCTTGCTAAGTTCAGTGGCGAGTTTTACCCGCTGTGCTTCCCCTCCAGAGAGAGTGGTTGCCTGCTGCCCAAGACGGATATAACCAAGACCCACGTCGTAAATCGACTGTATCTTCCTCTTAATTCGCGGCATGTCAGAAAAGAAATCGAGCGCTTCTGTCACCGTCATTTCAAGAACGTCGTCTATCGATTTCATTTTATAGAGAACTTCCAGGGTTTCGCGGTTATAGCGCCTGCCATGACAGATGTCGCATTTCACATAGACATCAGGGAGGAAGTTCATTTCGATCTTTTTAAGACCGTCACCTCCGCATGCTTCACACCGCCCTCCCGGCACATTGAAGCTGAACCTGCCCGGCTGGTAACCGCGCATTTTTGATTCGGGTAACTGGGCGAACAAATCACGAATGAAAGTGAATAGCCCTGTATAAGTAGCCGGATTGGAACGGGGGGTTCTTCCGATCGGTGACTGATCAACTTCGATCACCTTGTCGATGTGCTCCAGCCCTTCTATCGAGGTGTAAGGAAGTGGGACATCTTTTGTGCTGTAAATTTCAACCATCAATCGCTTAACCAGGGTCTCATTTATCAGCGATGATTTACCCGATCCACTCACACCGGCTATCGCGATAAACTTACCGAGCGGGAGGGTAAGATCAACCGATTTCAGGTTGTTACCCCTTGCCCCCTTCAGTTTCAGGAACTGGCCGTTCCCTTCCCTTCTTTTATGCGGGACGGAAACGTGCCTCCTGTTCTGTAGATAATCAAGCGTGAGTGAGCCCTCAATCCCCTCTTTTTTCAAAAGGGAAGTGGTTTCACCCATTGCCACAACCTTGCCGCCATGCTCTCCGGCCGCGGGTCCGAGATCTATCAGATAGTCGGAGCTTTCAATGGTTTCCTTGTCGTGCTCAACCACAATAATAGTATTATTGAGGTCGCGTAACATCTTAAGAGAGTTGATCAAGCGGACATTATCCCGTTGATGAAGCCCGATCGAGGGTTCATCGAGCACGTATAGAACTCCGGCAAGTTGAGTGCCGATCTGGGTGGCAAGTCTGATCCTTTGCGATTCACCTCCCGAGAGAGTTCTCGCTCCCCGGGAAAGGGTAAGATAATCAAGTCCGACATTCAGCAGAAAATCAAGTCTCGATCTGATCTCTTTAAGCACAGGTTTCGCGACAATTTCATCCCTGCCAAAAAGCTTCACATTGTCAAAAAACTCCTTGCACTCACCTATTGAAAGCGCGGTAACCTCACTGATATTTCGCCCTTCAAAATAGACCGAAAGCGACTCTTTCTTTAACCTTCCGCCATTACACGACCGGCATTCGGCTATGTTCATGAACGACTCGACCCACTCCCTGATCTTCACGGACGAAGTTGAGCTGAAGAAGTTTTGCAAATACGCTATCACACCCGGGAAGCGGTGCTTGTAGGCCACTTCCTTTTTACCACCATAACTGTAGTGGAACTCATATTTTTCTTTTGAGCCATAAATAACGATCTCGCGCGCTTCGGGAGAGAGGTCGTTAAGAGGGGTGTCGAAAGTAAAGCCAAACCGCTTGGAGAGGGTTTCAAGCTGGTTGAAAATGTAGATCGACCGGGGTTTACCAAGCGCTACGATCCCCTCCTGATTTATGGATTTACTCCAGTCAGGGATGATAAGATCAAGATCAAATTCCTTCTTTTCGCCGAGCCCTTCACATTCGGGGCAGGCTCCAAAATTTGAGTTGAACGAGAAGGAATTGGGGGCGAGCTCCTGGTAACCGATACCACAGCTTGGGCAACTTAGGTGCCGGCTGAATATATGGTCTTCAGTTCCATCGTTCACGATCATAACCCCGTTGCCGTAATTAAGCGACACATCAACTGATGACTCAAGCCGGGTGAGAATTGCCGGTGAAACTGTGAATTTGTCAACCATTATTTCGATGTTGTGTATCTTGTAACGGTCGACCTGGAAACCCGTTTCAATCTCCTTTACTTCCCCATCCACCCGCACCTTGAGGAAGCCGTCTTTCATGATGTCTTCAAACAGCTCGCGGTAGTGCCCTTTTCTTCCCCTGATCACAGGGGCGAATAGCGATATTTTCTTCCCTTCGAACTCACGGGTGATACGTTCAAGTATCTGACCGGGGTTCTGTTTCTGAACGGGAGTTCCGCAATTGTAACATTTTATTACTCCAAGACGGGCATAAAGGAGGCGCAGATAATCGTATATCTCCGTAACAGTTCCAACGGTGGAACGTGGATTACCGGAAGTCACCTTCTGTTCAATTGAAATGGCGGGGCTGAGGCCTTCTATCAGGTCAACGTCGGGTTTCTCAAGCATGTCGAGGAACTGCCGGGCGTATGCAGATAGACACTCAATGTATCTCCGTTGCCCTTCGGCATAGATGGTATCGAAAGCGAGTGATGATTTCCCCGATCCGGAGAGGCCTGTAATTACTGTGAGGGTGTTACGTGGTATCTCAATATCGATGTTTTTGAGGTTGTGCTCGCGTGCACCTCTGACTATGATCTTGTCGTGAAACAATTTATTTCCGTATTAGAAAAAGCAAAATCTATATATTTAGAACAAAAATTTTAGCGATTTAATTCTTAAATGCCTGCAAAAGTAACTTCATACAGTACAATTCCCGCGAAATCGGAGTCGAAATATAAAGAGAAGGGTTCAATCTTTCTTGCCTTTGCCCACCCGGTTGAGACTGCAGCCCAATTTGAGGAATTGCTTGCCGGATACCGGAGGCAGTTCTACGATGCAGTGCACCATTGTTCGTCGTTCCGATTGATCGACGGCACATTCAAATACTCCGACGATGGTGAGCCTTCGGGAACCGCGGGCTTGCGGATATTCAACGCGATCGAGCACAGGGGGCTGAATAATATCGCGGTGGTTGTTGTACGCTATTTCGGTGGTGTTAAACTCGGCGTTGGTCCACTTGGGAAAGCCTACTACGATACCGCGCTTGAAGCACTCGACAACGCGAAAGTTATCACCCTGCACCAATTCGGAAGGTATCTCTTCAACGCGCCGTATGAACTCTCTTCATTCCTTTACAGGCATCTTTCAGGAAACGAAGTGAAGATTATTTCTTCTGATTACGCTGACGGGATCACGCTCGATGCGTGGATAAAAGAGACAACTGCCCTGGAACTGGTGGAGGAAGTGGTCACCCTCGCAAATGGACAGGTTGAATTGCTTGAAACGGGTGAAACGAAATACTTCGCTGAGGATCAAACCTGATGCCGAAAAAGTGACGCCTCGAGCAATTCCTCGATCATAAAAACCACGTCTGAACCCTCCGGGGGTATCCTTCCGAAAGACCATTTTTTCTCGAAAAGGTGGTAGGAAAACCTGATCGCCACTTCCCTTTTGATATTGTAGTGATAGACATTAACCCACTGAAGTCTGTTCGCGGATGGAAATCCGAGAACAATTGGCTGTTCAGGCGAAAGAACAGCGAACCTTTCTCTCACTCCAAGTTTGGCCTTGTGCTCAAGTATCCTGTGGGTCAGGGGGTGGACTCCGAGTTCAGCAATCTTCCCCGCCAGATGCCTGCAACAGTGCCTTATCTCGAGAGTTTGCAGAAATTTTTCCCTGAACTTCCGGTTGTCGTTGCAGTTACAGTTCAACCACTCGATCTTTTTTCTGTCGGCTTCACTCAGGGGTGAGAGGTCATCTATTCGCGGGTTATAGTAGAACAGGGCATTGTGCTCCGTCATTGAGTTTACCGCGTCACGGAGGTCGGTAAAAACCCTTAGACCATTTCTGGTCTTCTTTGAAATTTTGGAGGGCGCTACAGCAGCTCTCTTTAGCATTTGCTCCTTTCAGGTGAGGAATCAGTTCAATTACCGACCCAAATTTACCAAAATTTTCTTCTTCATTATCTTTACATTTAGTGATTTATTTTAAACAATTTTGTTATTGATTTGAAGCGAAGCCGTTTCCTCGTCCCTGCACTCATACTGATCTCCTGGTACATTTTTTCCGTGTCAGGCTGCTCGCTTGGTAGTGATTTTATCAGGGAAGGCGCGGCATCAAAACTCCCTGCCGGCAAGCCGGACTACACAATCTTCTTCATTGGTGATGCCGGAAAAGTGCGAGGTGATGAGAAAGAACCCGCGCTTGTCGCGCTCGCCAATGACCTGAGCCGAAGGTCAACTGACTCAACCCTCGTTATCTTCCTCGGTGACAACATCTATGACCACGGTCTCCCCTCCGAAGGTGAAAAGGGACGTGCAGCCGCGGAGAGTTACCTCGTTGCCCAGTTGGAAGTGTTGCGAAGCACCCACTCAGCAGTTTTCATCCCTGGAAATCACGACTGGGACGGGCTCTCACCCAAAGGTGCAACCCTGATGAAAAATCAGCAGTCTTTTATGAAGGAAAGATCAGTCGGCAAGGCAACACTTCTCCCTGAAAACGGATGTGCCGGACCTGTATCTATTGATATCGGCGATGACCTGAGGCTGATACTATTTGACTCACAGCGCTGGTTCAGGGAGCAGTCAGGTGTTCCGGATACATCAGGGTGCACTCATACCGGACACACAAATCTTTTCAGTGAGATCAGAAAACTTGCCACCTCCGCGGGTGGAAGAAAGATCATCCTGGTACATCATCACCCTTTTATAACCTACGGCGAACACGGAGGGTATTTTGACTGGAAGAAGCACATCTTCCCTCTTACGGCATTTAACAAATACCTTCTACTGCCACTTCCTTTCATCGGCTCTCTTTACCCGCTTGCCAGGATGAACGGCATAACCATTCAGGACCTTTCTTCAAGTGTGTACCGGACTTTTACCGACAGCATAAGGAAGATCAGCACGGAGATCAAACCTGTTTTCTCGATTTCGGGGCATGAACATTCACTTCAGGTTATCAAAGACCCCTCAAGCGCGACGCTGCAGATTGTTTCAGGCAAAGGGACAAGGCTCACCGACGGTACTGTTTCTGTGGGAGAAGGCACACTCTTCGCCTCACCATTCCCCGGTTACATCCGTTTCGAGATAAGGGGAGGTAAACATTATTCGATAACCGTGGTGACATCTGAAAAGGATTCAGAGCCCAAAGAAGTCTTTCACCTTGAACTTTAAGAACCCATCAGCACTACTATGAACCACTCCCAGGCTTGTGAAATACTCGGAATAAGGGACGGATCAGATCCCGATACGATTAGAAAAATTTATGAGAAACTTAATGCCGACATCTCAAGACAGATAGAAGCAGCAGGATCAAAGTTCCTGAGAGACACTCTCGTGAAAAACCGGAAAGCGGTCTCCGAGGCGTATCATCTTTTAACGGGTGAAAGTTCGACTGATGGTTCGCTCGGCTTCAGCGATGCGTTCAAACTGCTCATGCAGGATGAGTCAGACAGCATCGAGCTGATCGAGGAGAGATTCATAAATCTGCGGGAAGAGTATGCCTTCGGATTGCGCTCACCCAACGGAAAGATCAGAGTAATAGCGAATGCCGATCTTAAAGTGCTTTCCGATGTTTTTGAGCATATTATCTCCAATGTTAAGAAAACCCCGGAAGCCAACTTCCCGCCCGCGCTCCTGGAAACGATCAGGGAAGAGGAAAGAAACCGACTCGGTGATGAATTCAGGGAGAAGATCGAAAGTCTGAAAAAAGAACATGCCGAAAAGATAGAGTTCCTCGAAGACAGGATATCCTCACTATCATCTGAAAAGACACGGGTGATCAACGATCTCGCCGGGCTTCTTAAACTCCTCTCCTCGGGTAAAAAAGATGAATTCGCTGATCAAGCGCGCGTTTTCGAAGACAAACACGGCATCACGGGTCTCTCCGCTCTCTCACTCCCCGACCCCCAAAGAGTAGTAAGGGAAGTGTTGCCGCCTCCGCCACCGCCTGCTCAAACACTTCTGTCGGTTGAAAGAAAACCGGTTGTCATGCAACCGGAACCGGGTATTCAGGGTTTCGGACTCGAGGAGATAAATCTTGAACTCGCTGATGAACAACTTGATAAAATGATGTTGAAGCAGAGCAAGGTGATAGACAGTTCCCGCAAAACTGATCGTGACCGTACAAGCAGATCGGAAGACGGTCCCCTCAGTTCAAGAACCGTGGCTGAAAAACTCTTCAGCGAAGGAAGATATGAAGACGCTCTATTCTACTTCAGAGAGGCAAAGGAAGTGGAGCCGCTCGACTATTCGCTTGATGTTTATATTCAGGAACTGGAGCACCTGACCGGAAAAAACAAGCCGGAACCTGAAAAGCATCAGGTTAAAAATCAGGAAGACTACGAAAAAGTGGCGTATGAGGAAACATTGAAAGTTGCAAACTCACTTAGAAGCCAGAAGAATTTCACTGAAGCACTTGAGATTTATAATTCGCTCCTTATCAGCGACCCGGAAAACCCGTATTTACTTTATTGCAAATCTGAATGTGAAGATGGAATCAAGCGAGGAAGGGAGGTTGCAGGAGCTTCTCTAAATGTTAAACGCCCTACCATAACAGAGCTGCTCTCGCTGAAGAGTGAAGGAGATGAAAGGATGAACCGTAAAGATTTTAAGGGGGCTCTTGAGTTGTACCAAAAGGCATTGCGTATAAACCCGAAAGATCTTTACGTTCAGATAATGATCGACCAGTGCGCACGGGAGTTGGGTAAAAGTTAAGGTTTTGCCGGCTGTTTGGGTTTCAATTCCGCGGTTTTTGCCCTTACCTTATAAATAAAAGCCTTGAAATCGGCCGGATTTCTCATGTAATATTGCACGGTGTTGTCGTACAACTGTTTTGAGATGCCGTGCTTTTTAAGCAGGGAGTCGAGTGCCGGTTTAATCAGAACATTGGCAGTTCCGATCGAATCCTGAGTTTTCAAAAGATCAATATAAATATCAGAGAACTGATCCTCCGGCACCAGTTCCACCTCTTTTTTACACCCCTGAAAGATGAAAAGAAGTATCAGTGGAACAAGATATTTAACCGAACGGGAAATCACCACTTCCCTTCTACCTTCCGCCTTTGTTTGCCATCCTTTTACTCGCTTCGTAGAGAATGTCCTTCTCTTTCTGAGTGAGATTTGTATAACCTGACTCACTTATTTTATCGAGTATCCTGTCGATCTCTGCCTGTGATATTTCATTGTCGTTAATGTCGGTGAATTTAGCGTCTTCAACCTTTTGGTCACTTTTTTTGGTTTTAAAGCTAAAATTAAAACCTGACCCGGTTGAAGAGGAGGAAGAGCGGGGCCTGCTGTAAAATGATGGGCCATCATCATCCTCATCGTTATTTGAGTAGCCGGTATATCTGGTCTTGCTTCCCCCCTTCAATCTGTTCTTAAGCGGGAACCAGACTGCCGAGTCGAAATAAAGGAAAAGAAAACCGGTTATCGCGCCGCCGACGTGCGCGAGATGCGCGACATTTGAGTTCGCGTTCCTGAACATCATCAGATCGAGAATGATCATGAAACCGATCAGGTATTTCGCTTTTACAGGGAGAAGGAAGTAGATGTATATGTATCTGTCAGGATTAAAGAGCGCGAAAGCGATCATAACGCCATAGATGGAACCTGAAGCTCCGATGGTTGGACCTGAACCCATTCCAAAAAGTGGGGTAAGAAGGTGGAGTAAACCGGCACCCACACCGGAGGCCAGATAGAAAATCAGGAATTTTTTTGACCCGAGGGTATACTCGATCTCGGTGCCGAACATCCAAAGCGCGAACAGGTTAAAGAAGATATGGCTGAAGTCGCCGTGCATAAACTGATAAGTAAAAAGCTGCCAGGGTCCAAAACCGTCACCCAGTGGATACAAGGCAAAATAGTTTTTAAAATAGGCATCAAGTGGAATCCCGCTTGAATTGATCCCTGTCAGCATCATTTCAAGAAGAAAGACAGCCACATTGGCAATAAGGAGGCTTTTGATCACCGGTGAAATGTAAGAGAATCCCGCGGGGCGGTAATTTCCGTTCGACATCTTTTTCCTTCAGTTAAAGCGGGGGGCATCCGGGAGGATGCCCCCTTGAGAATTAAGCATTATTAAGAACATCAACCCCGGGGAGCACCTTACCCTCGAGGAACTCGAGTGAAGCGCCGCCTCCGGTGGAGACGTGAGTAACCTTCTCTTTTAATCCGGCTTTTGCTATAGCGGCAGCAGAATCACCACCACCCACAACGGTGATAGACCCAGCCGCGGTTGCTTCAACAAGTGCTTCAG
>JAEYUD010000126.1 GCA_023433685.1 Bacteroidota bacterium
TGATAGTAAAAAAATACCAGTAAAATTTCCGGAGATCAATATGGATGTAAAAAAAGTTGCTGTTATTGGTGGTGGCACCATGGGAAACGGAATTGTCACCGTTTTTGCCACGAGTGGCTTTGATGTCACCCTGATAGAAACAAAGCAGGAATTGCTTGACAGAGCGATTGGAAATATTTCTTCGAGCCTTGAGCGGATGGTGAAAAAAGGTACCATTTCAGAAGAGGTGAAAGATTCCGCGCTTGGTAAGATCAGAACAATAGTCGGAGTTGAGAATATCGACCAAAACACAGATCTGGTAATTGAAGCCGTTTATGAGAACAGGGAAGTCAAGCTCTCTATTTTCAAGACTTTAGATGGAGTACTTAAACCTGATTCCATACTTGCATCCAACACCTCATCAATTTCAATAACTGAACTCGCGCCCAAAAGCAGAGCTGATAAATTTATCGGAATGCATTTTATGAACCCGGTACCGGTTATGAAATTAGTGGAGATCATTCGCGGATACTCAACGAGTGACGAGACTTATGAACTGATCAAAGATATCACATTGAAACTGGGCAAGGTTCCTGTCGAGGTTCAGGATTATCCCGGATTTATTTCGAACCGGATACTGATGCCGATGATCAATGAGGCGATCTTTGCCTTAATGGAAGGAGTCGCAAACAAGGAAGACATCGATTCTGTTATGAAACTCGGTATGGCGCATCCCATGGGGCCGCTTACACTTGCGGATTTCATCGGACTGGATGTTTGTCTCGCGATTATGGAAGTGCTTTACAATGGCTTTAATGATCCTAAGTACAGGCCGTGTCCGCTTCTAAGGAAGATGGTCGCTGCCGGTAAACTTGGAAGAAAGTCGGGAGAGGGTTTCTATAAGTACTGATCCAAAAAAAGCCGGTTTTTTCAGGTCACTTTCTGCGGTTTTAAAGTACTACGCGTTAAAAATTCCTGTCAGATCGTATAATCTGGATCTGACACAGGATGGGTATACCCTTATTTTAGGCGCTATAACCGGTGTTTTATGCGGTTTTGGCGCCGTTTTTTTTCATTACGCAATCCATTATATCAGTGAACTGTTTTATTTTCTCCCACCCACTGTAATACCCGGATTCGAGACTTTCTACCCCACGAATTTCCCCGGAATTGTATATGTAATACTTGTCCCGGCGTTTGGAGGTCTCCTTGTCGGCATACTCGCCCATATCTTTGAAAAAGGGAAAAAAGGGGAGGGGATACCGAGTGTAATTTTAGCAGTTGCAACAAAGGGCGGCATTATAAACCGGAATGTCGCCATTTTGAAAACCGCGCAAACCGCGATTAGCATAGGAACCGGTGGAGCAGGTGGAAAAGAAGGACCAATTGTTCAGATCGGGGCCGCAATCGGGTCATGGTTCGGACAAGTTCTAAACCTTTCATCCGACAGACTAAAAATTCTTGTCGGATGTGGTGCCGCTGCCGGACTTTCAGCTGCATCTAACGCGCCATTAGGTGGTGCTATATTTACAATGGAAATCATCCTGCGAACCTTCAATTCAAGATCACTGGGTCCCATTATAGTGGCCTCCGTATTTGCGACTGTGGTTTCCAGGGGAATTATTGGAGCTGAACCGGCGTTTCAGATACCTCTTTACGAATTAAAGAGCAATTATGAATTCCTGATATATATAACCCTTGGGATTTTCGCCGGATTGCTTGCCGTCTATTTCGTTAAAGTAATGTTTTACTTTGATGATTTCTTTAGTGGTTTAAAACTCCCGGGCTGGGTTAAGCCCGCACTTGGAGGGCTAATGGTTGGTGCTATAGGCCTCTTCATGCCCGGTATATACGGTTTTACGCAACAGTCGGTAGACAAGTCGCTTTACAATCAGAACACACTCGAGCTGATGGTACTTCTTTTCATGTTAAAACCGCTTGCCACGGCTCTTACTATTGGTTCGGGTGGGCACGGTGGCTCATTCGCTCCAAGTCTGTTCACTGGTGCCATGCTAGGTGGCGCCGTGGGGCAAGTGGCAAATATCTGGTTCCCTGAGATTGCCGCGCCTCCGGGAGCTTATGCCCTAGTGGGAATGGGTGCAGTTGTAGCAGGTACAACTCACGCCTCGCTTACAGCACTGATTATGGTGTTTGAGATGACCAACAATTACCGGATCATTCTGCCTCTGATGTTAACGATCATCATATCAACACTTATATCAAGGGCAATCCTCAAGGGATCACTGTACACAATAAGGCTTGGAAACAAAGGTGTCGGACTTGATATCTACGGCAGAAAGACTTCACTGCTCAAATCCATGAGGGTGGCAACAGTTCTTGAAGATATGCGGGAATATATCAGGGAGTCAGACACTTTCCATTCTGTTATCGAGAAGCTGCGCGAATCCAACTATGAAACACTTTTAGTGACAGATCAATCAGGTGAGATCAAAGGGGTTGTTTCATATCAGGACCTGCGAAAGTTTATGTTTGACAGAGAGACTGAATCGGTCATCGACTTTCTTATTGCCGGAGACCTTATGAAGAAAAGATTTCCGAAGATTAACGATGAAGACAATGCCGATAACGCGTTAAAGATAATGGAAACAGTGGATATGGAATATCTGCCTGTTTACGATTCCGGAATGAATTTTAAGGGGATCGTTTCGAAGCAGAAGATATTAAGGGTTTATCATAACGAGCTGTTTCTTGCCGAAAAAGAGATGGATATGGCTTCCTGAATGTTTTTGCCACCTCCGCAAATGTCATATAATGTATATTATGTTAAGTAACAGGATCACGGGAACAACCTTAATTTTAGCTGATCCCTCCCCCGGAATATTTGAAACCGGAGTGAACTGACGCTCACTCCGGTTATATTTCTTTATTTCTTTTCCGGCAATAAATAAAATTCCATACCAAAGTTCTTATCAAAGAATTTCTCAAATCCTTCACGAATATCTTCTACTGTCAATCCTTTAATTATCTTTTCTCCATCCTTAAATGTTGCAAGGTCTGAATCATTAAGAATATACGAACCTATCAGATTTAAGATGCTCCCGTTCTTTTGGAAAATTTCCTCACGTTCTTTCAGCGATATTTCCCGCGCCTTTTGTAAAGTCGTCCCGTCAGAGTAGAATCTGCGCAGTGTATCGATCACGCTCCAGACCCTGGTTTTGAGTTCTTCATAGCGCGCCGGATCACAATTAAAGTAAATTGAGTAACTGTATTCGGGTGCAGGATACTTAACATAATTTACCGAAGCTGATATTGAATAACTTCCGCCAAGTTCTTCCCTGATCGCATCATTTAACTTGATATCAAGTATCTTCTGCAACATGTTCAGCATTATCGCGTTCTCTCTGCTCCACTCGAAACCACCATTGTAGCCAAGGTAAACAGTGGCTTTGTTTTCCAACCCTTTTCTGATGATCTTGAGCCCGGGTGCCGGGTTGTAGCGCACTCCCCTGTCGATCCACTTCTCACGGCTTTGAGCAGGTTGTGAGGCGATGTATTTTTTGATCATTTCCCTGATAAGTTTATCATCAAAATTACCGACTATAATAAAATTAAAATCTGAAGCCGAGTTGAATCTTTCCTTAAATATTTTAAATGCTTTTTGTGGGTCAAGTTCGGGCATCTGGTCGATACTCATCGGTTTCATCCGTGGATGCCGGCTATAAAGAGCCACTACAAGAGAATCGTAAAAAGTACTTTCGGGGCTCATACCGTCGTTAACAAGGTAATTCTTCAATTTCTCAAGATAAGTGGTTGTGGCAACGCTGTCAAATCTGGGCGCCGTGAATATCAGGTAGATCAGCCTGAACATATCTTCAAGATCTTTGACGGAGCTTGAACCGGAAACCGTTTCAGTGACCCCGCTTATATCGGTACCGATGGACACCATTTTACCGGAAAGTTTCTTCGAAAGAGTTATCAGATCGAGGTCTCCGAGCCCTGATTCCTGGATGATCTCTGTAGCGTATTTTGCCGATACGAGGTCTTTTTCATCAACCATGGATAATCCACCCTGGCTGAAACCGTAAAACATTATCTCGTCCTGTTGAAGATCGGTTTTCTTAAGATAAACCTTTGCACCGTTACCGAGAGTCAGAATCTTTATATCGAAAGCACCAAGATCGACTTCACTTTTTATCTCGCCCGCAACAGGTTCTTTCGCCAAAAGTGGAAGATCAGTTTCACTCTTATTATCATTCTGAATATTCAACCTGCTGATTATCCCGAACATACCATCAAGTTCTGTCTGTTTGGGGTCTTTAATTCCTTCTTTTTCAGGATATGAGATTAAAACAACGAGATTAGAGTCACTCACAATATTTGACGCAGTTCTATTCACTTCGTCAAGCGAAATCCCCGGAAGTACCTGATTATAGATTGTGTAGCCCATCTGAATATCTGTATAAACCGCGTCGTTTATAAATTGATCCAACAGAGCGTTGGTAATATCCTCTGAGTATTGATTGTCCTTCTCTTTTACGAAATTATCCATCCTGGCATTCAGTGCTGAAACTGCACGGTCAAACTCAGCCTGGGTAAAACCGAACCTCTTCATTCTTTCACCGGCAAGGAGCAGGCTGAAGAAAGTGGAATCGATCATGTTTTCTTTTGCCGTGGCGTAGAATACAAATCCACCTTTGTTATACGACAAGGTTGTTGAATATCCACCTGCATTCAGAAATGGCGAGGATGGTAGCTTTGAGAGATCGAACATGCGTTCATTCAACATCACACCGATCAATTGATGGATTATACCCATCCTGTACTCACTTACCGTGTTGGCTTTCAGAACCGGCATTTTTTGCACTATTACAACATTACTGGTAGTGACTTCGGGGTCAGGTACTATCGAATAGATCCGCTCTTTGTGATCCGGAACATCATAATTCACCCTTGATTTTGGATATGCCGTTTCAGGTATCGACTCGAAGTGTTTTTTTATTCCTGCTTCGGCTTCCGAAGGATCAATATCACCGACGACAACAACTGCCATCAGTTCAGGCCTGTACCACTCACGATAATAGTCTAAAAGCTCTTCATGCTTGAAATTTTTTATTACCTCCTCGAGACCGATCGGCAGTCTTTCGGCGAATCTTGAATTGTGAAAGAGCACCGGGAACTGTTTGTCACGAATTCTTCCTGTAGCACCCTTCCCCATCCGCATCTCTTCCAGCACCACTCCCCTCTCTTTATCGATCTCAAGTGAGTCAAAAGAAGCATTTGCTGCCCAGTCTGATAGAATCAGAAAGGCTGAATCAAGTACTCCGGGTCTGTCAGTCGGCACGGTCAACATATAAACAGTTTCTTCTGTTGAAGTGTAGGCGTTTATTTCGGGCCCGAATTTCATTCCGAGTAACTCAAGGAAATCAATCACCTTATTCCCTGGGAAATTCTTTGTTCCGTTGAAGAGCATGTGTTCTGTAAAGTGGGCAAGCCCCCTTTGCTCCTCCCGTTCATTAAGTGAACCGGAAAGGAGAGCCAATCTCAACTCAACCTTCTTTTGCGGTAACTTGTTTGGCAGGATGAAATACTTCAACCCATTCTTCAATTTCCCTTCAACCACAGAACGGTGTTTCGGGATTGAATCCAGTGAGCTCTGGCCGGAAGAAATTGTAACCGTTAATGAAAAAATGAGTAGGATAAGAATAAATCTTTGTTTCATTACTTTACCTGTGTTGATCGGGTGGAGTCAGATCAAGACTTTTAATTTGTGAGGTGATAATGTCAGTTCGACATCAGTGACAAGATGTTCCGTTACTTCCCCATCGAGGTGAATATGAGCCGGTCTATGAAGCTTTAGCCGGTAGTTGTCCGATTTGAAATAGGTTACTTCCTTAACTCCAAGGTGTTTACCGGGAATGGCTTTGGGCAAATTCACAAGTATCCTGTTAAGAGGCATGTCTTCAACAATACAAATATCTGCAAGTGAGTCATTTATTTTAGCCTGAGGCGAGAGCATAAAACCACCGCCGGAGAAGGCACCATTTCCTGTGGTGATAAACATCGCGTTACCCTCTCTGAGCAGTTCACCATCCCTAAAAATGGAATAACCAACCGGTTTATAACTCATAATTGCCTGAACAAGGGAGACAATGTAAACCGCTATGCCTGAAAGCAGTTTCTTTTTCTGTTTTAAAGTGCCAACATATGCGTCAAAACCGACTCCGGAGGTGTTGACAAACTTTTTCCGGATGGTGTGGCCATCTTCAGTGATGATCTTCAGTTCCCACAGATCAATTAACTGCAATTCGGAAGCGTTCAGAGCTGCTCGCAGAGCTTCCACGGGATTGGAAGGAATGCCCATGAAACGGGTAAGATCATTTCCGGAGCCAGCCGGTACGAACGATAGGGTGAATCTGTATGGAGGGTACACCTGATTAAGCACCGTATTAAAAGTACCATCTCCTCCCGCAACAATCAAATGTATAAAATCGCGATTTAATTCGTTCACAGCGATCTGTGATTCTTCTAATGAAGGAGGTGTAACCACTGCAAGTCCGTTCAGGAGAGGTGATCGACTGATCAGTCCCGCGAATTTCTTTCCCTTTCCATTTCCCGAGTATGGATTTATCAAAAGGTGCTTTTCCAACCCCGGAGCGCCTGTCATTTGGTAAAAATGGCTTCCACGTACATTTCCGGGTCGAAGTTTTGAAGATCTTCGATTCCTTCACCGACACCAATGTATCTTACGGGGACACTTAACTCACGGCAAATCTGGAAGATCACCCCGCCTTTTGCCGTGCCGTCAAGTTTGGTGACTATCAAACCGGAAAGTTCAGTGACCTTCGAGAATTCCTTCCCTTGCTTTATCGCGTTTTGCCCCGTTGTGCCGTCAATTACGAGGAATATTTCATTTGGAGCATAAGGTAGTTTTTTTGAAATAACAGTTTTGATCTTCTTAAGCTCCTCCATCAGATTGACTTTCGTGTGGAGCCTTCCGGCGGTATCGATCATAACTACATCGGCATTAATTCTTATCGCCTCTTCGATGGTTTCATACGCAACCGAGGAGGGATCAGCGCCCTGATGTTTCGATATTATTGGTACACCGGCACGCTCTGCCCAGATCTCAAGCTGTTCATTCGCGGCTGCTCTGAAAGTATCCGCGGCACCAACAACTACTTTCCAGCCCGATAATTTAAAATTATGAGCAAGTTTCCCAATCGTGGTTGTTTTTCCTGCGCCGTTCACTCCAACTATCAGGATTATGAAAGGTTTATGTGAGTCGACATCCGGAATGTATTCCTTGGAAGAAATTGAGTGAGCAAGTTCGTCTTCGAGAACTTCTTTTACAATGGCGAGCACTTTTTCGCCCGAGCGGTCTTTCTCTGATTTTAATCTTTTTCTCACCTCTTCCACTATTTTCATAGCAAGATCATATCCAATGTCGGAGGTAATAAGTATCTCTTCCATCTCTTCCAGGGTGATCTCATCGATAACCGCCTTGCCTGTTACGGTTTCTGATATTTTGTTAAATATCTTGTCCCGGGTCTTGGTGAGCCCGTCTTTTAACTTGCCAAAATCAAAATTCTTAAAAAAACTCATGTTTTATTCTTTATTGTTTTTATTGCCCTTATGGCATAGTTAATGTACGATGTTACTATAAGCGCGATCAACCCATAGTAATAAATGATCATCGGCAGGCTCTCTTTGCTTGCACCGATGTAGATCAGTATAAGATAGCTACCGATAAAAGTAAAAGTCCATTTTCCGATCTGGTCAGAAGCCGGAACGCTGCCAAAGTATTTGCCAAGCAGAATGCCCGGCACAATAATCATCAGATCGCGTATTACTATTATCAAAAAGAGTGTTTTATCAAGTATGCCTGTGACAAAAAATGCCAGCGCAACCAGTATAACCAGTACTTTATCTGCCAGAGGATCGAGTATTTTCCCCAGTTCTGAAACCTGATCCAACTTTCTCGCTAAATATCCATCGAAAAAGTCTGAAATACTCAGCAGGAAAACAATAACAAGCACAAATGGTTTGGCGAGAATGGTCTCGTCATAAAGCAACCAAAATAGCGGGATTGCTCCAACAAGCCGGAAGAGGCTCAAAATATTTGATATCTGGAAAAAATGCTTCCGCTCGATACCGAACATCAGTTTACCACTACTAATTTGCCGGTTTTCACTGAAACTTCTGTGTTATTGCTGTCTGTCATTGCAGCACGATAAATATAGACTCCTGAAGGAACTTCCTGCCCGTCGGAATCCTTCATATTCCATTCAACACCGCCATTACCGTCGTTTTCTGTCAATTCAGCAATCCGTTTTCCATCGAGATTGAAAATTAATATATCAACATTACGGGGAAGATTTGCAAAAGTGAGCGAACGGTGTTTTGAACGGTCAGCCGGACTTGGATAGACGTACATTTCATCCAGATTTCCCGCGGTCGCTGTAAGTACAATAGTGGCACCCGCGTTCTGATTAATAGCTACACTTCCCGTGGCAGGTGTCGATCTCATTCCCGCGATTGTTAATGTGTATTCTCGTCCAAGCGCTCCAACCGGACGTGCGCCCTTTAGGCTGATAACAACAGTTTTGGGATCGGTCTGCGAAACCGTGGCTGAAGTGGCCCTGTTCTCAGGTGAAAACTGATAATTTGAAAGTTGTACAGCGCTTGCGGGGTCCGGTTCGAGATTAAACGTAATGCTTACGGTGTAGTTATCCACTATCCGGAAACTCTCAACAAAAAATTGTGCGGCACTGTTTGAAGGTTGATAATTTACAACGGCTGTGTCTGTGACCACAGGTGAGCCATAGGCATCGACCATACCCTTAAGGACAATCCGGTTAGAACCTGCAAGAAGGTCTTCACCAAAAGTCAGCTGAAAACTGCTCTCACCTGAGGGTGAGTAAGAAGATATCGGCACCTTTCGTGACCCTTTTATCAGATACAGACCGGCAGGATCGTCGATCTCCTTCCTCATTTCTGATGAGAATTTGATTTCCACCGCGTTGTTAGAGCGGACACTCGCAGATAAAAACTTTGAAGGTGTGTGATGGCGTACTTTAAAGATCGCTGTTTTAGCCCTGAATGAAGAAGTTAGACCCTCTATCCTGTAAAAATAATCAGTGTCGAGGGTGACATTCCGGTCGGTGTAATTTTGAGTTGAGACAGAGTCATAAAGCACAACAGTTGAGTCGGTAGTCCCTCTGTAAATGTAGTACTTCGATGATGTACCCTGGAATTTTATCTCTATCTTGGCCGGATCGATACTGTGCGCCGAAACAATCGAAGGAACAAAAGAGCGCGTCTGATTAAATTCATAGAATTTTATAAGATTACCATACGGGTATGCGATCTCCGGGATGCCATTATTGTCGAAGTCATCAACAAGAATCGCGTTGGTGTTCACATTTTCATCATACGAAACCACTTCCCCGCCAATACCCTGACTTTTTATTATATAAGCATAAGGGTATGTGAATAGCAGCAGTTCCTGCTTCGAATCACCATCAATATCAAAGAATTTCAGGGCGTTCGAAGCACGCTGAAAAGTTGACTTGAATTCAACCGCTGGATCGACGAACGCGTTATCATAACTGACATTCAGATTGTTCCCTGAAAAATTGAAAATGATCATCCTGTTATAGGGCGCCACATCGACATCAGGAACTGCCTGCAAGAGAATCGCTATGTCTTCTTTTCCATCGCCATTAAAATCACCTGAGCTAATGAAAGAAGATGATGAAACATAGCCGGTTCTGACGATTTTATCGGTTCTGATATCGTTAATGGAGTTAACCTTCATAACCAAGATATCACCGTCAGAATCTGTAAAAACTATCTCATTCTTACCGTCGTTATCTATGTCTTTCACGATAACGAAAGGGGAATTGAAGACATTTCCTCCGAAACCCATGCCGGAACTGTTGTAGAATCTGGTTTTGTATGTGAGCGAGAGATCACTGTTTACACCGTAAACCACAATGGTGGTATCGTTTTTTACCGCTAACAACTCATTCCGGTTGTCTCTATCGAGATCAAATACCCCGATGGGCCAAAAGAACGAGGTATCGGCTGATCTAACAAGTTCAAATGGTGGAACACCGGAGGTTTGTTTGTGAATATGCGCGGAATATCCCCACAGTGAGAGAAGATCATTGGTTCCATCTTTGTTGAAGTCACCATAATCTTTCGCGATCTTACGCTGAAGTGTATCACCGGGTGCCTTTGTAAAGGCGTTATTCTCAAATCTGAATAATGAAGTTGTTTCAGGTGTCATCAACTCTCTTAAAAGGACACCTTTTTTAGCGGCGGGCAGAGAGATTGATTTATCAAAAATGTAACCGGCGGGCAGAGTGTAAGGTTTTTGCGTCTTTTCCCAGGTTCTAAAAAGGTCACCACTATTGAGTGTAAAAACCCTTCCAAGCGAATCAAAAATTGTTGTTACAAAACCACCCTCATTGATCACTTCAAAATAGATATCATACTGCTCCGATGGCACCAACTTCGATTTCGGAATAAATCCGTAATGCAACTGTTTCACAAATCCGGTATTGGTTGAGAATCCGTCGAGCGTAACATAACTGTATTCTGTATCGGAAGAGCGTTTATAATACATTTTAACGACGGCCGGGTCTTCAGTGTAGGTGGCCGCCATAAAGGTAGGTTTATCACCATAATATGCCGGAAGCAGAGATATCAGTTCACCTTTGGTGCCTGATCTTTTGATCCTGAAGTTTACCCTCTCTTCAGCAGTGAAATCATTTGCCTGTACAACTTTAAGTCTAAGTGTGTAAACGGTGTCAGGTAAACCCTTTATCACCAGAGAGTAGATGTCTTTGTTTGCTACCTGGTTTTGTTCACCGTTCAAAAGTACTGTCCAAGCAGATGGATTAAGTCCGGTACCGTACTCCAGGCTGAATGATCTGAAATATGAAGATAGAATTGTCGCGTTGATTTTAAGCGTATCAAGTGAAGTCGACTGATCCTGGAGCGGGAAGTTGAATTTAATAACCGAGGGAGCAAGAACCTTCAATGCTCTGGAAAGATTCAACCGTCCGGCGCCTGATCTTATATCCCATCCCTTGTTTCCGATGTCATCAGCAGTCGATTTTATTATCTGCTTCACTTCCTCGTTGGTGAACCATTTGCTGGAAAGGATAAGCGCGGCGGTGGCCGATACAAATGGAGCAGCAGCGGAAGTACCGTTGAAATCAGTATACGACCAGTTTCGCGAAGTGGTTTTAATCAATGTTCCCGGCGCCACCAGATCGAGGGTTGATCCATAGTTTGATGACCCCGCGATATAATCTTCTTGTGTGGAGTTGCCCACCGAAATTACTTCACTGTAACCGGATGGATAATGAGGTTCTGGTGAATTTGAATTTCCGGAGCTCGCTACCAAAACCACATTTTTTGAATAGGCGTATCTGAGAACATCCCGCAAAACGTGTGAATATGAATAATCGCCAAAACTCATGTTGATTACTCTGGCACCCATCTGAACTGAATATAATACGGCAGCAGCAACATCATCCTCTTCGCCATATCCTTGAGGATCGAATGCCCTAAGGTTCAGAACTTTGATCTTTGGAGCAACCGCGGCTATACCTGTGCCGTTATTGGTTTCGGCAGCAATTATTCCCGCGACCGCGGTACCGTGAGAGTAGAGGTTTTCATCCATCGGATCATTGTCCCAGCCAAGGTAATCTCCACCGGTTGTGTCGAAGGGGAACCCGGTTCTGTCCGTGAAGTCCCAACCCTGGTAGTCATCCACAAATCCATTATTGTCATCATCAATTCCGTTTGTTCTTTTGTCTCTCCCCTGCTGGTCGGTACCGGTTTCACCCGGATTAAGGTAAATTTTATTTTTAAGGTCAGGGTGTAGATAATCAATTCCTGTGTCAATTATGCTGACAACCACACTATCCGCCCCCTCAGTGATCTGCCAGGCCTCAAATGCACCTATTTTGGAGAGAGCCCATTGTTGACCGGTTAGACTGTCGTTGGGAAGACTGTTAATCTGGTAGCGCACTCCGGGCTGCACATACTCGATACCAGCTTCCTTCGATAATTCCCTTTCCACAAACAACGCGCTTTCGGTGTCAGGCACCCGCAGAGCTACAATCCGGTTCAATTCCGGGATATTGGAAGCCAATCCCTTGGCGAAAGGAAGTATCCTGTATTGATCCGAAGCAAATGGGGCGTCGGAAGCGGCAATTCTGTTAAGAGAACTCCTTAACCTGTCCGATACCTCTCCTGGCTTTACAGAGTTGTTGTATTT
>JAEYUD010000138.1 GCA_023433685.1 Bacteroidota bacterium
GATTCCAGACGTTCATTGAGGCATTCAGCTTTTCGTCGGGTGTTTCAACTTTGAAATGGGAGAGGTATCCGGTCCAATACTCCTTGACCTCACTGAACTTGGTGTCAAGTATGGAGACATCTTTCAGGTTCTCCCAGTTAAGATGCTGATACTTGAACGCCGGATCGTCTTCATTCTTCGGAGCCACACCCATTATAACGGCAAATTCAATCTCTTCACCCGGATTCAGTGTGATCTTGTTTTGAAGAGCAACCACCGGGTCACCGGCTGTTATCTCAGTATTGAACATTTCACTTCTCTCAACCGCTTCAGGATTGGCTTCAGAGCGCCATCTGCCAATAAATTTGTCGAGGCTGCCATCAAAGCCTGTAACCGGTAGGGTGGAGGTGAAAAGAAGTTCATATTTCCAGTCAAGATTTGGCTGCTCCACGCTCACTTTCTTATTAAGCACCCAGTATCTGCGCGTAGCCACGAGTGAATCACTTGCTTTGTCAAAATGGATATCCGTGAAGTGCTTATCGTTCGGTTGGTTGATAATATCATTTAGCGCGTTACCCATCATCAACTCCGCGAAAGAGTAGACCTCAAGCTCCCTCACTTCTTCAGTAAGGTTTTTCAGTGATATACGCCAGATCTCTGCATTGGTATCACGGGGTACAAAATATGTTATCCTGCCGCTCAGACCGAGGAAGCGGGTTTTGATCGAGGTGTATCCCTGACCGTGCCGGCACTCATATTCATCATACTCTTTGTCGATGGTGGGCGCCCAGCTCAGAGATCTGTATTCACCGGTTTTGGCATCCTTCACCATTACATATCTGCCGGGTCTGTCCCAGGGCAGGCAGTTGTAACGCATGCGTGTCAGACGGTTGTCGCGGGGTGTTTCGAGGAATGAAAAACCTCCGCCGGTGTGTGATATGAGACCCGCGAAGTCATTGTTCCATATATAGTTAAACCAAGGTCTTGGAGTTTTGGGATCAGTGATCACGTACTCGCGGTGGTCTTCAGTAAAATATCCGTATTTGTTCTTAATCATTCTACTTTTGGTTTAATATTTAATAAGATATGTTTTCAGTTTTTTGGCACCGATCTTCACATTTAATTCATTTGGTACCTGAAGATTTTTATTCTCAATTATTTCTTCTTCAAGGGTTGTGCGCATAACCTGCTTTGGTGGTACTCCAAAGACAACTTTACCGGCAATACCCTCTTCGGTAGGGTTATACACTCTGAGAATAAACTCACCATCTTCTTCAGACTCTGCCTTTTTGAAGCAACTGAAGATCAGATTTTCCGGCTCAATTGAGATGAATGAGAAGGTTGATGGCATTGTACCATTAGCAGTCGACGAAAGCACCGCGGAGAGAGGCATGTTGTAACGTAATGCTTCAGGGTACACTTCTCCCTCGGTCCAATCACCTTTGAATGGATAAAAGGCGAGTTCAAATGATTGCTTGCCCAAACACTGTGAGCCTTTCATTTCTGAATAATCTTCAACTGAACTCGGTGAGATTATATAGTTAAAGGATCGCAGAAGTGTAATCGCGATAGTGTTTTGGGTATCAGGCAGCACTTCGTACTCTTTCAGTCCCTTCGAGAATATCGCCGCACCATTTCTACCGTCTGAAACAGCCATGAACTGGTGCATGGGGAAATCGTACATCGGCTGCTCGATCCAGGTCGAAGTGTCGGGACGTTCAACATATCTTTCAACCACATCAAACTGACCTTCACCATAGTGGGTCTTGATCTTCAAACCGGTAGGGAAGAGAAGCCTTAAGCGGTGACTTTCAGCTTTGTTGTTCACTTCTGCTCTGATATCCACGCGCTTTGAGCCCTTCACGAGGGTAACGTAAATGCGCACGGGCACAACGGTAAAATCAGGGTTTCTGCTGTGCCTCTGAGAAAGGTCAGAGGGAAGCGAGAGGTATTGCCTGATCATAACGGTTGCAGAGTGGGATGAATTCTCGACTAATTTAACCTTCGCTTTTGACTCGTCAGTTGTAACAAATGGCGGAAGTGGTTTATTAACCCAAGCGTGACCCGCTTCACCCTCATCGTACAGACCACCAAGGTTATTGTAATAAAAACCGGTTTCTTTGTGGAATACGTTGAACGTACCGTTATCGTTGAAGGTTACCTGAAGAAACTCATTATCAAGCTTGGATTTTTTCTTCTTGCCAGAGGCAATAAAATCAGCTTCAGCAGGTAAAAAGGAGTCAGGAACAACGGCAAATGAGGTGTAACCAAGAGGGGCGATATCTGTAAATGATGCAAGCACTTCATAGCGTTTGGTTTTCAGGTACATTGGCCTGTTAATCATCTGCTCAAGAACCGGTTCAACATCGTAACTCTCAAGAATCGAGAGTGGGAGGCTCTCACCGGCTTCATTTATAAGTTTAAGGGAACCGGAATCTGCTTTTTCAGGTACGTCAATCATGAGACGCATTGTTTCATTCCGGGTGTAAGAAGTCGGATTAAACAGTGTAACAAACTGTGGATAGTCAGGATGCGCGTATCGCGCAAGCTTACCGGAGTGATCGATGTTTCTGATAATGTATTTGCAGGCACGTTCGAAAACACCGGTGGATATCTCTTCTACCTGTTTGTAACGCGACATCATGTCTTCATGAATCGAATCAAGTGAACAGCCACCAATTGAATCGTGCGCTGAATTCTGAACAAGATAATTCCACGCAAGATCGAGGTACTTGTTTTTGATATCATTTCCAAGTATTCCCGAAAATGAGTTGAATGGTTCGGCGTAAAACTGGAGGTGGTTCTCAACCTCGAAATTTCTCTGCTTGAGGAACATTCTGGCGCTTGTGGTGTAGCCATACATGTTGCCACTTCGCGCGTCAAATTGTGAACTTCTTCTTTCGCCGGTCACATAAGCGGCTTTTTCCTCATCAAAAGTCTCTGCAAGGGCGGCAGCGTAATCCTCAAGCGTTGAGTGGATAACGTTTATACCGGGGAATTCCTTTTTGATGTCTTCGAGTATTTTTACTGACTTCACGTTCGGGCCTGAGGAATCATGCCCTTCCATCCAGATGACGTGGGGAGTGGTGAAGTCATCAGCCTGTTTGTTAACAATATCTTCGACAGCAGTCCTGACGTTCTCACTATAGTAGTGGTCAGGGTACTCTGCCATGAAGAAATCCTCTTTATACAGGCGCTCATCCGCAAAGTGGAAAAGTATTCCGCCTTTGTTCCACGGATGCTCAACATCGTATGGAGTCTCGTTATGGACTACCGGTCGATAGATATAGAAATAAAAATTGTACCTCGGCATGGTTGAAAAACGGGATGACATGGCAGTTGTGCCGTCAGCACCTTCCCAGACAAACTCCGCTTTCGGAGACTCAAGCGAATTGATACCCCGGTAGAACATAATAAGTTCAATTCCAAACTCCTTGTATATCTGGGGCAATTGCGAGATCTGCCCCCATGAGAAAGGGGAATAGCCGATCTTTGAAACACCGCCATGCTCCTTGCAGATTTTGTGACCAATCAGGAGGTTTCTGATAAGATTTTCACCGCCAACCTGGAACTGTTCAGGAAGAATGAACCAGGGTCCGATAAGAAGACGCTTCTCACTAACTAATTTAACAAAACGCTCTTTCATGTGAGGCTTCACTTCAAGGTAATCAGTTATGACTATCGACTGACTGTCAAGATGAAAAGCCTTGTAATCAGGATTTCCTTCGAGAATTTCAATTACACTGTCGATCATATCGACGAGCATCTGCCGGTTACGCTGGAATGGAAAACGCCACTCGCGATCCCAATGGGTGTTGGAAATTAGATGAAATACCTTGTTTTTTAGATGATCTTCAAACTTCGACATAAAATTTCATATTTGATTGAAAAAGAGGTGTTTCTTAAAAATTACTTCCGGCAATCCGTGCTGAGCCACATAAGAAGCCGCACTAAGATTGTGACCTGCTGTCTGCGCGAATGGAACAGCTACGGCAAGCCCGATCCCGGCTGCCCGTATCGCAAGGTTTCCGCTTTCCGAGTCTTCAAATCCAATGACTCGATCGAAATGATCCACAGGCACTGCGAGTTTGTGAAGTGCCATTGAATACAGATCACGGAACGGTTTTAGGCGGATCTCGCTTGAATCTGTCGCTGTAATTACGGCGTCGTAAAACTGGTTGTGATCGCTGAAGAGGTTAATAAGTTCTTCAAGTTCCTCACCTGTCAGTCCGGTGCTCTGTAATTCTTCACGAAAAACCTTAAACACCTGAGCCAGAACGATATCGGCTTCATACCTGATGGAAGAGGTAACAACCGCAATCCTGACCGGATTATGCTCGAACTTTGCCGCGAGGTGTTGAAGAAAGCCGAGTTCAAGATCAACATCGGCAGTGTCATCATTCAAGTACTTAAGGTGAGAGAGGATATACTTCTTCAATTTGAGTACCCGCCCTTTTAGTTTTCCTTTCAGCAGCAGAAGGACAAGCAGGGCTCCAGGCATCGGTTCAATTAGATGTCTGCCCTTTGGGAGGTTAAGCTCTTCTATTACCTTGTCACCCTTCCCGTCAAGTATCAGGGCGAGTATCTCATGGTAGCGGGAGTAATAAATATCTATTGCCGCCCGCACAACTTCGGTTTCAGTTTCAATTCTGAAGTTATTAAAGTTATGGTCGATCAAAAACTTGACTTCAGGGCACTGCTCAAAATTGTAACTGCCTGAATTGATAATTGTTTCAAGCTCTGACGCAAACAGAATCTTACTTAGACCAAGAGATGCCAGATTGTTCTTCACTTCCGCGATGCGGTTGGGATCCTTGCCAAAACAGATTGTTCTTACCGCGGCATGGATGAACGCCCTTTTAAGGTCATCGATCTGAATATTGTCACGGTATGTCTTGATCAGATACTCAACATGCTTGGTTGTGCTGTTTCCGATAATATGAGGGTAATCACGGTTTTCATCGAGTCCTTCCCATACATCCTTTGACATCCTTCCTGTGATCCGTCTGACCATATATTCGAGCGAGTGGATGCAGAGTACCTCGGTTGTCGTGGTTGTGCCATCCATATCCATTACCACGGCATCCAAGTCTGTAATTGATTTTGTTTTCTTGGCGAGAGGAACCACTTCAAATTTTGGGAAGATGTAGCCCGGATTTTCAATCAGGGCGAACTCGTCGCTTAAACCATTCATTAGAAAAGGCACTTCTGCCTTATCGATATATTTTATTGCCATTATCCTCTGTTTCTTTTCTCAATTAATAATTTCATACCGGCATCCAGAATTGACGCGGGTTCAACTTCAGATTCGCCTTCGGCGTAAAACCTTAGAAGTGGTTCTGTCTCCGAACTTCTGATAAGAAGCCAGCGGGATTCACCATCAAGTCTTAGTTTCAGTCCGTTCACAACTCCTGTGGCTGAATAAAATTCAGATGATCCGGTAACTTTGAAGCCGGCTACTTCTTCAGGAATGTCCGCAAAAAGACGGGGGAGCAGTTCCATTCGGTCATCCTCATCGTAATGATGGTCGATCCTGTCATAGTGGATCGTACCAAACTCTTTCCGCTTCTCAGCTACAAGTTCACTTAGTTTTGTAAAGGGGGAGTCACCGAGCATTTCGAGCATGATCATCGCGAACAGAAGACCGTCACGCTCGGGGATGTGACTCGTCAACCCAAAGCCGCCGCTTTCTTCAAAACCCATTGCAACACCGCCCGCGAGCATTTCCTCGGTGATATATTTAAAACCTACCTGAACTTCACGGATCTTCCTGTTACCAAGTTTCAACTTGAAAAGTTTATCTGTCACCGAAACGGTTTTAACGATGTCACCGTCATAGAGTCCTGAATTCACAAGGTGGTCTGTCAGCAGAAGTATCGTCTCCTGCGCGCTTAGCCATTCACCATTTTCAAGAACGAAGGCCACACGATCAGAATCGCCATCTGTGGCGATACCGAAAGC
>JAEYUD010000147.1 GCA_023433685.1 Bacteroidota bacterium
CCTGAGTGGTGTCCAACTACTGCCATTATTGGTCGAGATCAGTAATTGAACATAATCGTATCCTGACTCGAGGTCCCACTGGGCTGAATATGAAAGCCCCGCGCCAAGAGCGCCCTGAAGGTTGATACTGCCCGTCTGGGTCATGGTGGCGGTTACATTGTTTCCATAGTTCCCGGCAGGTGATTCATTAAATGAAGATGGTGCCGAAACATATTTTGATGTTGCCACACCCCACGAACCGGAAACCGTCCATCCATTTATCGTGTTCGCGCTGTCAACCATCACCATGTTAGTCTGCGCTACATAGAACCTGTAAAAAGTGGGAGGCGGAGTGCTTCCGGGCGGATTAAACTCTGCACCACCGGCCGGTGAAGTAACAACGATACCTCCGGCGGCATCCTGAGCGGCAATATAATATTCAACTATTGTTCCACTGATTTGCGCGGGAATTGTAAATCCATAGTAACCTCCCGTGCCCGGGGTACCTTGAACCGGGTTGAACTGGCTGAAGCTGCCACTTCCCGTTGCCGTGCGGTAGTAAAGAAGTGGAGCCGCTGTACCTGTACCAACCTCGAGGCCTGTTTGAAGTGTTGCCCCGACCTGGATCGGAGTGGTATACAAACCGGTTGGAACAGGGGTGTGGGCGATCTTCAGATTCAGATTAAGCGCAAAGTTCGCGAATGTGGCGATCGCAAGTTTCGCCATCTTATGGAAGTATGGCTGGTTGAAATATTGCAGCTTGTCGTTTGTGGTATGGTAGTAGGCATTAAAGTCGTTGTTATCATCCTCGATCAGGAGAATGGCACTGTAACCCTTGGTCCAGAACGAAGCATGATCGCTCGCGGTGGTGGGAGTTGCGGGTCTTACCGGTACGATGCCGAGACCGAGCGATGAATTAAGCTCCACCATTTTATTGTAAAGTTCGAGGGAATTGGCGGCGGAGGCCCTTACGTGGAGGTTAGCCACGTTATCGTTGTTCGAATCATAGGCGATCATATCCATATTAATAACACCGAGGATCGAGTCACCGGCAATGGCTGCCTGATTCGCGTAGTAGGCTGAACCAATCAGCCCCTGTTCCTCTTCATCCCAGAGGGCAAAGATGATGGTGTATGGGAAGTCGTATTGTGACATTATGCGTGCGGCTTCCATCACTGCCGCGGTGCCACTTCCGTTGTCATCCGCGCCCGGGGCGGTGGTACCGGAAGGCATGTCATCGAAATGAGCGCAAATAATATACTTTTGATTTGGAAATTGTGTACCGGTCTTAACGCCGACAATGTTTTTGCCGGTGGAGCTGAAAGTCTGCTGGGTGGTTGTGATGCCGTACCGTTGTAGAGTTTCCTGGATGAAATTCCCGGCCTGGTCGTTCGACGCGTTGTTTTTGTGGCGTGAAACAATCGTGTATGGCTGTCCGTTAATAGTTACGCCATCAACGCCTGATAATTGTCTGATGAACTTCATCAGAGTGTCTTGATTGACCTGGCTGACGATGTTCTGAACTGTCGCTTGCGCGTACGCTGAAAGTGGGATGAAAGTGATCACAAGAAGTGTGAAGACGAGTCTGCGTAAGTTTGAAATCATGTAAAATCGCAAATGAAAATAAAGAAAATTTAGTGTCCTTTAAATTAAGCAATTCCTGATTTCCACGAGCGCACTTTTTTCAGCTTGCCGTTTGAAACGGGATGTAATGCTTTCTAAGAAGAAGTAATTTTGTATATTTGTAGATGTGATTTTGCTTAACAAGCAACACTTCCAAAATATTGCCCCCGTAGCTCAGGTGGATAGAGCAGCAGTTTCCTAAACTGTTTGTCGGGTGTTCGAGTCGCCCCGGGGGCACCCTTCTTACTTTATGGAGAATAATAATGACAGAAATAATAGACATAGTCGCCCGCGAGATCCTCGATTCAAGAGGAAACCCTACCCTCGAGGCCGAAGTTCTGCTTGAAGGCGGAGCAGTAGGCAGAGCAGCCGTGCCAAGCGGCGCTTCAACCGGTTCAAATGAAGCTTGTGAACTTAGAGACGGTGATTCCGCCCGGTACATGGGTAAAGGAGTTGAAAAAGCCGTTGATTTCGTGAACAACGAAATTGCCGATGAACTTATCGGCTGGGATGCCACCGATCAGGTTGGTATCGATAACTACATGATAGAGCTTGACGGCACCGAAAACAAATCAAACTTTGGCGCTAATGCCATACTCGGTGTGTCACTTGCAGTTGCCAAGGCATCAGCCGAGGCATTCGGACTCCCCCTTTACCGCTATATCGGCGGAACCAACGCGAAAGTGCTCCCCACACCAATGATGAACATCTTGAACGGTGGAAAGCACGCTGATAACAACGTTGACTTCCAGGAGTTCATGGTAATGCCCGTTGGCGCCCCCACATTCAGGGAAGCCCTTAGATACGGCACAGAAGTGTTCCACACACTGAAAAGCGTTCTTAAGAAAAAAGGTTACAACACCGCGGTTGGTGATGAAGGCGGATTCGCACCTTCACTTAAATCGAACGATGAAGCTATTGAAGTTATCCTTGAAGCTATCACAAAAGCCGGATACACTGCCGGTAAAGACATAATGATAGCCCTTGATCCTGCTTCAACCGAGATGTGGAGTCCTGAAAGAAAAACCTACAAGTTTTTCAAATCGACACAGAAAGAGATATCTTCAGATGAAATGATCGCTTACTGGGAGAATTGGGTTAATCAGTATCCTATCGTATCGCTCGAAGACGGTCTCGCTGAAGATGACTGGGATGGATGGAAGAAACTTACCGACAGACTTGGAAGCAAGATCCAGCTGGTTGGTGATGATCTTTTTGTTACCAATACCAACATTCTTTCAAAAGGCATCGAACTTGGATGTGCCAACTCGATTCTCATCAAGGTTAACCAGATTGGTACACTCACCGAAACTCTTGACGCGATCGAAATGGCGAGAAATGCAGGTTACACCGCTGTTATCTCACACAGAAGTGGTGAAACAGAAGATGTTACCATTGCAGACATCGCGGTTGCCACTAACGCCGGTCAGATCAAAACAGGCTCTGCCTGCCGTACCGACCGTATCGCGAAGTACAACCAGCTCCTCAGAATTGAAGAGGAACTCGATACCACAGCAATCTTCAAAGGACTTGGCTCGATCAACTACAGAGGTTGATGGTTACCTTCCCCCTTGATGTTTTTAAGACCGGTGCTCTCACGCCGGTCTTTTTTTTTGTTTTACTTGCCAATTAATAATTTAATTATTTATATTTGCGGAAGAATCCACTACAAAATACACAGGATACATCATGAAAGCAATTCATGGCATAATGG
>JAEYUD010000151.1 GCA_023433685.1 Bacteroidota bacterium
TTACCCGGTTGAGAATGGTATTCATCTTTTATCCAAGATTGACTTTCGAAACTTAACAAAAACCGGCAAATCTCCAAATTGTTTTTATCTTAACCAAAAATGAATTTTTTTACCAGTGAATCGGTTAAGATTGTATATTAAATATTCATTTTAATCAATTTCCGCAACACTGATCGAGGTATCCCGTGAAAAAACTCACCTTTTATTTCGCCATTCTATCACTCCTTGTGTTTCTCACCGGATGTGGGTCCGGAAATGAATCAAGTACACTTAACGACCAGTCAGCATCCTTAAAAGTGGCTGAATTTCTTAAGATCATGATCACGGATCAACGTCCAAAGACCATGATGGATTTTATCGCGCCTTCCTACATAAAAGCCGCAAAATTCGATCCTGCCGGGTATACAGTTAATACTTACTATCCCAAAACATACAAGATCGAGGAAGCATTTCCTTCCCCTGATCTCTCGAACGCGGTGAATGTAGTTGCCGTTGTTTATGGTGAAAATCAAGGTTGGGCACACCGGTTAACCTTTGTCGTCTTCAATGACAATGGAAAACTTGTCTTCTACCCCGGCAGTCACGACACCGAAACGAAGTTTGTTGATCCCTGGTACCGGATTCAGGAATACGTTCAGTGAGAACTTGAGTGCGCCGCGGCGCACTCAGGTTCTCTGGTTCTCCCCCGGGGAACTGATTTCTTTTTCCTTTTGTTGAAAATATTAAAGTTAATCTTGACTTTTTTGTATAGATTCGATAAGTTTAAATATTGGATTTTGAATTTTTTTCACACAAGGAAATTGAATGAGCAATACTGAGATCAATGAGATTGAAGAGTTAGCGAACCGGGAGTATAAATACGGTTTTGTTACCGAGATCGATTCCGAAACATTCAAGCCCGGGCTGAACGAGGATGTTATCCGCGCGCTTTCTGAAAAGAAGGAAGAGCCGGAGTGGATGCTTGAGTGGCGCCTGAAGGCTTACCGCCATTGGCTTAAATTGGTAGAGCCAAAATGGCCCAACGTAAATTACCCGCCTGTTAACTTTCAAGAGATCAGCTACTATTCCGCCCCAAAGCAGAAGAAGAAACTGAACAGCATGGATGAAGTGGATCCCGAACTCGTCAGGGCTTTCGACAAACTCGGTATCCCGCTCGAAGAACAGAAGATACTTGCCAATGTTGCAGTTGATGCCGTATTTGATTCAGTATCAGTTGGAACCACCTACAAAGGTAAATTAAAAGAGCTTGGTATTATCTTCTGCTCGATGTCTGAAGCAATAAAAGAGCATCCTGATCTTGTTAAGAAATATCTTGGTTCTGTGGTTCCTGCCGCCGACAACTACTATTCCGCTCTTAATTCAGCAGTATTCAGCGATGGTTCATTCGTTTACATCCCCAAGGGTGTTCGCTGTCCGATGGAACTCTCCACTTATTTCAGGATCAATGCCGCGAATACAGGTCAGTTTGAAAGAACCCTGATAGTTGCAGATGAATACTCATACGTAAGCTACCTTGAAGGTTGTACCGCCCCGATGCGTGACGAGAATCAGCTTCACGCCGCGGTTGTCGAACTGGTGGCAATGGATAACGCCCGGATAAAATACTCAACCATCCAGAACTGGTACGCCGGTGACAAGGATGGGAGGGGTGGCATCTACAATTTCGTAACGAAACGAGGACACTGTAAAGGTGTAAACTCCAAAATATCATGGACACAGGTTGAAACCGGTTCAGCTATCACATGGAAATACCCGAGCTGTATCCTCTCCGGCGACAATTCTATCGGTGAATTTTACTCGGTTGCCGTTACAAACAACATGCAGCAGGCCGATACCGGTACAAAGATGATACACATCGGCAAGAATACAAAGAGCACGATCGTGAGTAAAGGTATCTCTGCCGGGTTCAGCAACAACACATACCGTGGGCTTGTCAGGATCGGAAAAAAAGCAGAACACGCCAGAAACTACTCGCAGTGTGACTCGCTTCTGATCGGCGACAAATGTGGCGCGCACACTTTCCCTTACCTCGAAGTAAGCCATCCAACCGCGACTGTTGAGCACGAAGCCACCACTTCAAAGATAGGCGCGGATCAGATATTTTATCTTAATCAGCGTGGTCTCTCCACGGAAGATGCCGTGAGCATGATCGTTAACGGTTACTGCAAAGAAGTGTTTAAAGAGCTTCCAATGGAGTTCGCGGTTGAAGCAACCAAACTTTTAAGTATCAGCCTCGAAGGCAGTGTAGGTTAATAAATTTTACAGGAAATGAAAAGATGATCGAAATAAAGAATTTAAAAGCTGCCATAGATGGCAAAGAGATATTAAAAGGAATCAACCTTTCCGTAAAACCGGGTGAGGTTCACGCTATCATGGGACCCAACGGTTCCGGAAAAAGCACTCTCGCGCAGGTTCTCGCCGGCAGGGAAGAGTATGAAGTGCTTGAAGGTTCAGTAAGCTTTAATGGAAAAGACCTTCTTGACATGTCGCCTGAAGACAGGGCAAGGGAAGGCCTCTTTTTGGCGTTCCAGTACCCGATCGAGATACCGGGTGTGTCAAACGTTAACCTCCTTAAAAACGCTGTTAACGAGATCAGGAAGTACAGGGGTGAGGAACAGCTTGATGCCATGGACTTCCTGAAGATGATGAAAGAAAAAATGAAACTCGTCGAAATGCCGCAGGACCTCCTGAACCGTTCGGTTAACGAAGGCTTCTCCGGTGGCGAGAAAAAGAGAAACGAAGTGTTTCAGATGGCAGTTCTCGAGCCAAAACTCGCCGTGCTTGATGAGACTGATTCGGGTCTTGATATCGACGCCCTCAGAATTGTAGCGAACGGTGTTAATTCCTTGAGAAAAGCCGACAATTCTTTCATAGTGGTAACACACTATCAGAGACTTCTTGACTATATCGTCCCCGATTTTGTTCACGTTCTTTACAAAGGCAGAATAATTAAGTCAGGCGACAAGTCGCTCGCTCTCTTCCTCGAAGAGAAGGGCTATGACTGGGTGAAAGATCACGTTGATGAATTCATGGCAGTTTAAGGCGGTCACCTGATGAGCAATACAACAGAATTCAAAAAATGGTACGCTGAGAACTTTAAAAAGTTCGAGGCAAATCTGAACGGTGAAAGCAGACTTCCGATCCATCAGACCCGGAAGGTTGCCCTCGAGAAGTTTCTCGAACTGAAATTTCCGACACTCAAAGATGAAGAGTGGAAGTACACAAATGTAACTCCGATACTCGCCCACAAGTTTGACGATATCATAGTAAATGTACCCACGGCACCAAAGATCGATCTGGAGAGGTATCTCTTCAATAAAGAGAATTTCTATACCATCGTCTTCATAAACGGTGTATATGATGCCATCAACTCGGATGAAGTGGATGCCCCGGGTATCACCCTCTGCAACCTGAAAACAGCAATTGTAAAGTACCCTGAAGAGGTGAACAACTACATTGCCAAGTTCGCGAAGATAGAGAACAGCATTTTTACCGCACTTTCTACTGCTTACATCAACGATGGCGTGTTCCTTAAAGTCAAGTCTGGCAAGGCTCTCGATAAACCTGTACAGGTTTTGTATGTAAATTCAGGCGGTGAGAATCTTCTGATACAGCCGAGAAATCTTTTCGTTATCGGAAAGAATGCCGTTGCCAAAGTGGTTGAATCATACTACTCTGAAGGTAACAGCACCTATTTCACCAACGCGGTAACTGAAACTTACGTTGATCAAAGCGGAATTCTTGAGCATGTAAAAATCCAGGAAGAAAGTGACAGGGCTTTCCATATTTCAACCACCGAAATAGATGTTGAAAAGGAAAGTAAATACTCCTCTTACAACATCAACTTCGGCGGAACGCTTGTTAGAAACGATCTTAACGCCCGTTTTAATGGTGAGTACGGGCATGTAACCCTTAACGGTCTTTATCTTGGCCAGGGCGAGCAGCACATCGACAACCATACTCTGATCGATCACGCGATGCCAAATTGTGAGAGCCATGAAATGTATAAAGGGGTTCTCGATGATGCCAGCCGTGCTGTTTTTAATGGCAAGGTTTTCGTGAAAAAAGACGCTCAGAAAACCAACGCGTTTCAGGAGAATAAAAACGTTATCCTTTCTGATGACGCGAGGGTTGACACCAAGCCACAGCTTGAGATATTTGCCGACGACGTGAAATGTTCACACGGTGCAACAATTGGAAGACTGAGTGGTGAGTCACTTTTCTACCTGAGAGCCCGCGGGATCAGTGAAGAGCTCGCCAAAACAATGATAATTAACGCTTTCGCCAACGACGCTGTTCATACCATCTCGATCGATGAGGTCAGAGGTCGCATTGAAGACCGCGTGGCGGTGAAACTGAGTAAATAAAGAAGAACAATTAATGACCGAAGATAAAAACACGACGGTTAACACAATTTTCGACGTTGAGAGGATCAGGAAGGATTTCCCGGTCCTCCATCAGTCAGTGCATGGAAAACCGCTCGTATACCTCGATAATGCTGCCACAACCCAGAAGCCGCAACAGGTTATCGACGTGCTGTCAGAATATTACAAAGGCTACAATTCGAACATTCACCGGGGTGTGCACCTCTTAAGCCAGAAGGCAACGGATGAGTACGAAAAAGCCCGCGTGAAAGTTCAGAACTTTCTTAATGCTCCCAAAACAAAAGAAGTGATCTTTGTAAGAGGTACCACCGAGGGGATCAACCTTGTGGCTAACTCTTATGGCAGAAAGTTCATCAAAGAGGGTGATGAGATCATCGTTTCCGAAATGGAGCACCACTCAAATATTGTTCCATGGCAGATGCTTTGTGAGCAGACCGGAGCGAGATTAAGAGTGATACCCATTGATGACAATGGTGAACTGATAATGGATGAGTATAAGAAACTGCTGAACGGGAGAACAAAATTTGTTTCCGTTGTGCATGCCTCAAACACCCTCGGCACTGAAAATCCCGTGGAAGAGATCACGAGACTCGCCCATGAAGCAGGGGCAAAGGTGCTTATAGACGGCGCTCAATCAGTGCAGCACTTCAGAGTGGATGTGCAGGCGATTGGGTGCGACTTTTACGTCTTCTCCGGTCACAAACTCTACGGTCCAACCGGAATTGGCGCCCTTTGGGGCAGGGAAGAACTCCTCGAACAGATGCCCCCCTGGCAAGGTGGAGGTGACATGATAGTCCATGTTACTTTCGAACGAACCATTTACAATGAACTGCCTTACAAATTCGAAGGTGGAACCCCCAATATAGCTGATACAATCGGTTTGGGTTACGCGATTGATTATGTCAACTCGATCGGACTCGAAAATATCCGTGCCTATGAAAGCGAACTTTACAAGTACATGGAGAGTTCATTCCTCGGCATCGAGGGGGTAACCCTGATCGGCAGGGCGGCACACAAAAGCAGCGTGTTCTCTTTTAAACTTGCCGATATCCATCCCCACGATGTGGGAACCATCATGGATATGGAAGGGATAGCGATCCGCACCGGACACATGTGCACCCAGCCTGTTATGAAGCGCTTTGGTGTTCCGGCTCTTTCAAGAGCTTCGATAGGATTTTACAATACAAAAGAAGATATCGACCGCGCCGCTGCCGGTATCAAAAAAGTAATTGAGGTTTTTGCCTGATGAATGATGAACTAAAAGAGATATACCAGCAGGTAATTCTCGATCACAATAAAAATCCAAGAAATTTCAGGAAGATTGAAGTGCCTTCACATCACTCCGAAGGGTTGAACCCTCTCTGTGGTGATCATGTCTGGGTTTACCTCGACGTGGTCGAGGGGGTGATCCGTGATATCTCATTCGAAGGAAACGGTTGCGCTATCTCGAAATCTTCTGCTTCCATCATGACCGCCGAACTCAAAGGTAAAACCGTCGAAGAAGCAGAAAAACTGTTTCAGCAGTTTCATTCGCTCGTAACCGGTAAACTCACCGATGAAGAAGTGATAGAAGAGATGGGAAAACTTGGAATATTCCAGGGAGTTCGCGACTTCCCGGTGAGAGTTAAATGCGCGAGTCTGCCCTGGCATACAATGCACGCGGCACTTCACCAGAAAGATACAGCAGTAAGCACGGAGTGACAAGTGACCAGAGAAAATATTGAAATTTTACAAGACAAAGTAATTGCCACGCTTAAAACCATCTTCGACCCTGAGATCCCAGTGGATATCTGGGAGCTTGGTTTGATCTATCATCTAAAGTTCGATCTTGAAGGCAATCTCGTTGTTGAGATGACCCTCACCAGCCCCATGTGCCCGGTTGCCGAAAGCCTTCCCGCGGAAGTGGAAACCAAACTCAAGCAGATCGAAGGGGTAAAAGATGTTAAGATAAAACTCGTCTTCGATCCTCCATGGGATAAGGACATGATGAGCGAAGTGGCGCAACTGGAACTCGGGTTCCTCTGATTTTCAACCTGCCTTAAGGCAGAGATTCAAGAATAAGCAATAGCTTGGAAGGAAAAGACATGTTAAACACATTTAGACCCCCGATTTATGATCAGGATGCGGTTCAGCCTTACAGGGATGAACTCGTTGCGGTCGGCTTTGAAGAAGCGTTAACACCTGAAGATGTAGAAAGCGCGATAAACAACAACCCCGGAAAGACAGTACTCTTTATGATCAACTCTGTCTGCGGTTGCGCTGCCGGTTCTGCCAGACCAGGAGTGTCACTGGCTCTTCAGCACAGGGTGATCCCTGACAAACTCTACACCGTCTTCGCCGGTCAGGAGAGGGACGCGGTAGAGAAACTCAGATCTTTTGTAAAGGGTTTCCCCCCATCCTCACCCTCGGCGGCACTCTTCAAAGATGGCGAACTGGTTTACTTCATGCCAAGACTTGAGATCGAAGGCAGAAGTGCCGGTCAGATCGCTCAGGATCTTATGGTAACCTTTGAAAAGAATTGTTCAGCCCAGGGACCTTCAATTCCGCCTGAAGCATTCGAAAAGGTTTTACACGCTAAGATGTGTGGCTCAAAGATACCGGTGTACAAAGGATAGTAACGACGCGTTAACAAGATGATCCGTAAGCATCAAAGGCTTACGGGTCACCTTCATCTCCCCGAAAGAAACAATGAAATTCAGCTCACAAGAAGAATACGGCTTAAGACTGCTCCTTAGGATCGCGAAGAATTCCCGCGAAGAAGGGATGACAATACCCGAACTCGCCGGGGCGGAGGGGTTAAGTACGGCAAATGCCGCCAAGCTACTGCGTATGCTGCGAATGGGTGGATTCATTGAATCTGAAAGAGGACAGAGAGGGGGATACAAACTTTCCGGTTCTCCGGCAAACATACTTGTTGCCGATGTTATGACTGATCTTGGTGGCAGGCTTTTTGACAACACTTTCTGTACAGATCACTCCGGTATGGATGCAGCGTGCACACACGAGATCGACTGTTCCGTCCGCTCCCTCTGGAGCATGATTCAGCGGGTTGTAGACGGTGTTTTGAAGCAGACAACACTTGCTGATCTTATGGTCAGTGAACAGCATCTAAACACCAGACTCGCGCCTGTCGCGGATGATGCCATCGACGCCTTCAAAGCGGTAAAAGAAATAAAGCTCTCCCTTTAAAATTAAAAGGATGCTGAAGCCGGGGGCTCCAACATCCTTCCATTCAATCAAATTTATCCTTTAATCATGGTAAGCAGCATCTTGGTTTTTTCAAGAGCCACGAGACCATGGGGTACATTGGCCGGAAGTTTGATTATGCTTCCTGTTTCAACAATATAAGGCTCGCCGCCGATCTTTATCTCCATCTTGCCTTCAACGATATTCACAAGTGCCTCGAACGGTGAAGTGTGTTCCGTTAGGTTTTCATCTTTGTCGAAAGCGAAAAGAGTAACATTACCCGATGGGTTTTTTACCAATTGACGGCTCACGATCGCGCTTTCAGAATAGCTGATCAGCTCAACAAGTTTACCATTTAAGTCTGTAGTTGCCATTATTTTTATTCCTTTAATTAATCAATTCAATTGTTCCAAGGTTTTTCTGAAGTACCGAAGTACCGAAGAACCGAAATACCGGGGCTCCGAAGTACTGAAGTACCGGGGTTCCGGGGTTCCGAAGTTCTACTCAAACATATGATCCAATTTGTGTTTCGCTTCGGGCGACATCATATGTGGAGTCCACGCGGGTTCCCAAACCAGATCAAGAAAAATGCGGTAATTTGTAAACGCCAATTTAAGATATCTTTCCACCCATTCAAGAATGCTGTCATGCATGGGGCATCCCGGGGTGGTAAGGGTCATTTTTACCAGGATAACATCCTCCCTAACGATTACGGAATAGACGAGACCGAGTTCGACTATGTTTAACCCGAGTTCCGGGTCGATAACCTTAGAAAGTACATTTAAAACTTCATCCTGTGACGGTATCATCGGGTCTCCTTGCGTAAGTCGATAAAATGTTGTAAGAAAAGAGTATGGCTCCAACAAGGTAAACCACTAACCCTGTCAGCAGAATTATTTCTTGGCTGAATAACAGCCCCGCGATAGTTACGAAGATCGCGATGTTTGTGATATAATACTGAGCCTTTGATATATTTCTGTTGTAGAGGTCTTTAAGAAGTGGCACCTTCTTCAAGCCGACCTTGCTGCTGTAGAAGTGGAACCAGACGAGAAAAGGGATGATCTTGTACATCTGCCCCATGATCAGCTGACTGATAAATCCAAACAGCACAATAAAACCATAAACCAGGGTCAGGTTCAGGTCATCGTCAGCATTTCCATTCGAGATGAAGAGGAATGACATACCACCCAGCAGAGCGGTCACCAGCGCGGAGTAGGCAAAAACCGAGAATTTTATACCCAAATCAAGGTTCTTTTTCATTCTTTTTTTCATGATCAGAAGTATCTGGTAGAAAAAGATGAGGAAGGCAAGGGCAATCAGGGGTACAAAAATGTAGTCGCCAGCCGCTGAAAAGCCCAGCACTCTCGAGAGTGAAAAACCAAGTATTCCACTGTTCAGAAAGATGAAAACAAACCAGGAAGGCTTTACCGAATATCCGTGTGAGAGGGTGAACATCGGGATCAGTTTTAGTGAGACCCCCGCAATCACCATACCGATCCAGCCCGCGATACCAAGATGCGCGTGAACTGTTAACAGCTTCAGATGATCTCCCGGTAGAAAGGGGTGACCGAGGTTTATCGCGAGAAGTAATCCGAGTAAAACAGTGAAAAAGAGGTAGATGTTTGATGCCACGAGAAACTTGCCGGTTAGATTATTTTTTTCACCTTTGCTGAGGGTGACTCCGAGATTCACCAGGAAAATAAGGACTGACAGCATTAACAGGCTACCCGCGACAATTATTACCGTGGTGAAATTGAAGTTGTAGAACGACCAAACAAGCAGCACCATTCCCGTTACATGCAATCCATACTGGATGAAAGCAAGTTTCTCCGACCAAAGCTTCACCTTTAGAATTATGGCAATAAGCTGAAAGATGGCTCCGAAGATAGTAAGAGCGATCCAGCCGAGCACCATCAGATGAGTGACTGCCAAAGCAACCGGTGAGAAGTGGTGCCCCTTCAGGGAAGCATGATCCACTATCATCATAACAACAGCTGCCAGCAATGAGAATATCGCTGATATGAAATAAGTTGAAACCAGTTTGAAAGATGGTGACATCTTGGTCGCGAGACCGGGTACCATTTTACTTTACCTTCCTGGTTATTACCACTTTGTAGTAGTTCTCTTCTATTTTGTTGGCAACCGCTTGCCAGCCGGTCTCGTCAAGTTTTTCATAAAGCATCATTGGTTCACGGTGATGATGGACCAGAAGAACTGTGTCTTCATCTATCTCGTGGATCTTTTGAAGTATTGCCATCATCGGCTCGGGTGGTTCCATCCCACGGACATCAAGTTCGACCACTTTATCGGGGAGTGGAGCAGGTCCGTTACCCGTTACCGGTTGCGCGTTACCCGTTACCGGTTGCTCGTTACCCGTGGTTTGTGTGCCGGCTTTGAAGAAATAGACATTGAAAATGCCGTCTATTGATTCGGTATAGTGTTCGAAACCTCTGCTACCGAGGACATTATAAAGCGGTTTTGGTTCGAAACCATTTACGAGATGGAGAATCTGACCCTCTTCAAGTTTTGCCACTTCACCCATGATCAGGTGAAAAGGGTCGATTCCCTGAGCGAGACTTGGTCTTACATCAAGCAGAACAGTCTCTGAATTTTGGATCAATGTTTTTATTTCATTCATGTTCATTTTAGTTTTCCTGTTGTTTGCTTACTGAGCTTTTTTCATGATGTGTTCAGATATCTGATCGTTCTCTGTCTGAAGTTTCATGGCATCATAGAAAAGATTCTCGATCTTTTTTATTGATTTTTCCTTTACGTCCTCGAGACTTGTGTCAGCAAAAAGTTTGTAAATGTTGTCCCGAAGTCCATCCCATTCATGGTGTACAGGACAGGGATTGTCAGGATTGCAACGCTTGAATCCAAGGACACAGAAATTAAAGATATCAAGTCCGTCAAGCGCGTTGATAATGTCGAGCAGTTTGATCCTTGATGGGGGAACGAGCAGACCGAATCCACCGCCATTTCCCCTTTTGGAATCAACGTACCCGGAGGCAATCAGTTCCTGCATTATCTTTCCCGTGAAATCCTTGGGAACCGAGAGTTTATCCGATATTTCACCCGCAGAAAGTGTCGAACCATACGGCAGGGTTGAAAGAAGAAGTACAGTCTGTAAACCGTATTCACATTTCTTTGAAAAGATCATTTTTCGCCTACAGGTCTTTCTTTTTAAAGCGAAGCACGCTTAGTGAAAGGGGGATGGCAGTCCAGAGAAAAAGTGCCGAAAGGGAGATGACCGAACCTGTTACCGATTGAAAATATGACTGGAAAACAGCACCTGTATAGCCCATCAGCGCTGAAGCGTCAAGATGGATAAGGCAGAATATTCTCGCGAGGTCAATCGGATTCAGTGAACTTATCACCAATAAGGGCATCTCGAGGGGATAATCAGCGAAGAATATTGAAACCGCGAGAATCAGTCCGTCGTAAAGTAAAGCCATGAGGAACCAGATGGTGATCGATATCCCGAATCCTTTTGCCTTGTCATCCTGCCATACAGCTATAAAAAAAGCTATCGCCAGAAAGACCAGAACTATAAATGTACCTGTCAGCAGTAAAGAGACGAGGGGAGCGAGCACTACTGAATTAAACCCGGCGAAAAAAATAAACGGTATCAAAATTCCGGCAATCTCTGAGAGTACCAGCGGTATGGCAACACCTCCCCAGATTCCGATGAAAAGATCAGTTCTCTTTACGGGCTGGGTAAGCATAAAAAGTATGTAACCCTTGCTGTTATAGTAAAAAGTTGTTCCGTAAAGAAGTGTCAGCAATGGAATGAATGTAACATTTATGTTCAGCAGGTTGGTGATTACCCCGGTGGGTTCACCTGTGAAATGGAACAAAAGTGATGTAAATGCCAGAAAGAACGCGAAATAAAATATTACAAGTTTCGAGCGGAAAGCATCACGCATCTGGTAGTTGAATATCTTTTTTATGCTGTGCATAACTTAAACTCCTTTCCCATTATTCCGGCAACAGCTTTCTCAAGAGTGGGGGAGTCATGAGCCGTTTTAAGTTCTTCAACGCCACCGTGATAATGCACTCTCCCCTCGAGAAGAAAGATCACATCGTCGGCGAGTTCCTCAACTTCAGGCATGATATGGGAAGTAAGAAGAACTGTAACCCCTCTCGCGTTGGCAGCCCTTACCTTGGTTTTGAAAATATCCGCAGCCCAGGGGTCGAGCGAAGCGGTTGGTTCATCAAGTATAAGGAACCATGGTTTGAACATGAACGCGATGGAAGCTGAAAGTTTCTGGAGTGTGCCGCCGGAGAGGTGTTTTATTTGTTTTTTTTCATGTTCAGGGAGACCGAATTTATGATATAGCTCAAGATCCAGGTCCTTTGCGTCAGACCTTAAATGCTTAAGCAGATCAACCGACTCTTTCACGGTGAGATTTGCCGGAAACCCATGGTATTGAGGGAGGTATCCGGTGAGTTTCTTAAACTCGTTATTGTTGAAGATCGTTTTTCCATCCAGGTCTATCGAACCCGCATCGGGGATAACGAGCCCCAGTATGGATTTTAGCAGGGTTGTTTTGCCCGAACCGTTGGGACCGACAATCGCGGTAACCGCGCCCTCTTTTAGCTCAAAATTCACATCGTCGAGGGCTTTTAGTTTTTTGTAATTTTTGCCGAGTCCGGCTATTTTGATCATACAATCCTCCGCAT
>JAEYUD010000170.1 GCA_023433685.1 Bacteroidota bacterium
ATTCTCAACCGGGTAAACAACGATCACCCCCCCTCACAAGTGGGAGAGGCAACCGTGTGCTCTTCTCAATTTTTCACCTGCATCCATAATTTTATTAGAGCAAACACAGGAATTTGCCATGAAAAAGGTTACCACCCCCAAGTTTCACCTTCATCTTTCATTTATTATTATCTTATTAACAGTTGAGGTTCTACCCCAAACAACACCCTTCTTCAGGATGACAGACCAGGATAAAGAAAAATATATTTACACGGAGGGTTCATGGGAATACGGTTCTTCAAGCGAGACGGGTTCTTTCCTTGAAACCAGGGTTGATTCAGTGAAGGACGTCGGAGGCATCCGGTTCTTCAAAGGTTATGCCGTGAATACCGGCCTGTATTTTGGAATGGATGAACAGAATAACAAACTCTATTATTTAACTAATGACACTGTCATGAATATGTTATTCGATTTCAACATTCCTCCAGGTGGAAACTATTCCGGAAGGTTTCCGGATGCAAATACGTCTTCTCCCCACAACATCGTGGTTACCGGAACTGATTCAGTAAGATATTTCGATTACTACTGGTCCTTCGCGCCGTTTTCATTGAACATCACCTACAGAGTTGAAAAAGGGCTCGGACTCCGGTGGCACTATTATTCTTATTCGATCTCTAACGGCCGTGGTTTCAGCTATAAGCATGCAACATATAATTTGATCAGGTACGACGCGGCGGGTGACACGATATATAAAACCCAAAACTGGGCACCTAAAATTTCATTTAGCCCTCTTCAGGTCACGAACAAGTTCCAATTGCTGTTCTTGCCAGGCACAAGTCACGATGTGCACGATTATTATGGAGATATTGTCGCGAATCTCAATTTCAACGATTCATTATTTATGCAAGGTTACTACACCAACGGAACGGATTCAACACTGCTCCAAACATGGAGAGTGGAAGCTGAAACCCCGCAAACAGCTGTTTCTTTCTTTCTTGACAGTACAAAAATGAAATCAGGGTACCGGTTCAAATACAGGTTCGCGCTCAGGGACAAGTTTTACCGTCCAAAATTGGCATACAGTCCATCGGAAACAGGTTTTCATTCCATCGTTTATGATCCCTCAGTTGGTATTGAAGATGAAGTGCCGCCGGTACCTGGCAAAATCGATCTGGCATCGTTCCCAAATCCGGTTTCTCAAGGTGAATTGAATGGCATTGGTGTTTCCAAAATCCGGTACAATCTACCCGTCACGGGGTACACAAAGGGGGTTATCTATGATCTTCTGGGGCGGGAAGTGGCGGTGCTCATAGATCAGGAGAAAACCGCCGGAGAGCACATGGTTGATTTCAACATAAACGGACTACCCTCCGGGGTCTATATTTTCAGACTGATTTCAGGAAACAACAATTCGACGCTTAAGATAATGCTAAGCAAATAGCTTAATGTTTATCGCGGAACTGCATATCATACAGTTTCTTGTAAAGTCCACCCTGCTCAAGTAATTGATCGTGGTTGCCTGACTGTACGATCTTTCCTTTTTCGAGAACGAGGATCTTATCCGCGTTCTTGATGGTTGAGAGCCTGTGCGCGATAACAACCACGGTTCTGCTCTTCATTAATCTGTCGAGTGCTTCCTGAACAAGTTTTTCAGATTCGTTATCGAGCGCGCTTGTTGCTTCATCAAAGATCATGATGTCAGGGTTTTTGAGTAACGCCCGGGCTATGGCAAGCCTTTGTCTCTGACCCCCGGAAAGTTTCACGCCTCTCTCCCCTATCTCGGTTTCATATCCATTCGGCATTTCAGAGATGAATTTATGAGCGTTCGCTATCTTCGCGGCTTCATATATGTCACTCTCACTGAAGATGGTGCTACCGTAACTGATGTTGTTTCTTATTGAATCGTTAAAAAGAATTGTCTCTTGAGTGACAATACCGATAAACTTGCGGAGGTTGTCCATTTTCACATCACGGATATCCTTTTCATCGATCCGGATACTGCCACCCGTGACATCATAGAATCTGGGGATCAGATCAACAAGGGTTGATTTACCACCACCACTTGGACCTACCAGCGCCACCACCTCACCTTTCCTTATGGTAAAATTGATGTCGTCAAGCACCGTTTCTTCGGGGGCATCCGGATAAGCGAATTTCACATTCTCAAATTTGATATCACTGGAAAATCCCGGTAACGATTCGGCACCTTCCTTGTCAAAGATATCGGGTTTGGTATCAATTATGTCGAATATCCTGTCGCCCGCGGCTGATGACTCCTGAATACGATTGTTTACTCCACTCAGCTCTTTAATGGGTGGCAGCAGTTGAAAGATCGAGAAGAGGAAACCGAGAAATTCACTCGCCTTGATCTCATTCTGGCTCAATGCAAGGGTTCCACCATAATAAATTATCACGACCCCAACCATCACGCTTAACGACTCGGCTATCGGAGCTGAAAGGTTTCGTATCCTGGTTATCCTGAGAACGAGTCTGAAATATCCCTGTGTTTCCTTCCTGAATTTTTTGTTCTCGTATCCTTCAGTGCCGAATGCCTTTACAATCTTTACTCCGGAGATCGTCTCCTGAATCACGCTGGTGATGTCGGCTATTTTTTCCTGAATTCTGGCGCTGTATTTACGAAGCTTTATTCCGATAAGGGCAACAATTCCCGCGCTGAATGGCACGGTTATCAGAGAGATCAGAGTCAGTTTCCAGCTGATGCTTATGGCGATACCAAGGAACACCACGATCGAGATAGGTTCCCTGATCAGGTTAAGAAATGTGGCTGATACACTGTTCTGAACCGCGGTGATGTCATTCACAATTATCGAGATAAGGTTACCGACACGTTCACTTTTGAAATAACTGATCGGCAGTTTGTGAAGTTGCTCGTAGGCATCATCCCTGAGATCCCTGACGATCCCCTGTTCAACGTAATTCAAGAAGAACGATTGGAAATATCCGGCAATATTCTTCAAAATAAACGCCACGAAAATCACGATGCATATCCTGAAAAGGGCATCGGTTTTATCACCCGAGAAGATGAAAGAGTTGAACCAGTTCGATATCGATTCCTTGATCGATATTATAAAATCGGGCAGAATTGAGGTTGAAGCACCGGCAGCACCGGCAGCCGGAGCCACTGATGAGGTTACCGATGTGTTGAACAGCGTATCAAGAAGGGGTATGGAGAGATAAACCGAGGCTCCGTTCAGAAGCGCGAAAATTATCGTGCACAGGATCGAAAGGGCGAGGTATTTCCAGTAACGCGCTGAATAGCGCAAAAGTCTATAGTATGTATTCACTTTTTAGTCAATAATATGGTAAAAACCGGATGCTGCAACCGTTCTTCATTTTGATCCGTCCCGCATCCTTCATTTTTTTCAAATCATAAATTCTTACAAATCTCTTCCCGTTTTCATTATCGTCAAAGAGTAAAAGGTCTTTTTTAATCGAGAAATTCCTGTAGCCAACCCCCGAGAAACGGGCGATGTAATCAGTTTTTTCGAGAGAATAAACCATCAGGGTAGATGATGTGTCTCCGTCGGTTTTATGTACATCAAGATTGGATGTAAGTAAGATAACCTTCTCTTTGTCGGGTGTCCAGTAAACCCTGTCGATACTTTGATCGGTTTCAAGGATCAATTTTCCCTTTGGGGTTTTGTTCCCTGTCAGGATTATCCGGTTGTTTTTCTCTTTTTTATCAATGGTCAGCGTATTTAATCCATCAGGGGAAGTGTTGTTGATCTTGATCGAAGGAACTTCAGGTATCTCCCCTTCTAAAAGATTGTATGATTCCTTCTGCTTTGTGAGGATCCTCCCGGTACTGTCGATCATGTAATTGTCTTTATAGATGCGCTGATTAACAAGTTCAAGATGATAAAGCACCAGATTCAGGGTGTTCGCGTCAAGAATATTCGCGTAGATCTTTGAGACTTTCAGCGATTTCAAGATGCTTTTTGTGCCGGAAATGCTGTGGAGATAAACTGTTATGGTATCGAAATAGCTTTCCTTCGAGTTATAACCTGTACCGGTTACAAAATAGTATCTGCCACCCTCACCTGACCCTGTTATAAGAATTGGCTGTGATGGTGGTATTCCATTGAATACATGAGTGCTACCGGTTCCAATTTCATAAATGAAAACCTTCATTCCGTTTCCATTGTCACCTATGAACGGGATGTTCCCCTCACCAATAACCTGATACGGTTTCTCTTCTTCCCCGCAGGAAGAGAAGAGAAGCGCGAGTATTGAAAGTGAGATCAGTGGTAAAATTTTTCGCATATTCAGTTAATTATCAGTGAGGGAATGTGAGCAATAAACTTCGATTTTCAATTAGCAAAGTTAATAATTCCTGAATTTTATACGTTGTCCGTTGTCCGCTTGTGGCTGTGCCATTGCCCGTTGCCCGCTTGTGGCTGTGCCATTACCCGTTGTCCGTTACCCGTTGTCCGGGGTTTGGGGTTTGGAGTTTGGGTGATATTGCGATTGACGGATCGTTTTTAATACGGGAGTTTATCCTCTCGGATGAAAACGCTGCACCACGTCCCTGATGTAAGAAATATCGATATGAGTGTATATCTGCGTAACTGAAATATCCGTGTGACCGAGCATCTCCTGAACCGCACGGATATTTGCCCCCCCTTCGATCAGGTGTGTGGCGAATGAGTGCCTGAAAATGTGAGGATAAACCCTTTTACCGGAGCCGGCGAGTTCCGCGTAATTTTTTATGATCATCCAGACCGCCACTCTTGTTAGTCCCGTTCCCCTCTTTACATTAAGAAACAACAAGGGTCCCCCAGAAGGTTTAGCGAGCAGGGGCCGGCCGTTCACAAGGTATTCAGTTAAAGCTTTCAGCGCTGATGAACCGATCGGGACAAAACGCTCTTTGCTCCCCTTGCCGAAAACCCGGATCATCTCCTCCTCAAAATAGATATCATTTTTTTTCATCCCCGTCAACTCTGAAACCCGGATACCACAGGCGTAAAGCACTTCTATTATCGCCCGGTCCCTCAATCCGGCTGCAGTTGAAGTGTCAATTTTTGATATGATCTTGTCAATTTCATCGGGAGTGAGCACTTCCGGCAGTTTCCTGTTAAGCCTTGGAGGTTTCAACCGCGCAACCGGGCTTTTTTTTATGTATTCGGAAACAACGAGGTATGAGAAAAATCCCTTAAGAGATGAGTGATACCTCGCGAGGGAGGTGGCACTTAGTCCGGCGGTTGAGATTTCAAGAAAAAATTTTCGGGCAAGATCGGTGGTCACTTCAGTGAGATCAATAACCCCCTCGTCTGTAATGAAACGTATGAAAGTTTTAATGTCACGTCCATACGATTCGATCGAATTGTCAGCGAGATTCCGCTCGATCCGGAGTTCCGTAAGATAATCATTCAGAAATTGTTCGAATAGAGGTGTATTACTCACCTTTTTCCAGTTTTTCCTGTTCCGGGTATCTGATCCTGCTGTGCTTGGCAGTCATTAATGTGTTGAAGAATACTTTCTTGATTTCCTCAACTTCGGAGAGGGTAACCGGGGCTTCATCCAGTTCCTTCTCTTGCAGGGTCTGATTTATGAGATTGTTGATAAGATTTTCAAGTGTCTGTGGCTCCGGTGTGGAGATACTACGTGAAGCCGACTCGCACTTGTCGGCAAGCATCATTATCGCCTGCTCGCGGGTGTGAGGTTTAGGTCCGGCATAACGGTAATCATCTTTGTTGACGTTCTCCCTGCCATATCTCTGAACGGCTTTATCATAAAACACCCTGATAACGCCCGTGCCATGGTGGGTGGGGATGAAATCTATTATCTCCTGTGGGAGGTTGTGCCTCTTCCCGAGATCCATACCCATGATAACATGGTCTTTAATCACTTTCACGCTCATTTCCGGAGTGAGTTCGTTATGAAGGTTTTGCCCGGGCATCTGATTCTCTACAAAATAGTAGGGTGAGATCATTTTTCCGATGTCATGGTAAAGCGCGCCGACTTTGATCAGAAGTGTATCAGCTCCAATCTTTTCAGCCGCGGCTTCAGCAAGCCTTGCCACCGATTGAGAGTGATAAAATGTTCCGGATGCCGACTGATACATCTCCTTCAGAAGGGGGTGATCTGTATTCGATAGCTCCACAAGTGTAAGATCAGTGGTTATCTTGAATGCCCGCTCAAAAAACCTGAGAAGCGTGTATGTGATCATCGGGCTTACAACAGCATTGATACCGGAGTACGTAATGTCTTTTAGCAGCTTGGACCAGTTACCCAGACTCTCAAACGAAAGGAATACATTCCCCGCAAGGTATCCCATAAATATGAAGATCATTCCCCGATATATCTGCTGCCTGTTCTTTATATCCCGTACTGAATAGACACCGAGTGAACCCGCGATGATGTTCAAAACAAGAAGTGAGTAGTCGTTACCTCTTAGTCCTGCCGCGATCAGGGATGCCACAAGTGTGGTGTAGAGCCCGACCCGGGAGTCGAACATGATCGTGGTAAGAAGTGAGACAGCAGGAATTATGATGAGCAGCTGAGCTGATCCGCCGATGTTCACAATGTTCAGATAATATGTGAGGTAAGAGATCACCACAAAAAGAAGTGAGAAGATGGTAAGTTTTACGTTATCTTCGAAGATTGTCTTACGGAAATTGAACAGAAAGGCACCCAGAAGTCCGAGCAGAAAACCGATGTGGAGTATTTTACCAATAAACTGCCTCGCGAATTGGAGAAAGTTGAGGTCTTCAACCTTGGCGGATTTGAACGAATCGAGTTTCTCCTTGATATCAGGAGTGATCCTCTCATGTTTTCCGATAATTTTTTCATTCGCGACCACTATACCGGCGTTGCGGCTGACCTTGTTCCGGGCTATTTCAATCTCTTCTTTCGTCAATTCTTCGCTGTACACGATATTGGGAATGAAGAGTGTGTGAGCTATCTCGGAGAGGGCAAATGCGTCGGCGGAATCGCTGAAGGCAGCTGAGATCGCCTTGGTTATCAGGTGTCTGGCGCCTGAGTAATCTGTGAATTCGCGCTTGCTCCTCTTTGCCTGAAAGCTCCCCTTGCGAACGGAAATGGTGTCTTTCGGAATCTGAGCGTAGTCGAGACTAAGGGTGCCACCACTTCCTGTTTTAAGAAGAACTGCTTCAATTTTTTCGATGTTTCTGAGAAGGTCTGGCAATTTTTTGCCGGTGGTATCAGCAAACTTCAACAGATAAGCCCGTATCTGATCGGGAAACCTTACGAGATTAAGATCGGAATCAAACTGGGAAGGACTGATAACCGCCCGCTCAAGAGCCTTTCTCAGTGCCCGTATTGTGTCTATGGTAAGTGTGTCTGAATTGACGAACGTAAAGACATGGAATACCGAGGATATCGAGCTGTCAACCTCAGCCCGGTACACCTTTTCGTCTTTAAGTATGGGGAAACTTCTGTCGGCGATCAGATCTTCATCCAACCAGATATTGCCCGTCTCCGATTGAATATCAACCACTTCCGCTTTCGGAAATAAAAAGGCAATAACAACAGAAGTAACGACCCAAAGCAAAACCTTGATTCGTTTACTCGTCTTTAGTCGGTCAGATGTCAATTGATACGGTCAGCGTTTTTGTTTATAGATCATCTCAAGCAATTCTCCAACTCCATCCTGATTGTTACTCTGCTCAAGCTTGATGTCAGAGAGGAACTTGATCTCCGGAACGGCATTTGCAAGTGATACTTTGATGGCTTTGGTTTTAAAAAGCTCTACATCATTGTACCAGTCACCCACCACCACGGTATCTTTTATCGATATCCGGAATTTCTTCATCAGGGTTTTTAATGCCCTGGCCTTTGAAACATTCTTTCTCTTAATCTCAAGATAATATTGATAGTGCGACTGACTTTTTGAGTAAGTAACCCTGATCCCCCACGAGTAAGGGAACGAAAAATGCTTCTTAATTTCGTGCAGCGACTGTCGGTTCTCACCCACATACACAAGTTCAATGATATCTTCTGTCACCTGCCGGTAGTCGTCAACGAGACGGAATTGCGCGCCGAACCGGTCGATAAGCTGTACCGAGGCTTCATTATGCTCAGTATAGAGCACTTCCGACTCTGTACACATCACCATTTTAACTACATGCTTGTCTGAAAGCATGATACCTTTTTTAACAATTTCTGGTTTGAGGGCGATTTTTTGAAGTATTTCTCCTGAAGGATATTTCTTAATTATCGCGCCATCAGAGCACACGACGTAGCCGTCGATCTCGAGTTCTTCCGCATATTGTTCAAGCGCGGAGTACATCCTGCCACTTGCGAAAGTAACCATTACGTCTTTTTCACAAAGCAGTTTAGCGTATTTTTTACTTTTTGCGCCGATCTCACCCTCTTCACTGAGAAGGGTGCCATCGAGATCGAGTAAAATTAATTTCACATCTTTAAAATTCATCCAATCCTAAATTATCGTGTGATGTTATTTTGTTGAGGGAGAAAACCACTCCCCAGATACCAAATATAATAAAAACCGCGTAAATGAGCGTGTCGTTCAAATCACCAAATATCAAACTGCCACTTCCAAAAAGAAGCGAGTAGATCATTACAACCCCGGAGAACCAACCGAGGAACTGGTACCTTATTTGGCTTTTTCCGGCGCTGAATCCCCCTTTTATCCGGATGACCTCCCACAACTTTCCGTCGGGACGTACTTTCTCATAAAACGAGAAAAGTTTTTCATCCGGCTCAGGTTTCGTCAGAAATGTAACCACCAGCCACACCGCGGTTGTTCCGAATACAAGCAAATAGAGACTGTCAGGAAAAGGGATGCCGAGATACCTGACGAGTGGCAGTAGTACAAATGGCGTTGCCATTGCCGAGATCTCGCTCCAGACGTTTATCCTCCACCAGTACCAGCGGAGAATCAGAACGAGCCCGAGACCCGCTCCACACTCGATTATGAATTCCCAAGCCCCGGAGATACGATCGATATAGAGGGTCACAACAGCAGAGACCACCATTAATATTATGGTTACAATTCTTGAAGCCGACACATAATTTTTTTCACTTTTTCCGGGACTGATGAACCGCCTGTAAAGATCATTCACAATATATGAAGTTCCCCAGTTCAGCTGGGTGGCAACCGTGCTCATATAGGCAGCGAAGAACGCGGCGAGCATTAATCCCTTCAACCCGGCCGGCAGAAAATCGTTAATGAGATAGATATACCCCATTTTTGAGTTGTCTTTTGTAAGCTCAGGATAGAGAACAAGAGTGGCAAGCGCGGCGAGTATCCATGGCCATGGCCTTAACGCGTAGTGTGCACCCTGAAAAAAGAGAGTCGCGAATATGGAATGCTTTTCGTTCTTTGCAGACATCATTCTCTGTGCCACATAACCACCGCCACCCGGATCTGCTCCCGGATACCATGAAGCCCACCATTGGATGCCGATAAACGCGAAAAATGAAAAGACTGTTAGAGAGAAAACCTTCGCTCCGGCAGCAGGTGACTCACCAAGCTTTGGGAAAAATTCGAATGCCTGCGCGGGAAGTTTAGCCTGAAGACCCGAAATTCCACCCACTTTGTCTGAGTTGATGACGATGATCGCCAGAACAATACACGCGGTCATCGCGAGTATAAACTGAAAAGCATCAGTGACAACAACTCCCCACAACCCCGATATGGCTGAGTACACTGCAACAAGACCCATGCACAGGAAGACATAAATTACAACATCCTCAGGCCTGACTCCAAAAATACCGGTTAAGACGGCGATCATCGCGCTGTTAACCCAGCCGATGATTATCACATTCATGAAAAGACCAAGGTAGATGGCTTTGAAACCTCGAAGAAACTTAGCCGGTTTTCCCGAATATCGCAATTCCGCGAATTCAACTTCGGTAAGTATCCCCGCCCTTCTCCAAAGTTTGGCGAAAAAGAACACTGTTAAAACTCCACCGAACGCGAAATTCCACCATACCCAGTTACCGGAGATACCGTTGTTCCAGACGAGCTCGGTAACTGCCAACGGGGTATCGGCGGCAAAGGTGGTTGCAACCATTGAGAGCCCCGCGAGATACCAGGGAAGATTTCTTCCGGAAAGAAAGAATTCCTCACTGCTCTTGCTCGCCCGTTTGGAGTAAACCAGCGCTATGCCGAGACTGAACAGGAAATAAACTGCAATAATTATATAGTCAATAAGCTCCATTTTATACCTTGGCAGTAAATTTTTGTCGAATAATTGCTGAAATGCTGCCGGCGATCAGGCAAACCAGAACCCCTGTGAGTGTGAACCAGGTCCAGGCCGTCAATTTAAGCAATACCACTGCTGTCATTACTGCAATGGATGCCATAAACCCTGTGATCGCGTCAGCCTGCCCCGCTTTTTTGTTAAAAATTCCAAGGAGAAATGTACCCAGCAACCCGCCATAAGTGAACGAGGCAATGCTGAGCGCCACCTCGACTGCTGCCCCCTTCATTTCCATGAAGAAGAATGCGGAAAGGGACAGGATCACCGCCCAGGCTATAGTCATCCGTTTCGAGAGTTTCAACTGGAGTTCCTGATCGAGTTCTTTCTTCCCCATAAGGCTGTAAATGTCATAGAATGATGATGACGAAAGGGAACTGACCGAACCCGCAAGAGTGGAAAGTGCAGCCGCCATCAGCCCTGCAACCAATACTCCCTTTAACCCCGCCGGAAGATGGTTGATTATGAAAAATGGAAATATCTCATCCGGCTTCGAGAAATGTTTACCGCCGAAGTAAACGTATAAAAGAATACCGAGGATCAGGAATATTGCAAACTGGAGAACTATTATCACCCCGCTCATGATAACTGCTTTTTGGGCTTTTTTCAGCTCTCCGGTGGCAAGCAGCCTTTGAACCACGAGTTGATCTGTTCCGTGCGAAGCCATCGAAAGAAATGCTCCGCCGGTTAACCCTGCCAATAAAGAATAAGGCGTGCTGAAAAATCCTGCTAAACCCCCATCAAGAGCGAGGTTGAAAATGTCAAGTTTAGGTGCAATTTCTCCACTCGCGAACGCTGATAAAACACTTCCATCGATAATGAATCCGATGAAAATTGCAGAAATTATTGCTCCGCCGAGATAGATAAACATCTGGATCGCGTCAACCCAGATCACCCCACGTAAACCTCCTGTGTAAGTA
>JAEYUD010000185.1 GCA_023433685.1 Bacteroidota bacterium
ATTGTATCTCTGAACAAACTTTTGAAACAATCCGACCGTTTGATCTCGAAGCTTGACGGTATTATCGACGAGACGACCGGAGGTAAAAACAATCTCGGGAAGCTCCTGTATGACGAAACAGCGTACAACGACCTCCGGAGTACGCTAAAAGAGGCAAAAGACCTGCTTGGACTCGTTAGGAAGCAACTTAATAATGAAGGATTGAATGTCAAGGCGAATATCAAACTTTTCTAAAACCGCTTTCTTCATTGTTGTTCTGTTTTTCACGGTCTTTCCTTCAGCACCGGTTTCAGGCACGGCCGACAGTTCTCTTTCAGAAGGAATGGTTGTTTCAGCAGATTCCCTCGCGACGAATGTCGGGGTGGAAATACTTCGCGAAGGTGGTAATGCCGTTGATGCCGCGGTAGCAGTTGGATTTGCATTAGCCGTAACCTATCCGGTTGCCGGAAACATTGGAGGGGGCGGATTCATGGTAATGCGAAGCGCGGACGGTAAAGAAACAACATTTGACTACAGGGAAAAGGCACCCGCGCTCGCGACCCGCACAATGTACCTCGATAAAGAGGGTAATTTCATCGATTCACTTGCCCAGGAAGGTATTCTCTCAGCCGGGGTTCCGGGAAGTGTATCCGGTTTATTGGATGCTCTCGAAAAATATGGAACAATGTCCCGTGAGAAAGTGAGCACGCCTGCACTAAAACTCGCGCGTGACGGATTCCACTTGCCGTTTTCGACCGCTGCATCATTCCATAAGTATAACAGAACATTTAATAAATATCCATCCACTGCCCGGATATTCACTGATCATGGTGCTCCATTCAAACCGGGTGTCCTGTTTCGGCAGCCAGATCTTGCTTCGACACTTGAGAGGATCATTAGTCAGGGGAAGGATGGATTTTATAAGGGGAAAACCTCGGAACTCATTGTCACCCAGATGAAAGCTGAACATGGGTTGGTGACTCATGAGGATCTTGCCAACTATCAAACTGTTGAACGCGCGCCCGTAACCGGTGATTATCGCGGATACAAGGTGATCTCTATGGCGCCTCCGAGTTCGGGAGGCGTTGCATTGATACAGTTGTTGAATATTCTTGAAAATTTCGACCTTGTGAAAATTGTACACAACTCACCTGAATATGTCCATTACCTCACAGAGGCAATGAGAAGGGTTTATGCTGACAGATCAGAATATCTCGGTGACCCTGATTTTTTTAATGTACCAACTGGGAAGTTGCTGTCGAAGAAATATGCCTCGTTTCTGTTTTCGCAGATCGGGAAAAATGCCACCCCTTCTACCGAAGTCAACCCCGGATTAAAATCCTTTTCTGAAAGTCTCGAAACCACTCATTACTCTGTATTAGACCGGAAGGGAAACGCCGTAAGTGTAACCACTACAATCAATTCCGGGTATGGTTCTAAAGTTGTTGTTGAAGGTGCCGGATTCTTTTTGAACAATGAGATGGATGATTTTTCGGCTAAACCGGGTGTACCAAATCAATTTGGACTTTTGGGAAGCGAGGCCAATTCCATTCAACCCGGGAAGCGGATGCTTAGTTCGATGACCCCGACCATTATACTTAAAGACGGCAAACCTTTCTTGATTGTTGGCTCACCCGGAGGTTCAACGATCATAACAGCTGTGCTTCAGGTGATTCTTAATACCATTGATTTTGGGATGGATGTTCGAGAAGCTGTTGACGCGCCCAGATTCCACCACCAGTGGTTTCCTGATCAAATTTCAATTGAAAGCGGTGTTCTCTCCGGAGAAGGGCTGAGGCAGCTTGAGATGATGGGACATTCTGTAAAAGAGATACCTTACCTCGGACTGATCGAAGCTATCAGGATTGATGCGGCAACACAAAAGGTTACAGGTGCGTCCGACGGGCGTGGATCCGGAATGGCGAAAGGGGATGGGAGCAAATGATCGTTGGAACCGGGGTTGATATTATTGAGATCGACAGGATTCAGAAATCGATAGAGACTTATGGAGAGAAATTTCTGAATAAAATTTACACTCAGACAGAAATAGATTACTGTGCGACAAAAGCTGATAAATACCGCCGCTATGCGGCCAGATTCGCAATAAAAGAGGCAGTATATAAATCCGTAATGAAATTTGATGAAACCATTGCCTGGAAAGATATCTCTGTAAAAAATGATGAAGATGGCGCACCACAGCTTGAAGATCTGCCAAAATTGCTTATCCTCCGATCCAAGGGAGTCGTTATCCATGTTTCGTTGAGTCACTCAAATAATTATGCTGTGGCAACTGCCATTGCCGAGAAAGTACCCGATTAAACCAATCTTTGATTTAATTTGTTTTCTATATAAAAGATTGGAGATGGTCAATTCAGCTATCAAAAACATCACTCACCCCTGTTTAACACTTTCGTTCTGGTACTGAACCAGAGCTATGAGCCCCTGTCCGTTTGCAATGTAAAACGGGCGTTCGATATGATTTATCTTGAAAAAGCTGATCCCGTTCTGGTTGATGAAGAGAAGCATATCCATTCTGTCACGAGAAGTTTCCCTTATCCTGTTGTTATCAGGCTTCGTAAATATGTTCACATTCCTTACAGACAGGTAATCCTCACGAGAAAAAATGTTCTAAGAAGGGACTCACATAAATGTGCCTACTGCGGCAGAACTGATCTGTCACTCACAATCGACCACATTATCCCAAGGTCAAGAGGCGGGGCTGACACATGGGAGAATCTAATCTCCGCGTGTCCGAAGTGTAACAGCAAAAAGGGAGACCGCACCCCTCATGAGGCAGGCATGCCGCTCCTTTTCCAGCCTTATGTGCCCAATAACTTGTTTTTTATTAAATTTACAGTTGGCTTTTTAGATAATCGCTGGAAACCATATCTATTCCATTAATTCCAATTTATGATGACAAAAAAGAGAATATTAAGCGGGATGCGCCCAACAGGGAAGCTCCATATTGGTCACTATACAGGTGCTCTTGAAAACTGGGTAAAACTGCAGGATGAATACGAAAACTACCATTTAATAGCTGATTATCACGTTCTTACCACCAATCTGGATTCTTCCAATATTTACGATGATACCATAGATATGGTAACCGATTGGTTAGCCGTGGGCCTTGATCCCGAGAAGGTTAAAATGTTCAGGCAATCTCAAATTAAAGAGCATGCCGAACTCTTTCTCATCTTCTCAATGCTGATTACTGCTAACCGTCTGGAAAGGAATCCATCACTTAAAGATCAAGTGAGGGACCTCAACATCCAGCAAATAGTTTACGGACACCTTGGCTACCCGGTTCTCCAGGCAGCAGACATCCTCATCTACAAAGGCGAAGTGGTGCCTGTCGGTGAAGATCAGGTGCCGCATGTTGAGATCACTCGTGAGATCGCGAGGCGGTTTAACAATCAGTACGGCGAGGTTTTCCCGGAGCCCGCTCCACTTCTGACGGTATTTTCAAGACTTGCCGGGCTTGATGGTGAAGCAAAAATGAGCAAATCACTTGGTAACACCATTCTTCTTTCAGATGAGCCGGAAACAGTAAAGCAAAAACTTAGAAAAGCCGTCACAGATGTACAAAAAGTCCGCAAGAATGACCCCGGACGCCCGGAAGTGTGTGTGGTATTTTCGTATCATAAAAAATTCAATCCCACCGAGGTTGAAGAGATAGAAACAAACTGCCGGAGTGGTGCCCTTGGATGTGTTGATTGCAAGTTGAACTGCTCGTCCAAAATTTCCGCGTTTCTTGAGCCTGTTCTTGAGAGAAGGAGGAAATATGAAAATGATCGTTCCCTCGTGCTCGATGTGATCGATGCCGGTGAAAAAGCTGCAAAAATTGTTGCCCACGAAACCATGACCGCGGTCAGAAACAGTATGAATCTGGGATAAATGTTCAAGATCAAGCTCAACACTTTTGAAGGTCCTCTTGACCTTCTTCTCTTCTTCATTAAACGTGATGAGCTTGACATCTACGATATACCCATTTCGTACATAACCACAGAATATCTTAAGTATCTGGAGATGATCAAGATACTTGATCTGGAGCAGGCCGGTGATTTTATTCTGCTGGCATCAACTCTGATGCACATAAAGGTCAGGATGCTTCTTCCGAAAGAGATTAACGAACAGGGAGAGGAGATTGATCCCAGGGCTGAACTGGTGCAGCAACTTCTTGAATACAAACGATACAAGGAGATGGCAGAGGAGTTTTCATTTTTCGAGACAGAGCAGAGAAAAATTTTTTACCGCGGTAATTTCAACCTCGATGAAAGGTCTGCCTTTGATGATACAGGCTTATTACTGAAAAACATCACGGTCTTCGATCTTGCCAGGGCATTTCAGAAAATAATGTCGAATCTAAAACCCGAACCAGTTCATCAAATAAAAAGGATGCCTGTAACGATCGAGGAACAAATGGATTACATCCGCAAAAAGCTTGAGATTGATCGTGAAATAGTTTTTTCAAGACTGGTTACAGGTTTAAAAATGAAAATCCAGATAGTGTACACATTTATTGCATTGCTGGAGATGGTAAGAATGCAGCTTATTGGTGTTATGGAATCCGAAAATTTTAATGACTTTGTGGTCTACTCGATAAATAATGATTGACGAAATTTACTTGCCGGTTATCGAAGGTTTGATCTTCGCTTCGGAGGACCCGATAGATGCAGCGGAACTCGTGAGAGCCATTCACGCCATTGACGGTGACCCGGTTTCTATTACCCCAGAAGACGCTGAGCTGGCGGTTGATATGATCAACCAGCGATACGAACCCTCGCACTTTCCATTCAAGATAGTCCGTATTTCCGGTGGCTTCATATTTGCCACCAAACCCGAACTTGGCAAGTATCTTGGATACCTGAACTCTGAGAAGATAAAGAGAAGGCTTTCGCAGGCATCGCTCGAAACGCTTTCGATAATCGCGTACAAGCAGCCAATAACCAAACCGGATATCGAGGCTATAAGGGGAGTTAATTCTGATTATATCCTTAGCACGCTCCTTGATAAAAGATTGATAACCATTGTAGGTCGCGCGGAGACTGTCGGCAGGCCGCTACTCTATGGCACAACTGATGATTTTCTCAAATATTTTGGTCTGAACAGAATCACGGATCTTCCCAAACCGAGAGAAATTGACGAACTAATGCAGGATGAGGATTTTCTCGAACAAAAGCGGAAACTGCTTATGCAGGCCGTGGAAGAAACGATAGAACTGGAACTTAAAGATGACAACGAAAATTAGAATTAACAAATATCTTGCCATGTCGGGTATCGCAAGCAGACGAAAAGCCGAGGAGTATATTTTGGAGGGCCGTGTTGATGTAAACGGTCAAACAATTATTTCGCTTTCTCATCTGGTAGAGCCCGGGGTGGATGAAGTTGCGCTTGACGGTGAGGTTATCAGATCAGAGGAGAAAGTCTACATTCTGCTCAACAAGCCATCTGGTTATATAACGTCCGTTTCTGACGACAAAAACCGCCCCACTGTGATTGATCTGGTAAGATCAGGCAAAAGGATTTTTCCTGTTGGCCGGCTCGACTATGACACCACAGGAGTGCTTTTACTGAGTAACGATGGTGATTTCGCGAATGTAATGCTTCATCCTTCCAACAAGGTTCAACGTACCTACAATGTAAAGCTTGACAAACCATTTGATCACTCCCATCTGGAACCACTTCTTAAAGGGATTTCGCTCGATGGTGTTAAAGGGAGATTTTCAACGGTGATCCCGGACAGAAAGAATCCTAAACTGCTTACGGTGCAGTGTACTGAGGGAAGAAATCTGTTTGTCAAAAGAATGTTTAGAAAACTCGGTTATTTCGTGGATAAATTGAACAGGAGTGAGTTCGCGGGTTTTACAGTTGACGGGCTTAAGCCCGGAGCGTGGAGAAATATCAGCCGTCAAGAGATCCAGAATGTACTCTCGAAATACACTCGCGGTTAGTGTACTTTTACTCGTCCTGGTTTCCGGCGAAGCAGTTGGTCAGAAAGACACTTCAAAAGTCACCTCAAGATATTGGTCTGCCGGTTCAAAAGAGATATGGCAGTCAATCGATGGTATTTTAAACGATCCCAACCTCTCCGGTGCCAACTGGGGAGTGGTTATACAGGCGGTTAACTCGGGTGAAGTGCTATACAAGCGGAATGAAAATAAACTTATGAATTCAGCCTCTTTGGTTAAACTCATAACCACCTCCGCGGCACTTTCATACCTCGGGTCTGACTATACCTATGAAACTCAAATTAGAACCACAGGTACCATAGAGAACGACCAGCTAAAAGGCGATCTGATCGTGGTTGGTTCGGGTGACCCTACAATTTCAGGGAAGTTCACCGACCGGGAAGTGTATTCAGTTTTTAATTCCTGGGCAGACAGGCTCCTCGAGCTCGGAGTCACCGGTGTAAACGGCGACCTTATAGGTTATGATCTATTATTTGATCAGGCCTTACCGGGTGAAGGATGGCAATGGAATCATTTGGTTGAATGGTTCTCTGCTGCTCCTTCGTCGCTGGCTTTCAATGATAATTCCGTGGATATATTCATTACTCCTGGTACATCCGGAGCATCGGCGAACATTGAGTTGAGTCCTGATACCAGATATATTACAGTGATGAACGATATCACAACGGTGGGCGGAGACTCGGTAACTGACGTCCAGGTTTCAAGGGTTCCCGGCTCAAATGTGCTTAAACTTGCCGGAAGGATCAACCTTCGAGATAAATCAATTACACGAAGTGTCTCGGTGGATGATCCAACCGAATTTTTTCTCCAAAACCTGAAGGAAGTATTTCACAGAAGAGGGATCAGGATCAAGGGCCGGATTAAACTCGCTTCCAGGATGGGTGATCTGATCACTCTTGATGGTACAACTCTCCTCTTCAGACACAAGTCGAGACCCTTTTCTGAAATTGTGAAGATATGCAACAAAAACAGCCATAACTTTTATGCCGAACAGATTCTTAAAACCATGGGATTGGTTGACAAGGGGTTGGGAACTGTCGAAAACGGTTTGAAGGTTGAGAATGTTTGGTTAGAGAGGGCTGGTGTAAGCCCAAATTCCATGAGAATCGTCGATGGCAGCGGGTTAAGCTTGCTCAACCTGACTTCCGCGGAAATATTCGCCAAACTGTTACGATATCTCTATCGCTCCGATGATTTTTCTGTATTCTATAATTCGCTTCCTGTTGCCGGAAGGGACGGATCGATGGCGGACCGGCTTTTGGATGGAAGTGCCGCGAATAATCTTCGGGCAAAACCCGGCTTAAATGAAAATGTAAGAAGCCTTGCAGGCTACATTAAGACCGCCGACAACGAGACGCTTACAGTTGTGTTCATCGCAAACAATTACCTGGTTCCTTACTCGTTTATTGACACGGTAATCGACAAGATTTGTAACAGATTAAGTATTTTGAAAAGAAAGAAGTAGAGGAATAAATTGGAAAATCTCCAGTTAAATGAAGATCTAAACTCACTAATGAAGAGACGCCTTGAAGAGCTTGAAGAGCTCAAGAGCAAGGGCGTCGAGCCATTTGCTTACAGTTTCAACGTTAACGCTGACTCAAAGGATATCTATGAGAATCACGTTGAAGACTCAAAAAGGGAAGTGGCAATTGCAGGCAGAATTGTAACCATCCGAAGAATGGGGAAAGCTTCTTTTGCCCACATTCAGGACAGATCAGGCAAGATCCAGATATACCTTAAAAGAGATGACCTGCCTGAACAATATGAGAACTTCAAGCTTTACGATATCGGCGATATCGTTGGGGTTGAGGGGTATGTATTCCGAACCAGAACAGGTGAAATATCAGTTCACGCTACTGATCTTAAACTGCTCACCAAATCAATCCGACCGATTCCCGTGCCCAAAGAGATCACAGATGAAGAAGGGAACAGGGTTGTTTACGATCAGTTTTCAGATAAAGAACTGCGTTACCGCCAGCGATATCTCGATCTGATCCTTAATCCTGAAGTTAAAAATGTTTTTGTTACCAGGTCGAGAATAATTTCATCAATGAGATCATTTCTTGATTCCAAAGGTATACTCGAAGTTGAAACACCCGCGCTCCAGACAATTTATGGCGGTGCTTCGGCAAGACCTTTCATTACTCACCACAACGCGCTTGACATTCCACTCTATCTGAGGATAGCCGACGAGTTATATCTTAAAAGGTTGATCGTTGGTGGTTTTGATGGTGTTTACGAAATTTCCAAGGACTTCCGTAATGAGGGAATGGACAAAACCCATAACCCGGAATTCACGATGATGGAGGTCTATGTGGCATACCGTGACTACGAATGGATGATGTCGTTCGTTGAAGAAATGGTTGAACACATCTGCAATTCAGTCTACGGAACAACAGAATTTGAAATAGATGGCACATTGATCAACTTCAAGGGACCGTGGAAGAGGGTTTCAATGGTTGACTCACTCCGGGAGAAAACAGGAGTTGATTTCCTGACCGCGACCGATGACGAAGTGCTGGCAGTTGCTCAAAAACATGGCATCGATACAAAAAAGATTCAGAGCCGCGGAAAGATAATTGATGAACTTTTTGAAATTACCACTCAGCACGAGTTGGTTCAGCCAACCTTCGTGATAGATTATCCGGTGGTCACCTCTCCATTGGCTAAAAAGCACCGGGAGAAAGAAGGACTGGTTGAAAGATTTGAAGGCTTCGTTCTCGGAAGGGAAATTTGCAATGCTTTCAGCGAGTTGAACGATCCGCTTGATCAGAGATCAAGATTTGAGGATCAGTTAAAGCAGCGAGAGCAGGGTGATGACGAGGCGCAGGTGATAGATGAAGATTTCGTCCGGGCACTTGAATATGGCATGCCGCCTACCGCCGGGCTCGGGGTCGGAATCGACAGACTCGTGATGCTTCTCGCCAATCAGCCGTCGATCAGGGACGTTATCCTCTTTCCAACCATGAAACCTTTGAAGTAGTGTTTAGAAGGTATCTTCTTTTATTACTTTGTTTTACCTTTTTCAGACTCTTGCCGCAAAGTGACAGCGGCAAGGGTCTGGTTATGCCCGATCCCGAGACTTTCAAACCGCATTTAAGCTATGATTCACTTCCGGATCTGCCTCAGCTTAACTATAAAATTGAGTTCCCTAAACCTGACTACCTCTTGCTGGGGGGGATGGGCACAGCCTACCTTGGAAGTATAGCAGCTATCCATTTTTATCAGAGTAATGCCTGGTGGAGTGGAAGAACCGGGAAATTCAGAATAATCGAGGATTGGGATTATGCCCTTTCAGTTGACAAATTGGGTCACTTCTACTCTCCGATAATACTTTCACATGCTTTTTCGATCGGATTTGAAGCTGCAAAAGTTGACTACGGTACAGGTATCTGGTGGTCATCGGCTGCAGCACTTCTGTTTCAGCTTTATGTGGAGGTCTACGATGGATTTGCTCAAGACTGGGGTTTCAGTACCGGCGATGCTATCAGTGATCTCGCCGGGGCAGCCTATCCGGTGTTGCAATATTACTACCCCGTGCTTTACAACTTCCAACCCAGATTCAGCTATTGGCCTGTCAAACTTGGAAAAGAAGGACACAATCAGGGACAGAAAATTATCATGGTTGATGACTATGAAGGCCAGAAATTCTGGCTTTCGATGAGAGTAAACAATCTGTTCGGTGAAGGATTTAAGAAATTTTGGCCCGATTTTCTCATGCTTAGCGTAGGCTATGGTGTCCGTGACCTTGATGGCAGGGGAGGAGGTAAATCGGACATTTACATCGCCCTTGATCTTGACTATGAGAAAATACCGCTTTATGGATGTTTCTGGCAGATGGTGAAAAATTCATTTGGCTA
>JAEYUD010000274.1 GCA_023433685.1 Bacteroidota bacterium
CTGACAATGTTTGTGACTGACGAAAATTAGGTTTAAAAAGACAACAGGAGGAGCTGCTGCAAAGCTCCTCCTGAGGTTTGGAGGGTAATAGATCTGAATTTTGAGAGTTGGTCGATGTTTTGCGAAATCTTATAAACTCTTGTTGAAACTTAACTCTTCATGCCGGCACTATCTTTCCTGTTTCCACAAACGAAATTTAATATACTTTACAGGTATTAAAGTGTGATGAACGGCAAGTTCCAATCTCACTTTTACGGGGTTTTTTCTATATTGCAGCCTTGAATTTTTCAATTAAAAGGAGATCAAACATGAAAAAATTCATCATTACCCTCTCTCTTCTACCGGTTCTATTATTCGCGCAGGAACAAGGTGACGAAATGAAAGCCTGGATGGACTACATGACTCCAGGGAAAATGCATGAAATGCTCGCCAAAAATTCCGGCAATTGGACCTATGTGCAGGAAACCTGGCTCGAACCGGGTGCCGAACCCATGACCGATAAAGGCAAAGCCAAGTGCAGCATGATCTTCGGGGGCAGATACCTCCAGATGGAACATGAGGGTAAAGGTTTCGGAATGGATTTTAACGGAATGAACATTATCGGATATGATAATGGGAAAGGCGTTTTTCAGTCATTCTGGATCGATAATTTTGGCACAGGCATGGCAACTGCAGAGGGAAAGTGGGATGAGGCCTCAAAATCAACTGTAATGTTTGGAACCATGTACGATCCTGTCTCGAAAATGGATAACAAGTATAGAACAGTAGTGAGGAACCCATCTGACGATTCCATAGTCAATGAGATGTATGCCGTCTCTCCCGATGGAAAAGAATTCTTGATGATGCGGACTACATATACAAGAATAAAATAACTTAATTTCCTCTGGAACTTTGTTTAAGAATAGTTGTATAAACTCAAGATTTAATTAATTGTTTTCAGGTAAAATCAGAAGGTAAAAAAATGAGAAAAGTCCTCTTTATGTTCTTTGTTACAATCCTTTTTGGATCAGCATTCGCCCAGCAGGATTTCCTCGGTAAATCGAAATCTGACATACTTGCCAACGCGAACGATCTCGAGTTTAAATCTCTGACCACCGACGACGGAGTGCCTTTTCTTTTCGCGGAAGTTGATGAGTTTGGTAAAGTATTCCTCTTCTTCAACGATGCCGATATTTGCAATATCAACGCGCTTTACCCCGCAAACGACCAGATCAAGGATGCGGTAATGGACATGCTTTCGCAGTCAGCTGAGAAACTCGGGGATAATTCCTGGAGAATGACGGCTCAAGATGGGGTGGTGGAATTGATTTCTTATGAGACCGATTCAGACGGCGAGAAGTACTTCCTGATCATTCTTGGCGAATAAAAAACTATAGATTCTTTTGAGCTGTCACCTGCAAGGGTGGCAGCTTTTTTTATGCCCGTTCCGACAGAAGTGATGCTATTGCGGCTTTATCAGATAGTGTTTTTGTCATTTCAATAACCCCGTCAATACCGAATTTGGAAACGATCTCCGCCAATAGATTAAGGTGAAGCTCCGGTTTTTCCTTCGGGGAAATTAGCAGAATTGTAACATGAACCGGTTCATCAGTATCGTCATTGTATTTATAACCGTCTCTATTGACAGATACCGCTATCCACGGGCGTTTTACATCGAGCTTGGCATGCGGCAATGCAAGACCCGGGAGAATAACCGGCGCGAATGCAGCCTCCCTCCGCAGCACTTCATCAAAAGTCTTACTGCTGTTCAAAGCTGCCACGCCTGAGATGCCGTTCACCAACTCCCTTATAACATCATTCTTTTCTGATTTACGAGTAAAAAGAATAAGTTTGGGGTCCAGAATTTCCGATAGAGTTTCGTAGTTCTTCCGCTTGGAGAGGAAGTAACCCATCATCGGCGCGCTTACCAATGATGTTACGAGAGCCATTACCACAAGCGCGACAAATACTTCCTCGTTGATTATACCCGCCTGCAGAGCGAGAATTCCAAGTATGATCTCCATTGCTCCACGGGAGTTCATCCCAAATCCGACGGTCATGGCCTCAGCGTTGCTCATCCCACCGAGTTTGGCGCCGAGTCCACTTCCCACAACCTTACCCGCAATCGCCAATACCAGGACGATTGATACAAGCAGCGGGTTGAAATAGGCAACAAAATCCACACGAAGTCCGATGGAGATAAAAAAGAGGGGGGCGAAAATATTAGTGACAAACTGGTGAATTATCTCACGTGTCTCTTCTTTAAGATGACTGTTATCACCAACCACAACTCCCACCATGAAGGCACCAAATATCGCGTGAACTCCTGCTGCTTCAGTGATGGCGGCTGCTGTAATTCCCACAATGAATATAAAACTCAGGATGCTTCCGGGATGCGAATAATTGTTCTGTATCCTGGGGATCAAACGGTCGAATACCGGTTTACCCAAAATAAAAAGCACGCCGAGGAATAAGAATATCCCTCCGATCTGCTTGAGGTAACCTGAACTTTCTCCACTGCTTATCATTCCGATGATTATCGAGAAGAATATCCAGCCAAAAAGATCATTCACTATGGCAGAGGCGATAATTATCACACCTATCTCCGATTTAAGGAGATTCATGTCCATCAATGTTCTGGCAATTACAGGCAGGGCGGAGATTGAGAGTGCAGTTCCCATGAACAAGGCAAAAATCAGATTGTCACCATCGTGAGCACCAAAGGTCTGCGAATAAAAATAGAAAGGAATGAATCCCAGGACAAAAGGTATGATCATGCCCAGCGTGCTTGTAAGAACTGCAGTTTTCCCCTGTTTTGCAATTAAAGCGAGATTAACCTCGAGACCCGAAACTATCAGGAGCATTATTACAGCAAGTTGAACGATTCCATTGAGGACGAGGGCTACATTTCCCGACTGTGGGAAGAGCGTGCCCTGAAGTTCCGGCATCAGATTGCCAAACACTGTTGGCCCAAGCAGAATGCCCGCCACAATTTCACCGATTATTGCCGGCTGCTTCAGCTTGCTGAAAACTTCGCCCAAAAACCGGGCGAAGAACAGCATTATGCTTATTGCAATGAGGAATGTGACTATCTCACTGTGACTCATTTATACAGAAGTGTATTGGTTGGAATTCTCTCGAACAAAAACTCGAGATCGTGTGCAAATATCCGGTCGATAAAACTCAATTTCCTTTCACTCATTGTTATAACTAATAGATCCGCGCCCGATTCCCTGGCGTAGTTAAGGCACTCCCAACCTTCTACACCATATAAAACATCATTCTGGAATTCATCTTCGTGCAGCCCGAGCTCAAGACCAAAGAATTTGATCTTCTGTTTCTCGAGACTTATCAGTTCTTTTCTCATACTGCCGGTCTCATTGGTGGAACCGGAATCGAACACCACGCTCGGCAAACCGGGTATGTTTATCTCTTTTATGAAGGTGAATTTTTCAGGGTGATCATGCCGCGCGATCTCGATCGCTACCCGGGATGCGTCTTCCCCTTTTGAATCATAGCAAACCGAAACCACAATATTGTTGAACCCAAACCTTTCAGCCTCCGGTTTGGTGAAGATCAGAAGCGGGCAGTGGCAGTTCCTCATGATGTTTCTTGCAACAGAACCAATTATGTTCTTTAACCCCTTCTCTTTCTCGAGCGCGCCGATTATGAGGAGATCAAGTTCAAGTTCTTTCGATTTTTTTATTATCGTCTTGGCAGGTTCACCCTCGAGCCACACCACCTCAACTTCCCCGGGAAAGATATTTTCTTCGATCAGGTGCTGCAGACGCTGTTTGGTAATATCATCCCGGTCTCCCACATGCAGAAGATACAGTTTGAATCCAAAGAGTGCCTGAAGCCGGGCCGCTTCACTTAGCAGCATTTTTCCTGTTGGAGAGAAAGTAACAGCCAAACCGGCTTTTCTGAAAGATGAGTACATTTTTATTATCCGTTATTGAACTCTCTAAATTAAGAAATTGGAGTGATTCCCGGAAATTAAATGTAAAACGGTATGAAGTGGAATGGAGTTAGAGGGGGAAACTTTGTTGTATCTGATCCGGGTTGTCAGCCTCCGGGGCTGAATTTTTCGTCATATAATTTGCGGAAAGCCTGCACGTCTTCCCAGGTGTCACGCTTCCAGCCGGGATTGCGCAGAAGCGCGGCCGGATGGAAAGTTACCATCATTTTTGCACCGTAAATATCGAACACCTTTTTCCGGAAACTGCCAAGAGTGCCCTTTCTTTCCAGCATAGCCTGAACTGCCGTGCTGCCGAGGCACAAAATGAATGACGGTTTAATCAGTTCGATCTGCCTGACGAGGAAAGGACGGCATTCGGATATTTCTGAATCTAATGGGGTACGGTTTGCCGGTGGTCTGCACTTGACAATATTGGCAATGTAGACTTCTTCACGGCTGAATTTAATCGCCTTAAGAATATCGGTGAGCAACTGACCGGCACGCCCAACGAATGGTCTTCCCTGAATATCCTCATCTGCACCAGGCCCTTCGCCTATCACCATCACTCTCGCGTTGGGATTTCCCTCTCCAAACACAAAGTTCTTCCTGCCGGGACCCAACTGGCACTTCAAACAATTGCAGATATTTGCCCTGAGTTCTTCGAGCGAGGTTGAGCCTGCAACCACACTTAAAGATGGATAATGTGCTCCGGTTGGTTTTGGGGGTGGTGACGCTTTTACAGGTGGCGCCTGAGGGGTAAATATCTTCTCTTGAACAGGATGTTCCCTGTCTTCGAACTTTGGGATGTGGAGTTCCGCGTAAAGATCATCGCCAAACTGCTCCTGCTGCAACCGGAGCGATCTAATGATCTCTTCTTTCAGGTTCATTTCACACCGGTGAGAGTGTCAAGGATAATGTGGGCTATCTCTTTCTTGCTACGAAGTGAGTGCTTCAAGGCAGTTCCGTTTTTACCGATAAGGGTGATCGAATTTGTATCATGTTCAAATCCACTGCCCGGATCACGAAGTGAGTTCAGTACGATTGCGTCGAGCCCTTTACGCTCCATTTTCGAGAGCGCGTTATCAAGTTCATTATCAGTCTCAAGCGCGAAGCCTATCACATATCCCGCCTTGCCTTTAACAGAAAGGAGGATATCTTGTGTATTCTTCAATTCGATTGATGAAAGCCCGGTTGCCTCCTTCTTGATCTTGGTTTCAGATACTTTCGCGGGGGTATAATCGGCTACAGCGGCAGACATTATGAGCGTGGTTTCACTGTCAATATTTTCTTCAACGGCAGTTAACATTTCCTCGGCACTACGCGCTTTTACGCGCTTTATCTCCGGGTACACATACTCTGAAGAAGGTCCGGAGATCAGGGTGACCTCAGCGCCTCTTAAGAATGCTGCTTTCGCTATCTCATATCCCATTTTGCCGGACGATCGGTTACCAATGTACCTGACAGGGTCGATGTCTTCATAAGTCGGACCTGCAGTTACCGTTATCTTTTTCCCAAGCAGGTCGGTACCTCTTCCGGAAAGCACAGTGAACACCGAATCAACGATCTTGGCTATTTCGGGAAAACGACCCATGCCGGTAAGTCCACTTGCAAGTTCACCATGTTCTGCCTCAAGAATGTAAACACCCCTCGCGCGTAGTGCGGAGATGTTATCACGGGTGATCTCATAATCATACATGTCATGATCGGCAGCAGGACACAATATCATGGGCGATCGTCTTGCAGTTATAAGTGTTGTAAGTGCATTATCAGCGAATCCGTGCGCGATTTTTGCAAGGGTGTTCACCGAACACGGAGCTACAATCATCAGGTCCGCCCAGATTCCGTACTCAATATGCCAGGGGTCAACAGCTACATTTCCTGAGAGATCATCCGGAAAAATCTTCTGAATAACCCGGTTCTTTGAAAGTGTGGAGAGTGTAAGGGGGGAGACAAAAGATTGCGCCGAAGGAGTGAGAACCACTCTTACTTCGGCGCCTGATTTAATAAGTTCACGGACTAAATTACAAGCCTTGTAGGCTGCTATACACCCGGTGACTCCAAGAACGATCTTCTTCCCTTCGAGAAGCCGGGCCACTTCCATTTAGCTTAGTCTTTCTTTCTGTATTCCGCGTGGATCTTTCCTTCGAGCAACTGATTGAGGGCCTGGATATGCGGCTTGTCCCTCTTCTCAAACTCGAGTGAGATCTTTAACTGATCTGGATTGTCGAGATCCTCACCATCCTCCGTATTGTTCTCAGGAAGTGACGAGAGGTCTTGCTTGAACTCAATTCTCTGGGCATCGTTCATGATTCGTGAGCGTTTTGCTGCTATCACGATAGCTTCATAAACATTTGCCGCGTTTTTATCGATCTCTCTGAGATCAACAGGTGTTATTCCCATTATTGGTTTCCTCCAATGGTTTTGGGTTGTTCTAATAACTCTAAAACTTCTGCCACGCATTTGTCAAGTTCGTTGTTAACCACACGGTGATCGAACTTGTCGCTGAATGAAAATTCAAGTTCAGCCCTTGATATGCGTCTCTTAAGCTCCTCGGGACCTTCAGTGTTTCTGCCCGTGAGCCTTGCCACCAGTTCATCAAAACCTGGAGGCATTAAAAATATCAGTATTGCTTCCGGAAACTGCGCCTTAACGTTAAGCGCTCCCTTCACATCGATCTCAAGAATGACGTCTTCACCTTTTGACACGGTATCCACAAGTTCACTTATCAATGTGCCATAAAGGTTTCCGAATACCTCTTCCCACTCGACAAATTCGCCCGCCTCTATCTTCTTCTGAAATTCTTCATGGGAGATGAAGTAGTAATCTTTACCGTTCTCTTCAATTCCCCTCGGTTTTCTTGTGGTAGCCGAGATCGAAAAACGGATTTCGGGACGGAGCTCTTTTATTCTTTTTATGATCGTCGTTTTGCCTGTACCACTCGGGGCCGAGATCACATAAATTTCGCCTTTTGCAACTCCGTTATTCAATGTTTTGGACCTGCTCCCTGATTCTCTCTATCTCATCCCGGATCAGCACTGATCGATGGATCGCGGTGGTTGAAAGTGCTTTTGAAGCCAGGGTATTGGCTTCACGGTGCATCTCTTGACAGATAAAGTTAAGTTTTTTCCCGGCTTCATTTTCCTTTTGGATGGCATCCATAAAGAAGTTGAGATGGCTTCTGAGCCTGACACACTCTTCGGTGATGTCAGCTTTGTCGGCAAGCATGGCTATTTCATACTCTATCCGCTCGGGATTAATATTGTTGTTCCCGATTATCTCGATCACACGGGTTTTAAGCTCGTTAAAATAATTTGCCACCTCACCACGGTATTCTTGCTCAACCTCGGAAAGGTATCCTCCGATGAGCCGTATCCTCTCACCAAGATCGGCAGCAAGAGCTGAACCTTCAGCTTCCCTCATGCCATTTAACTGAGTAACGGCATCAACCACCACTTGTTTGAGATGTTCGATGTGATCGCCATCCAACTCTTCAAGTTCGGGGGTGAATATATCCCTGAAATTGATGATGTGATCCAGCTTGATCTCGCCATCGATACCGTAATTACTGCGGATCTTGGCAAAAACACCGAGCAATTCTTTCAATTTGGTTTCGTTAAGGAAGAATGTCTCGTTTTCATTCTCCTCAGGCCTTATTGAAAGGGTTATATATATTTTACCCCTGCGTATGAGATTCTTTAGGGCTTCCCTTATCTCATACTCCTTGCTCTGCAACATCGAGGGGAGTTTGATGGTGATCTCGAGGTAGCGGCTGTTAAGGCTCTTCACCTCCGCTTCAAAAGCATAGCCCTTGTAAGTGGAAAGTGCCTTGCCGAAGCCTGTCATGCTGAGTATCATAAAATCCGGAATTTAAAATCATAAATATACGGAATTACGGCAAGTTAATCAATTGGATTAACCGGTTAAAAGGCCTCGCCGATTCCGAAGTGGAACTGCATCAGATCGAAAAATCGTCTGTCAGGGATCGGAGTCCTGTCGTAGGGATCATATATCTTGAACCCAAAATCGAGTCTGAATGCTGCAATTTGTGTGTAAAATCTGAAACCAAACCCTGCTGCTACAGTGATTTCACTGATCTTAACATGCGACATTTCCTTCCATGAATTGCCCCAGTCAAGAAACACTGCTGCACCAAGGTATCCTCCCATTTTCTTCCTCACCTCAAATGAGCCTTCCATCATTACACGACCACCCGGTATATTGCTCTCATTGCTGTTAAGATCACTCGACCGCTGCTCGGGAAATGCCCTGGAACCCCACCCTCTCACTGAGTTGGAACCTCCGACGAAAAACTCTTTAATATATGGGATATCCTCTTTGTTCCCGGACAATGTGGCGATGTATCCGCCGGAAAATTTCGTGGCAAATACGAGATCATTCACATCGTTCAACGGGAAATAAAAACTTGCCGTTGCCTGTGACTTGAGGAAGAGTAACGACCGGTAATCACCGGTGAATAATTTCGAGAAAAGATAGGGGAACAGGTTACCTTCTTCGAGATAAAAGCTGTAATTAGAACCATCTGACGGGAAAATTACATCATCAACATGGGAAGAAAGAAACAGTCCACCCAGACCGGCTGACATCAGATCAACCCACGGATTGCCAAATTTAGTGCTTATCAGTGTTTGCCTGTTGTATTCAATTGCGTAAAACAGGTTCATACCGTTGATAAATGTGAATTTCGGAAGCTCGAACTCAAAGTTCACTTTCCCCTTGTAGTTCGAAACCTGTAAATACTGCACTTTGGTAATTAAAGTTGAGAGTTCAAGACTCCCAAAGATTGGCTGCCCCAGAAAATATGGCTCTTCCACTCTGGCCTTGAATTCTGTAGTACCGGTGGTAACGGTGTCAGAAAGTGAGATTAGAGAGAATATCTTCTCAAAATTAAGAGCCAGCACATCCTGATAGTATATCTGAGCGCGGGAGGTAAACCTGCGTGCTCCCCCGAGGAAGTTCTTCCTGTTGTACTCGAGGCCCACACCGAAGTTAAAAGCGTTCTGGATGTTGTTCATTACGAGCTCGGGGTTGAGATCGTTCATGCGCATTATGTTGCCATCGATCTTCACCGGAACCATTGTGTCTTTTATCTCCTCTATCGCGGGGAAAAGGCGGACATAACTGAACAAACCTGTACGGTACAGCCTGACCTGTGCCTGGGTTATCCGGTTAACATCGAATATCTCTTTATTTTTTATACCTGTGATCTCACGGATCATCGCAGGGTCAACCTGCTCTTTCCCTTCTCCTCCAAGTTGCACACTAACAGAATCGATGTAATACTTCCCACCAAGATTGAAGTAAATATCCACGTAGGCCCGGTCGATAAGAGTATCTTTCACTACAATTGTGCTGTCATACTTCGATAGCATGTAGCCTTGCGATTTTAGATAGTTCAGCACGCTATTTATCGACTGAAGCACCCCCTCCTGGGAATAACGCTGTCCCTCCCTGATAGAAACCCGTTCATTGATCTGCCAGTATTCCGAGCGCGGATACGAATCAAGCCCGTGGAGCTTGATCTTTCCGAAGATCGCCTGGGGGCCTTCGTTCACAATGAAGGTAAGATCGGCAGTCAGCGCGGAAGAATCGAGTGAGTAGTAGTCTTCAATCTCAGCTTTGAAGAACCCGCTTGTGTGATAGAAACGTGTCAGATTGTCTATATCGTCGGGTATCAGGGTAAGGTCAAGAAATGCCGGCGGGGCTCCGAGTGAGGAAAAAGAATTGATGAACTGGAAAATTTTGTTCGGTGATTCCTTCGATCGTATTATCGAAGCCAATACCTGCCCTGGGATCGAACTGTTACCTTCAAATTTAATATTCTTCAATTCAAACCGGAGGTCGTCTTGCGCCACTAATCTTAAATTTATAAGAATAATTAATAAAAGGAAATACCGTCCGAACTTCAATCAGGTCTCCGGGTGGGAATTTGTTTTGAGTGTAGAGAGCCGTTCCGGCAGGGTTATGCGCCACCGGAACGGTTCCTTCTGTTCAACCCCGCGGGGTTAAAC
>JAEYUD010000012.1 GCA_023433685.1 Bacteroidota bacterium
TTGCGGACCCGCGACGATGATCCCCCGCGACATTTCCAATCTCGGTGTAAAAGTGATCCACAACATCGACGAAGCGATCCAGGAAAACGATGTGCTCAACATCCTCAGGATCCAGCTCGAGCGCAAGGCCGGGGCTTCACTTCCCTCAACCCGCGAGTATCATAAATATTATGGAATCACTAAGGAGAGGATGGAAAAGAACAAGAAAGATGTCCTCCTCCTCCACCCGGGTCCGATAAACCGCGGCGTTGAGATATCTTCCGAAATGGCCGACGGCGAGCACCAGATCATTCTCGATCAGGTAACCAACGGTGTCGCGGTAAGAATGGCAATACTTTATCTCTTGGGCACAAGAAACAGCGAGGAAAATTGAAATGAAAACACTGCTTAAAAATTTACAAGTTATCGATCCCGCCCACAAGCTCGATCTGAAAGCCGATATCCTCATCGATGACGGCGTTATCGAGAAGATCGGATCGGGCATCGAAGTTAACGATTGGAATGTTGACATCCACGATCTCTCCGGATGTGTCGCCGCTCCCGGCTTCCTCGATATGCATGTCCACCTCCGCGAACCCGGCAGGGAGGATGAAGAAACTGTAGTAACTGGTTGTAACGGTGCCGCGGCAGGTGGATTCACAGCCGTAGCCTGCATGCCTAACACAGACCCCGCGATAGATTCTTCGGAAATAGTGGAGTCAATTTTATTGAAGTCAAAGTCCACTGTCGTCGATGTCTATCCAATAGGTGCCGCCACACTCGGAAGAAAAGGTGAAAGCCTCGCCCCGATCGGTGAGCTGGTAGAGGCAGGAGCTGTCGGTTTCTCGGATGACGGTGTTGCAATTAAAACAGCGAAGATACTTAGAAAAGTGATGGAGTACTCCTCTATGTACGACACCCCTGTGATCGAACATTGCGAAGATGAATCACTCGCCGGTGGCGCGATGAACGAAGGACTTAACTCTACAAAGTTCGGTCTCTCATCCGTCCCACCCATCGCCGAGGAACTGATAGTCGCCCGCGACATCATGATGGCCGAGTACACAGGCGCGAGAGTGCACATCGCACATATCTCAACCGCGAAGGCTGTACAGCTCGTGAGAGAAGGAAAAGCAAAGGGAATTAAAGTCACAGCCGAAGTGGCGCCCCACCACTTCACATTGACTGATGATTCATTGGCAGACTACGACACCAATTTCAAGATGAACCCTCCACTCAGAACCAAAACCGATGTTGAAGCAATGATCGAGGGCTTAAAAGACGGCACAATCGACTGTATTGCTTCCGACCACGCCCCCCACTCACTTGAGGAAAAGGAGATGGAGTTCGAGTACGCCCCTAACGGCATCCTCGGACTGGAGACAACTCTTGGTCTCACACTGAACAATCTTTACCACACAGGTATTCTTACAATGGAACAGGTGATCGAGAAACTCTCCATCAACCCAAGGAAGATACTGAACATTCCCCTGCCAAAGATCGCCGAAGGTGAAAAAGCCAACCTCACCATATTCGATCCCAACGCGGAGTACACCATAAAAGTCTCCTCATTCCGCTCAAAATCGAAGAACTCCCCCTTCGATGGCACCACACTTAAAGGAAAACCAGTGGCGGTGTTTAATAAAGGGAAGATGGTGCTTTCGCAGTGATTAGCTATTAGCTATTAGCGATTAGCCGCCGTGTCGGTATGAGTTAATAGTTTTTTCACTGGTACTTGATTCATTATTTCTCAAGGCTGTCAGAAATGGCAGCCTTTTTATTTGGCATCAGTTGTGAGTAGTGAGTAACAAGTAGCGAGGGTTCAGCCTTCATCCCTCAGCCCTCATACCTCATACCTCATACCTGAATTTGTACATTTGTCCAAAAATCTGTACACACAATAGGCCAGTTCCTCCCTTAAAACAGTACAAAACACCACAATTATTTTTGGCACGCTTCTTGCAGTATGTAGTGCAGAACTTTATTTACGAGGTGATACCATGAAAAAGACAACAATGCTTTTTGTTCTCGCAACAGCGACACTATTTATTTCGGGATGCAGGATCAAGGATTCATTCTTCGTTGATCCGATTTATGACGACAGAGCCCCTTCAGCTCCAAGGAATGTTGAAGTTATCAATGGCGACGGTGTTGCCACTGTTATCTGGGACAACAACCCTGAATCAGACCTTAAAGGTTACAGGGTGTACAGCTCTTCTTCTTACAGCGGAAGATACGAATACATCGCCACGGTTTACGGCACACAGTTCGATGACTATGGTGTAAGAAACGGTAATAAATACTTTTACGCGGTTACTGCTTATGACTATAACGGGAATGAATCAGATCTAAGTTACGACTACGCTTACGCGGTGCCAAGACCCGAGGGATTCAATAAAATGCTTAACGAAGCCGGACTTTTCCCTGCTTCTTCAGGATACGACTTCTCAGGGTACAGAACTGTTGCCTGGAATGCACAGGATGCCGACTTCTTCTTCGAAAAGGTTAACGGGGTTTACTATCTCTCAGTCTATGACGATACTGATATCCGTGACATGGGCTCAACTGGCAGTATACTTGATATTGCATGGGCTCCTGAGTCAGGATGGGCAGCAAACAAATCAGCAAAGGTTTATCCCGGACACACATACGTCTTCTGGCTGTGGGACAACAAATACGCGAAAGTCAGGGTTAAATCAGTATCAGCAGACAGATTGGTGTTCGACTGGGCATACCAGACAGTTGAAGGTGAACCACAGTTGAAACCCTCAACCGGTACAACAAGAAAGCTTGAAAGAACCCGCTAAGCGGTTAAGCATACAAGGTGATTAAAATGAAAACCTTACGTCGTTCAATAATCCTTCTTGGGCTCCTGACTCTCCTGGCAGGAGCCCAGGTTTCTAACTTCACGGGCGGAAGCAGGATCAAAGCGGGTCACGACCCTCAGGTCGCATTCAAAGAGATCGAATCAGGAATAAAACTTGCCGACCCCGCCAAATTTAACAGCTACCTTTCAGAAAATTCTTACTTAAGTCTCCCAAATGGTGTGTCAGGGTATTTCAGCAGCAATCAATCTTTTTATATTTTGAAAGACTTTTTTAAAACTTTTATTCCCGTCACTTTCAGCCTCAACCTTCCCGCAGGGAAAAAAGAGACTGTAGCCACCGGGGCACTGGTCTTCGAGTCGAAAGGTAAAAGAGAGAATGCCACTGTTTACATCGCCCTGTTATATGAAGGCACCAATTGGAGGATAACACAGTTCATGGTAAACTGAGCTTTGCCCCACTTCGTAAATTTTTAACAAAATACCGGAAGACAGCACTTCTCCTCTCTTCCGGTATATTGTTGTCCGTTCTTGTCGTGATCTATCTTAATGGTGATTCCCGTACAGAGCGAAGCCTCGCGGAAGATTCCCTGCTCTTGAATCAAAAAATTTCGGAAGTGTCGGCTGACCTGAAGGCCTCGGCTAACGGTATGGCAGAGGAAATTGCCGGCAAAGGAATCAACGCGATAACTTCCGGTGCTTCTGAAGGTGACGTCATTTTCTCGCTCCATTCGGTTACAGGTGAATTTATAGCCGGCAATCCTGTTACAAGAAACCTCCCGGCACTCTCAAATTCCCGGCTTCTCTCTTCCGTGAATTTCATTTTTGCCGATGGAATGGCTTCGTGGCTTGCTGTGCCAAACAAATTCAGTTCAGGGGGCAGGCAATATCTTCTCGTTGCTCTTACCAGGCTCGAGAGGTTCTACGCCTTGAAGAACAGGTATAACAATCCGGCCACAATCTTCTCAACTCTTAAAGCCGAACACGGTGTCCAGTTCTCACTCGCGGATCCCTCCAAAGATTCACGGGTGGTTATGATAAAAGGGGATGACGGCAAGACGATAGCTACCGCGAAAACGGTAAAGACAGGCGATGGTTTTGTTTCCGGTGGTGTATTCAGACCGGCAATCAACCTCTCACTTTTCGCGGCATCGGTAATATTCCTTTTCATGGCATTCAATCTATTCGCTAAAGAGCAGTTTCATATTGTTTACCGTAGGAGCAACTGGATCAAGATCGCATACCCGCTGACGCTTCTGGCGTTCGGAATACTTGTGAGGGTTGCATTTATGTTCTTCGATGCCGGAAAGCTGCTCGGGGTTGAGGCGCTTGATGATCCTTCAAACTTTTCATCGATCTTCGGTTATGGAATCGCCGGTTCACCCGCTAACTTCCTGATAACTTCATTTACGGGTGCCCTTGTTACATTTTTCATTCTTGATACCGGGATAAAATGGGAAAGGACGAAACCCGATAAACCCATATTAACCTTCGCGGGTTTCCTCGCGCTCTCATCCCTCGCGGTTCTCCCGGTACGGGCTTTGGCAGCAGTTCAGCGCAGCATAATTTACGACAGTTCGCTAAGATACTTCCTTGGTGAGTCGATCCTCCCGGGGCGGGAAGTGATCCTGATGAATATCGGAATTATCATGGCATCATTTGCCCTGACTGTGCCTGCTGTCCTCCTTCTTAAAGGTGCCGCGGCGAGGGGAGGCGCTCTGTTGAGATTATGGGGACCATTCCGTAACTTCAGTGGTGTTGGCACAACTGTTGCCGGCATCGCTTTTTCGGTAATTCCGGCAGCAGTCTATTTCATTTTTTATGAGACATCACTTCTTCCGGTGCTGCCGGTTGTAATTATTTTGATACTCCTTTCCGCCTCGGTTTGGTTTATTAACCGGGAGACGGCAACAATCGCGTCATCATTTCTGGTTATATCGCTTGTGGCTTCGGTGGTTTCGATAGTCGTTCTCAGCAAGTTTAACGAAGACCTGGAGAAAGACTCACTTAAAAAGATCGCGCTCGAGGTTAACCGTCCCACCGACACTTTTATGCGTTTTCTTGTACAGCAATCCCTTTCTGTATTCATGAAACAGGATGTGTCGCTGAAGACGAACGGGAAGGCGGTTTCCGGACTGGCCTTCAGGGTATGGTCGGCAAGCATCCTTAACGGTGAAGTATATCCGTTTAAGATATCGGTGTATGAGGGGACGCAGCAAAGGGATGGGTTCTCCCCTTTCGGTATCTCTTTGCTTTCACGGTTCGATGACACTCCTGATACTACATTGACCGATATTGCCATCTCCGAAAAAGATGTGAAGGGGGGAAAACTGATCTCCGGAACAATCCCCTTCGCCGAAGGCGCGGGTGGATCAAGTTTTTATGCCGTAGTTACCCTCTATAAACGCGATTTCCAGGTGCCCGGCGCGGGTATTCCGGAATTCATGAAACCGGAATCAAACCCCGTTAACGATATCATCGATCTCCGCAGGATATCCATTTTCAAATTCGCGGGTGGAAAAACCGTTGGAAGTTTTGGTGAACTGCAGCTCCCTGAAGAGAATTTCAATGAGATAGCTGCCCGGATAAAAAAGGGTTATTTTGAAGAACTCTACCGGACGGTGATAGATGGCGATGAGGCAAGTATATTTTATTTTACCCCCGTGCCCGAAGAAAGTGACAATGTTACGGTGATCGTGCTTAAAGACAAAGACCCGATAAGGATACTCTTTAACTTCTTTAAGCTATTTTTCCTCCATTCCCTCTTTATAATTGTGCTTTTCCTTGCATTCACCGTCGCGGGATTCAGGAAGCTGGCACCCCTGTTCTTCCGGTTCAGATCACAATTAACCGTAAGTTTTCTTGTAATTTCAACAATCCCCATTGTTGCTCTCGCCATGTTCAACCGCGACAATCAATCATCGGTTGATGAAAAGAACCGCAACATTTCACTGAAAACAAGAGTTGAGAGGATCACCGAATCGATCCATGATTCAAGCGGAGTCAATCCTTCTCTTGTATCTCCCGGAATACCTTTCACTCTTTACAAAAACGGGGAACCGTTCTACACTTCCCCCAATGAAACAAGGGCTGCCTTCATCCCTTCGATGCTCTTCATTCCCTCCCGCCTCAATGGTGAAGTGCCGCTGAAAGACAATTTCCTGGTTCAGAAATTCGATAACTACCGCTATTTCACATACTCACGCTCCTGGCTCGACGGGAAAGATGTGTATACAGTTATGGTGAATGACATCGCCGACAGGGATGAGAGATCGGCAATACTTCTCGAGTTCGATGTTTTCCTTTTCGGTGTCTATTCTCTCGCGGTGATCCTTACAATTATTTTCGCCGCGATTCTTTCGGCCCGCATTTCCTCCCCGCTACTGCGGCTTACAAAGGCTGCGAACTCGGTAGCGCTCGGGAATCTCGATTATGAAATTACCACCTCAAACCGTGGCGAGATTGGTGAACTGGTGCGGGGCTTCAGATTCATGACCGGTGAGATCAGAAAAAACCAGGATGAAATTGCCCTTCTTGAAAGAGACGCGGCCTGGAAGGAAATGGCAAAACAGGTGGCTCATGAGGTGAAAAATCCCCTCACCCCAATGAAACTGAGCGTGCAGCACCTCCTCTCTGCCACTAAAGACAATGCCCCGGGGATCGATAAACTGACTGAAAAGGTGTTGAATTCGCTTCTGAAACAAATTGACATTCTGAACCAAACTGCGTCAGAGTTCTCACGGTCTGCTAAAATGCCCGGTTTCACCCTACATCGTATCGATCTCGCTGATCTGATCAAGGAAGTAACAGATCTTTACACAGGCTCACCCGTCACTATAAAAGTTGTTCTGCCGGGAGGTGAGGTGCCGATCGCCGGTGATGAATCACACTTCAAAAGGGCGCTGATAAATATGATACGTAACTCGATACAGGCCGGCGCAACAGGAATAGAAGTGGTTGTAACATCTGAACCTGATTCGTGGGTGATGACAGTTGCCGACAACGGCAGTGGAATTTCAGATGAAGACCGCGAAAGAATTTTTCAGATAAATTTCACAACCAAATCAACAGGAACAGGACTTGGCCTTAAGCTCACTAAGAGATTTGTCGAAGCTGTAGGCGGCTCGATCGAACTTGTTCCAACAGAAAAAGGTACAAAATTCAGAATGGTCTTCCCAACTTACCGGGAGTTAAAAGGGGAAGAATGATTTTTGATCAATCAATGATACAAATTAGAAATATTTCAAAGTTAAGTTGCACTTCGATATCTTTAACTGCAATCAAATATTTTCAGGAGGAAGTATAAAATGAGCAGATTAACACAACAACAGGAACTGGCTTCACAGCTCGGCAATCACCTGCTTGTCACAGCTAACGCGGGTTCAGGGAAAACAAAAGTTCTTTCCGGGCGGTATATAAAAGCCTTGCTTGAAGAAAACGTTAAAGTGAATGAGATAGCCGCCCTGACTTTCGGTGAAAAAGCCACAGCCGAACTCTACGCGAGAATACGCAAGGAACTTGTCACGGTTTACGAAGCCACCACTGACCAAAATGACAGGATCAGGATCGATAAAATGATCCGTGACCTGATCAACTCGAACATCTCAACAATCCATGCTTTTTGTGCCTCCCTGCTGAGGGAGTTCCCGGTTGAAGCCGGTATCGACCCCTCTTTTAACCTCGTCGCGGAAAATGAGTCAAAACAATTGGTCATTGAATCGACCACTGAAATTATCGCGGAATCACTCTCCGACCCCGAAAAATCTCCTGAGATCAAAAAAGCCATAAGGCTTTTCGGATCCACCCAAAAGTTTAAAGGCGCAATCGGAACCATGATCAAAGCGCGGAAAAAGATACGGACCTACACCTACTGGCTCGGAGGAGATATTTCTCCTGATAACATCCTGAAGAAAAACATCCTCCGTTTGGATGAGTATCTCAATATTCTCTTCCCCACGCTTGATGACCTCATGCGGCAACTTGAAGAGCTGAACAGTTTTATTCTGAAAAAGAAAGGAACTGAGACTGCACTCGCGGCAGGTGAGCTTTTAAAGGAATATTTCCGCGCCGCTGATCCCCTGACAAAATATGTTCTCGTTACACAGATTCTCGGGAATATACTGACAGGTTCGCATCCATTCGGTATACGAAAAAGAGGTTATCTTGAAACGAAGTACGAAGCTGAACTCGGTGAGACTGCCAAAAACAGGGTGGAATTAATCACTGCCAGATTGAGAAAGTTCTTTGATCCTGACGTTGACAATTCGGTTGATAAAACCCGCCATCTTCTCTCACTTCACGCGGAGTACAGCTCACTGCTCTTAAAGTACTTCAATCTCATTCTCGACCGGTATAGCAGGAAAAAAAGTGAAGTGAACTGTGTCGACTTCGATGACTTGATCCTTATGAGCGCGGAAATACTGAAAAAACCCGCCGTGAAAAAAGCACTCGCCGGCAAGTTTAAATATATCATGGTTGATGAGTACCAAGACACAGATGACCTCCAGTTCGATATCTTCCTTCCTCTTTTGGATGATCTTTCCATCGGGAATCTTTACGTTGTTGGTGACAAGAAACAGAGCATTTACGGATTTCGCGATGCCGATCTCTCGGTTTTTGACAGGACCAGAAGCAAGATCGAAGGCAGTTCCGGCACTTCGGTGGTATTGGAACACACTTTCCGGCTCACAAAAGAGTTGACAGCATTCGTAAACACCATCTTCCCCACCATTTTTGCATCAAAAGATCCCCTTTTTGACGGAACGGATGCTCAGTTCGCCAGAAAAAGAGAGTTGACGAACGCCGTTGATTACGAACAGACTAGTTTTTTCGACATTAAGAAAGAATACACTGCAAGCTCGATCGGACTCATAATTAATAGGGAAAACGATGGGACGAAACCCAATGCATCCCGCACCTTAACCAGGGAGGCACAGCTTCTCGCCCTCCATTTGAAGCACCACTTCGAAGAGCTAAAAAATGCACCTCAAAGAGAAAAAGAGTCACTGACTGTCGCTATCCTGACCCGCAAACGCAATAATTTTAAATACCTTGAAGCAGCTCTGACTGAATTGGACATCCCCTATGAACTCATCGGCGGCAAACAGTTCTACCAGCAACAGGTGGTTGCAGACGTTTCTTCGGTTTTCAACTTCCTCGCTGACCCATCCGATGATCTGAACCTCTACTCCCTGCTCCGGTCACCTTTCTTTTCACTTTCCGATGAAGATATTCTTGCAATTTCCAGCGCCCCGGGGCTTACCGCGTTCGAAAGATTGGGAATTGTAGCCGGTCAGGATCACCCCCGGATGCTCTTTGCCCTCCGGTTTCTGAACGAACTCCTCCTCCTCTCAACAGGGGTGAGACCACACAAGATAATCGATACGATTCTTTCACGCACACCGTATCTTGCCATAACTGCCGCCAGACCGGGAGGGAGGCAAAACCTCGCCAACTTAAACAAGTTGCTTGCCCTTTCGGTACAGTTCGACTCCTTCCGGTTCAACTCACTGCAAGATTACAGGAAATGGCTCAGTGAACTTATGATAGAGGAGGAAGAGGAAACTCAGGCTCCTGTATCAGAATCAGAAGGCAGCGTTAAGCTGATGACGATGCATCAGGCAAAAGGACTTGAATTTACAACGGTTTACCTTTTCGGATGTGGTGCAGCAGCATACGCTACCAAATCGCAGAGTGAAGGTGGGATAGGCATTCACAAAGATCTCGGGCTCATCTTCAAAGTCTCCGGCACGGGGGATATCTTTTACAAGAACCTGAATACACTTCACTATGATCTGGCTGATCTCTTTAACCAGGAAGTGGAAGCCGGGGAAGCCAAAAGGCTCTTCTATGTTGCGGTTACCCGGGCAGCAAACAATCTGTTTATAACCGGCTCTGTGCAAAAAGATCAGATAGAGGAGAAATCAGCCCTGCGGATGCTGCTCAAGGGTCTCGGTAAAGAGACAGTTCCGGAAGAAGATTTTACTGTTACTGCCGGTCAGTTGAAGATCGCCCGCGATGTGGAAGGTGAACACAAAGAGGAAATTATTGATTCTCTGGATCTTGCAATAAAAATATTGAACCCTGCTCCCATTGAGATTGTCAAAAGTGGATCACCGGAAACATCCCGTAAAGGGGCAAAACCGGTAATTGCAACAGGAAAAATCGAAAAGAAATACTCCGGCGAGATTATCTCTGCGTCAAAGTACCTGACCTGGTACCAATGCCCCTTCAAATATTATCTTAACTATATCTCGGGACTTGCAGGAATACCCGGACTCGAAGTCTTCTTCCTCCCCCAACCGGATGAAATTGAAACCCCCTACGACCCCGCTGATGACAACGGTCTGACCCGCACTGAAGGCGAACTCCCGGGCGCCCCCGTCGGAAACACCGGCGCGGCGATCGGCACCGTGGTTCATGAATATCTCGCCACCGCGCCCCCCGGGGTTACACTTCTGAGCGCCGTCACTTCGATCACAGGCATGCTTACAGGGGAAGACCCAACCCTGTTAAAAAGCAGGGAGAGAATCATCAGCAGATCGGTTGAAATTCTTACAAGGTATCTCTCAACTGACGTGGCAAAAACGATCTCAGGATATACAAATTTCAGAAATGAAGAAGAGCTTTTCATCAGATACAACGACTTTTACCTGATGGGAGTTATCGACAAGTTGGTTATATTAGAAGATAAAATCATAATAATTGATTACAAGACCGACCGGGATCCCGCTCACTCTCTCGACAGGTATCGCGAACAGCTAAAGTTCTGCGGGTACATTTGCAGTCTGGTATACCCCCGGATCAATACGTTCGAATTGAGGCTCGTTTATCTTGCTGATCCGGAAGTGGTGCAGCCGGAAACATTGTCACGGAGTGAACTTTCCGTGATAAAGGAGAAGATCGATTCACTGATCACAATCTTAAGGGGTTCGTTCGCTTCGGGCGAGTTCAAAAAAAACACTTCACACTGCGGCGAGTGCAGGTTCAGTTTCAATACCGGAAACTGCCTCGCGCGCGAACTTCAAGAATGATTCAAAAAAAATGAGAGCAAAAAAGAAAATCTTTTTACGACTTTTAAGTTTATTTACCCTGCCTTTTGGCGTGGCTTTCCTTTTATCGGGATGCGCGACAGTGACAGAATCTGTGAACACCTCCTGTTCACTTTACGATCTTCCGCCGGATCTGGCGGATCAGTCATTACATGATTCTGTGATCGCTTCTTTTTCTTCTGCTTTTAGCGGAAAGATTTTTTTTCTCGATCCCGGTCATGGTGGAAGCGACCGCAAGAATAAAAGCCCCAATGGAACGGTGACCGAGGCCGACATCAATCTTAAGGTAGCACTCTACCTTCGTGAAATGATGCAGAAAGCCGGCGCTAAGGTGATAATGTCACGGGAGACCGATAAAACTGTCGAACTGAAAGAGCGCCCCCTTATGGCTAACAATTCCGGCGCGCAATTCTTCATTTCGGTTCACCACAATGCCCCCGGGAAACCAAGCGACAGGTTCACGAACTATACATCCACCTACTATCACGCCACCGAGGAAGACTACGAGCATCAACCCTCGAACCGTGACATGGCAAAATACGTAAACCGCGATCTTGCCTTTAACACGGGGCGACCCGCGGGTCTGGCATCTTTCGATGGTACGATCTCCGACTATCTCATCTACCCGGGTGATGGTTTCGCCGTTTTACGGGGTATAAATATCCCGGGTATTCTTGTTGAATGCTCATTCTTCACAAATTTAAGTGAAGAGATCAGGCTTTCAGACTCACTCTACAATAAACTGGAGGCATGGGGTATCTTCAAAGGGCTTGGCAAGTATTTCCGGGCACCCGTTCCGGTACTCGATCTGAAATCACGGACGGTTAAAAACGGGAAGCAAACCGTCGGGATCGGTCTCACTTCAAAACAGCCGGTAGACAAAAGGGACATCACGGTTTTCTCGAACAAGGTACCACTTCCCGCGGACAAAATTAAACTTGAGAAGAATGTGATCTCACTCGATCTGGGTGACGCGTTCAAGAGGGAAACAGAGCTAAAAGTGATCGTAACAAACAAGGCCGGGTTAAGTAACCTCCCTTTTATTATTAAACTTACCCCCGAAGCTAACTAAACAGGAGAACGCGGATGCTAAATTATATCTGGGCCGCACTGGTCTTTCTTGGTTTCATTTCCGCTGTTTATTACGACGCGGCCGATACTGCCACCTCCCGACACAGGAATGGAGTGCCGGTCGAGGTCACCGTTACCAAAACCGCTGACGGATCAGGTGAAGTGCTGCTCGACTCAGTTACGCTCTCCCGCCATTTCGGTATTCCTGTTAAATCTCAGCTTAGGGCTACTTTCCCTCTTGCGAAGCAAACAGGTGAAGAGACCGGTGTTACCTTCAGGATACCCGATGACGCGGCGGACGTTATAAAAGAGATCGCCAAGGCAAGCGGAAAGGAAAATGATATCACCGCGACAGTCACTCTTAAAAAGATGAATGATTCTTCATACACCGCGCGGGTGTTACTTGAACCGGTTTCGTTCCGAAAGATAAAAGATATCACAAACGCCGCCATTAGTTTCGCGGGTACCGCCGTAGAGATCGCTCTCGGTTTGGTGGGTATCATGGCTATGTGGCTCGGCATAATGAAGATCGCCGAAGGGGCGGGGGTAATTAATTATATCGCGGCAGCGATGCGCCCGGTAACCAAACGGCTTTTCCCCGATGTACCGCACGATCACCCCGCCATCGGTTCGATCATAATGAACATTTCCGCAAACTTCCTCGGACTCTCAAATGCCGCAACGCCATTCGGCTTAAAAGCGATGGAAGAACTCGACAAGCTGAACCCTGAAAAAGGGACCGCCACCAACGCGATGTGTACATTCCTCGCTATCAACACCGCGGGTATGACGCTCATCCCCGCCACTGCAATAGCGGTCAGAGCGGCGGCGGGCAGCACCCAGCCGGCCGTGATAATCGGTACTTCCCTTTTTGCTTCGGCTTGCGCCACAACCGCGGGATTGATCGCGGTCAAAACACTCGAGAAATTTTCATCCAACCGTTCAGAAGGCTTAAAATTCCTCGGAGCGGTGGCTAAGAAGGCTTTATTTGTTCTTCCCGTACTCGCGCTCCTTATCTGGCTTTTTGTTTCGGGAACTGTTGATCTGAATTCTTTGGGAGTAAACACCGGCACACTTAAAACAGTCATCGATGCACTTTCAGCATTCGCTATACCAGTGATAATTTTCCTCTTTGTCGGAATTGGCATGTACAAGAAAGTGAAGGTTTACGAGGTTTTCATCGAAGGGGCCAAGGAGGGTTTCAATGTTGCCTTAAGAATAATCCCCTATCTCGTGGCAATGCTTATGGCAATCGGTATCTTCCGCGCAAGCGGTGGAATGGATCTGCTTGTTTGGATGCTTTCGCCCGTCACAAACCTTGTTGGCATGCCCGCCGAGGCACTCCCCATGGCATTGATGCGTCCCCTTTCAGGCAGTGGTTCCATTGCCATCATGACGGAGATCATCAAAACCCACGGACCCGATTCACTCCTCGGCCTTATGGTCTCCACCTTCTTCGGCAGTACCGAGACAACATTTTATGTCCTCGCTGTCTATTTCGGCTCAGTAAATATCAAGAGAACGCGTCATGCCCTTCCCGCCGGCCTCATCGCCGATGTAACGGGGCTTCTTATGGCTGTGTTTATTGTGAGGTTATTGTTTGGGTGATTCTTCGAACCACTCTCCCCTTAATCCCCTCTCGCCTTACCTCACCCCTTGCCCCTCTCCTATGAGGAGAGGGGAATTGCGGCTAAAGCAGAAGCGCTGAATTCCCGGTGTCTCCGCTAAAGGGAAAAAAACTCGCTTCGCTCAAACAGATTTTCCCTTTCACGCTCCGACCGCCGGTAATTCTTTCTCGCGCTTTTCCTTAGGCCAACCCCATCTGAACTTTGTGCCATAGTTATACGAATATCAGCTCAAAAAAATCCGTGGAATCCGTGATAAATCCGTGGAATCCGCGTAACTTTTCAAATCCCCTCTGCGGCCTTTGCGCCCTTTGCGGTTTAAATTCCACTAACCACTATATTTAACCGCTAAATTTCCAATTTTGATAAACACTTACAATACATGCTCCTAAAACCGATAAAAGTACTTCTACTCCTCCTGGCCATAACATCCACAATCCTCCCCCAGACCATCGAGTTCCTCCCCGGCAAGCGGCTGTTCAATATGCTGAAAGCAGCCGATATGGAGCCAAAGTTCGGACTCACCTTCTTCCCTGACGACAGGGCAATGAAGGTGGATGTGGGAAATGCCTTTGATGTAGTTTCTATAACTTTTGACTCATCCTCCACTCTCAACGCCGGAACGGAGTTCTTCGCCTACGCCAAGGTTATCGAGTACCGCGACTACCGCCTGCAGGTGGCAGCTATCGACGGTTACTTCGGCGGTAATGTAACCTGGCTTAAAAAACTGCACGAATCGCCCCACTACCTAACGATGCGGTTACGGTTCATCCACCGCAGCGCCCACTTGGTTGACGGGGCATGGGATCCGTCACAAAGTGTGTGGAAAGATGGCGTGGGTCCGGTACCTTTTGCCGACGATTTTTTTGAGTTAAATCCGGCCATACAGTTTGTTTATCCCGGGATGAGTCTAAAGCTTTACGTCGGGATAACTTACTCAATTTTGATAAGGCCCATCGATCAGAAAAGAACATCATTTTCACTCGGAAGTGAAATTTTTCTCAATGAACCGTTGTTTTCATTATTGAAGAAAGAAGCAAGATTCTGGGCCGCCGGCGATTTCAAAATGCGCGGCCGCCCCGAGTACACGCCCGCATATTCATTTATGGCAGGGATAAAATTCGGGCAGCAATTCGGAACGGGTCTCTCGATCTATGCCTCTTATTACGACGGCTACGACTGGTTCAGTTCATATTACAAAACCAGACTCCAAAAATTCGGACTCGGTTTCTTTCTCGATTTTAACCCTTGACAAGGAGTTTTTACGGAAAAAATTATTGAAATTAAAGGACTTCACAAGAAGTTTAAAGACGTCCACGCAGTTAACGGTCTCGACCTTAATGTTTACGAGGGGGATGTTTTCGGCTTCCTGGGTCCCAACGGCGCGGGTAAAAGCACCACCATACGGATGCTGCTTACCCTCATCTTCCCCACAGAGGGTGAGATAAAACTGTTCGGAAAAAATATTTACAAAGAGAGGAAGTATATCCTCAGCCGTGTCGGTGCCATAGTCGAAAAACCCGATTTCTACGGCTACCTTTCGGCCTACAAAAACCTCGAGATCCTCGCCCGCACTTCCGGGTACCCTGTAACAAAGAACAGGATAATGGAGATACTCGAAATGGTGGGACTCGACAAGCGCTACAAATCAAAAGTTAAAACCTTTTCACACGGAATGAAGCAGCGCCTCGGTATAGCCCAGGCTCTCATCCACGACCCGCAGCTCATCATCCTCGATGAGCCGACCACGGGCCTCGACCCCCAGGGTATGAAGGAGATCCGCGAATTGGTTATCAGCCTGAGCAAAGACCACAAAAAAACGATCTTCCTTTCGTCACACATCCTCTATGAGGTTGAACTTATCGCCAACCGTATGGTGATCATCAACAAGGGAAAGACCGTGATCGAGGGCTCCGTCAGCGAACTGCTCGATGCCACAGAAGCCCGGGTTAATATCGAAGTAGATGACCCTCAAAAGGCGGTTCAGTTGATCAACGAAACAAATTTCAACGGGATGATCGATTCGGTAACTGGTAACACCGTTATCCTCTTCGCCCACAAGTCGGATATCGCCCCGATCAACAGAAAACTTGTTGAGAATGGCCTCGCGGTCTCTTCAATCGTGCCGACAAGATCACTCGAAGAGTACTTCCTCAATTTAACCGGGAAGGTGGACAAATGACAAGTCTCGTTGGAATAGAACTTTATAAAATTTTCAGGAAGTGGCGGACCTATATCGGGTTCATCACCATAGCCGTTATCGTCCTCGTTATCGAGATATCGATGCTTATAGAGGGGGAGAACTATCTCCGCTTTCTTACCCGAAACCTCAGCTCGATTTTCGTGTTCGAGGGAAATTTCCTGAACGGCTATGTGATGTCATACCTCGTTATGGGCGCGCTGGCGATCCACATCCCCTTCCTTATCACTCTGGTCTCTGGCGACCTGCTCGCGGGAGAGGCAACTGCCGGCACATACAGAATGCTGATAACGCGCCCCATAACCAGAATGCAGCTTTTGACGGCGAAAGTAATCGCCTCTGCCATTTACACCAATCTGATGGTGGCTTTTCTCGGGTTGATCTCGCTCGGTCTTGGTGTTATCCTCTTCGGCACTGGTGAACTGATCGTCATCAAGGATGTGCTATTCATCTTTTCACAGGATGACATCCTCTGGCGGTTCTTCATCGCTTACGGTATCGCGTCGCTAAGCATGATGGTTGTAACCTCGATGGCATTTTTCTTCTCTTCACTCGTCGAGAATGCAATAGGTCCCATAGTAAGCACAATGGCAGTAATTATAGTTTTCTATATACTCTCTGCCATAAATGTGGAATTGCTGCAGAACCTGAAGCCTTACATGTTCACAACATATATGCAGTCGTGGAACATAGTATTCACTTCCCCCGTTGAAATGGAAGAGATGTGGCAGGCTGTAATTGTTCAGTCGCTTCACATCGTATTCTTCCTGGGGCTTACATTCTACCTCTTCAGAAAAAAAGATATAACTTCATAGGTATTAAAATGTTTAAGAGACAATTGTTTTTTTTCATTCTTTTAACCCTTGTTGCGCTTCCGCAGTCGGATGGTTCAGCCATCCTTGAGCAGGTTAAAAAGAAGTTCAGCGCGGTTAAAGATTACGAAGTTGAAGTGCGGATCAAGATCGATGTTGAGTTCCTCAAAGTTCCCGACAACGATGCCACGGTTTATTACAAGGCTCCCGATAAGATCACGATGAAAACCGGTGATAAATTTGCCCTCATGCCGAAGGAAGGGCTTAACTTCAACCCCTCGAACCTCTTGAATGGTAAATACACATCCGTGCTCGAGGGCGAGACGAAGATCAACGGTAAGCCGCACAATATAGTTAAAGTGATCCCACTCGGCGGCGATGGAAACGTGGTTCTTTCTACACTCTGGATCGATAAATCAACTTTTTACATCTCGAAAGTTGAAACCACCACCAAGAACAGCGGTACATTTCAATTGGAGATGGTTTATCCCTCCAACAGCAAGTACCCCCTCCCCTCCTCGATGACCTTCAGTTTCGAGGTCGGCAAGTTCAATTTCCCGAAAGGTTTCGGCGGTAACAAAAAAGAGAAGGATGCCTCTTCATCCAAAGCCCCCGGCAAGGTGTACATCACCTACAAAAATTATAAAATAAACAAGGGCATCCCCGACTCCATCTTTAAGAAGAAATAGTTTTATTAAGGGTTACACAGATTCCACGGATTATGCACAGATTCCACGGATTTGATTAACATCTTTGCAATCCGTGTTAAATCCGTGAAATCCGTGTAACTTTAAATGGAATTCCTTATTTTGTGATATCTGAATTCGGAATTACCAATGAAACGCTTTTTAATACTTCTCGCATTAACCGCCGCGGTGTTCACCTGTAGGGTTGCCGCCCAAAACGACTCCCTCAAGGCCCTCGATGCTTTCGCCCGGGGGATCGATGCCCTCCAGTCAGAAAAATACGACACCACCATCTTCTACATGCGGGAGGCACTTGAGCTGATCGAAGGCTATCAGTTTGGCTCTGATGGCGGACTGATCCACTACTTCATAGCAGAATCGTTCCGCGCGCTGGGACAATATGATTCGGCGTATGTCCACTTAAAAGCGGGACGTGAGATTATGGAGTCATTCAATAACATTGCCGGACTTTCATACATAGACAAATGCGAGGCTGATGTTCAGAACGGTCTCGGCGACTATCTCCGGGCAGAGGCTCTCTATTATAAAGCCCTGAAAAACCTACCGGTTGATCTTGACCCTATGACCACTGCCTACATCTACACTTCCCTGGGTAATATTCTGCTTAACCGGGGTGAGAACGGAAGCGCCGCTGAACTCTTTTCACAAGCGGAGAAATATTACAAGCTTGCAAACTACGAGCCCGGCCTCGGAGATGTTTACTACGGTTACGGCCTCATCGCCACAAACACGAATGATAACCCCCTGGCTGACTCCCTTTTCAATCTTTCGTTGAACATATTTACAAAGTACGATCTGACTCTCGGAATCGCCAACGCGTGGTACGGCAAGGGAATTGTAGCCATGAACCTCGGGAAGAACAAACTCAGCATCACTTCCTCTTCAAAGGCGCTCGAACTTTACAAAAAGGTAAATTACCCTCTCGGGGTTGCAAACGCGCACACCAATATTGCGATGGTAAGCATAAATATTGCCGATTATGAGAACGCGAAATTGAATTTTAACGCCGCGCTCCCCTGGCTGAAAAAGATCAATCACCTGATAGGATTCGGGAATGTGTACTACGGTCTCGGCGTTATGGCGATGAACCTCGCTGAAAACGAGGAGGCTGAAAAATATTATCAAATGGCGATCGATGCTTATTCGAAAACCGGATATTCTCTCGGTATCGGCAGGATCTACCACGGCCTTAGCGTTATCGCCATCAACAAAGGTGACAATAAAAAAGCCGAAGAGTTGGCAAAAACCGCTGTTGAGTATTACGAAAAGATCGGTTTTCTTATCGGAATCGGGCAGGTTTACGAAAATTTCGGCAACATCTTCCTGAATGCCGGGAACAATGAGCGGTCAGAAGAAAATTTCAAGAAAGCACTCCAATACTATGAAAAGGCCGGTTACCCCGTCGGCCTCGGCAATATCTGGTTCAGCCTCTCCCAGCTTTCTTACATGACACTCGACCTTGCCACCACCCGCGCCAGGATCGACTCTTCCCTCTACTACTTCAACAAGGCGCAGTATCCGCTCGGACTCGGAAACTCGTGGTTCATGCTCTCGCAGATAGCGCAGTTCGACGAGAAATATCAGGAGGGGATCGACTACGACATGAAGGCCCTCACCGAGTTCGAGAAGATCAACTATCCGCTCGGAATCGGCCGCGTCTGCTATTCAGTGGGAACTGGCCTCTACCGGTTGGGCGAATATGAAGAGGCGGAAAAGCAGTATAAAACAGCGCTCGAGGTTTTTACACTCTCCGAGTACAACTTTTTCTGTGTCATCACTTCATTCAGTCTTGCCGATCTCTATCTCGGGTGGAAACCTAAAGAACACATGACGGTTCAATACCTTGATCAGGCGATGAAGTATCTTGAAGACTTCCGCGCTAACCTCGTCAGGGAGGAAGACCGCACCAGCCTCTTCGAGAAGTTCTCAGCCTACCTCGAGTTCTCCGTCTATGCCGCGATTTACATGAAAGACAGTAAATCCGCCTTCCGCTTCCTCGAGAATGTCAAAGGGCGCTCCCTCGCCGATATCCTCTCCGAGCGGGCAGCTGATCTTTCCGCCAAGGTTGACGCGTCACTCCTCCGCCAAAGGGCCGCCCTGGAAAAACAGATCGCGAACCTGAAAACACTCCTCAACACATCCGGCGATGCCGATGGCGTTTCTGTTAAGGCTGAGCTTAAAAATCTGAATGACCGGCTCGACGACCTCGTTTTCAAGATCAAATCGCAGAATCCCGATTTCGCTTCACTTGAGTACCCCAAACCCGCGGAAGTGGCAGAGATACAGAGCAAACTCGCGAAGGATGAAACGCTCTTACAGTATTTCATATCAGACTATGGCGCGTGGGTATTCGTGATGACCGGCAGTGATTTTGAACTTGTGAAGCTCGATTCCAACTCGACCGCCATTTCCGAAAACGCGGTCACACTGCTCGACGGGCTAAAACGAGACAAATACACTGTTGCCAAACCCGCCGCGGAGATAGATGCCGAAGAGGAAATGTCGCTTGAGGCCTCACTAAATCTGTACGACCTCCTCATTAAACCGGTTGAATCCCGTCTGAAACCGGGCAGCCGGCTCGTGGTGATCCCTTCTGGTGTGCTGAACTTTATTCCTTTCGAGGCATTATATTCGGGCTCGTCGTTCCTCATCGAGAAGTACCCGGTGAAATATTACCAGTCCGCAACACTTCTAACCCTGAAACGGGGCCCATTGAAGAAGGAGCGGAACAGCAGGGGTTTCGCGGGTTTCGGTGATCCCGTTTACGACATCGAGAACTTCGAAAAAGGGATGGAAGAGAGGGGTGTAAAATTGGGGTACCGCGGCACAGGTCTTGAGTTTGAAGAATCGAAAAGTGAGATCAGCAGGGCGGGTCTAACCCTCTTCAGGCTCCGGGGCACTGGGGAGGAGATAAACGCCATAGCCGATCTGTTCAAAGCAAAAGGGCAACCCGTGGATATAAAGCTCAGGAAGGATGCCACTGAAGAAAACGCCAAAGCAGCTGAACTGAAGAACTTCGGTTACATATCCTTCGCCTGTCATGGTATCGTTTATCCCGGGTTCCAGAGTCTGGCTCTCTGCACCGTGAAGGATTCGGCTAACGCCGCTCAAGACGGGTACCTTACTTTTGAAGAAATTCTCGCCCTCGACTGGAACGCGAAGCTCGTGGTACTTTCAGCTTGCCAAACGGGTACCGGCGACATGAAAAAAACCGAAGGAATTGTCGGCCTCACCCGGGCGGTAATGTACGCGGGAACAGATGCCGTGCTCGTCAGCCTTTGGACAGTCTCGGACGCGGGAACCCGCGACCTGATGATCAACCTCTTCACTTCGATCGTGAACGACTCCCTCCCCACCGATGAAAGCCTCCGGCTGGCAAAACTTACCCTCATCAGGAAAGGAACCACCCCGTATATCTGGTCGCCATTCGTTGTCTTTGGGGATTGATCCGCCTGCGGCAAGTAGTGATCCGCCTGCGGCGGAGGCAGTAGCGAGGGATACGATAAAACCGCCGGGTATCTGTAATAAAAAAAACTGCCCCTCTAGAGGCAGCCTAATAAATTAGCAGTGGTTTTTATTTCCGACCCCCGAATGAATTCGGGGGCTATTGGTAATGTATGCTACTCTGTGACTTCGTGACTCCGCTACTTTAAGAGCAACATCTTCCTCACAGATGTGTAAACAGGTACCCCTTCCGGAGATCTTACATCGATTTTGTAAAGGTATATCCCACTGGCAAGATCGTCACCTCTGAACCTTGTCTCATGGTATCCGGCAGGCATCTCCCCGTCTTGTAACACCCGCACAGGTTCCCCCGTTATCGTGTAAACTGTCAGTATCACTCTTCCGGGTGACTTCAACCTGTATCCAATTACTGTTTCAGGATTAAACGGATTCGGGTAGTTGTTAAAGAGTTGATAATCCTGCACAACTTCATGACCCTCCCCGGTTATACCAACCGGGATGATCCTTATCTCTTCACTTTCGTCAGATATATTCCCCTGATTGTCCTCTGACCTTAATCTGATGTAATAACCTCCGCTTAATCCCGGAATGATCTTCGTGAAGGATGTATCGGTTAATCTTCCGATCAGTCTGGATGAGTCAGCACTGAACCCTTGTGTTGTGTCCCCAAAGACAAGATACTGCTTAAAATCACTCTCATGGTTCCTCTTCCAGTCAAGCCGGATAGTATCACCCGCGACTGTTGCTGCTATACCTCTCGGTTCAAGCGGCGCAAGATCAAGATAGGAATACGATTTACCGTCGCGTCCTCCGTACATACCGATATCGCTCCGTGTTCCGTCCCTGTCCTTAACAAGGGTATCACCTGCATTTATCAATGGGGAGAAGAGCTGTAGGTGAAAGTCTTTTTCTTCAGCAACAAACATCGGATACCGGGAGATGTTTGAGATGGTATCGATCGGGGCACCACCTGTCGATCGCCAGTTTACCCGGTTGTTCCAGAAGTTATTAAATCTGAGTGGGCTTTGTCCATCAAAACCATAGTATTTCGCACCGGAAATATGGTTGTTGAAGGCATCACGGTAATTTGAGTTACTGTATGTATAAATCCCTCTGCCGAAATTACCCACATACACATTATTGCTTATTGTATCGGGCCCAAGATCTGAACCAATGCTGTATTCCGTCACATTTTTGAACAGACTAACGATAAGGTTATTGTGAATGCGTGAGGGCCGGTTAAAGGCGTAGAATGTAATATTGAAATTGTCACTAAGAGGGTTGTATGGGGCTGCCATGAGTATGTTGTCGTACACATTACAGTCTGCCAGTGTCCCAAAATATACACATTTCTCAGAAGTAGTGATAGAATTATCAAACACTTGCAAATTCATCAAAGCAGAATAGACTCCATCCACGCATGAATCAATCACACAGCCGGTCACTATAACTGTATCAATTATACTATAAGAAGATGATGCGACCCCCAAAGCCTGATAACAATTTGTGATCTTAACATCTCTTACAACAAATTTTCTTTCCTGATTGTCGTTCCTGAAGCTATATATCCCCCTGTGAGCTCGAGATCTCATGCCGTAACCGTTTATTTTAAGATTTTTGATTTCACACAGATTTTCCAGCCTGACTCCTACCAGTGAATCTTGAGGAATCTGGATCCATGTATTATCCCAACCTGAACCAAGCAGCACAACCCCCGGGTTGAACCGTACAACTTCTCTGAATATCCCGTCCCCAATAACTATGGTATCACCGAAGTTTGAGATTCGCATTGCTTTCATTATACTGTCTGCTGCCGTCTCCCAACT
>JAEYUD010000088.1 GCA_023433685.1 Bacteroidota bacterium
TTTCACATCTTTGTGCATCTTTGTAAAAATAAAAAGAGGCTGCCCTTTTTCGGGGGCAGCCTCTTCTCAGTCAAAAACCGGAGACCGGGAGAAAATTTATCAGTAGATCATCAATCCTGCAACGATACCGTCAACAGCGTAGAGGATGATACCGTACTGTTCCCAAACCATCTGCACTTCGCTGCCGAAGTCGTCAACGTAGTCAGCTTCGCCGAGGAGTTTAACAACATCATCAAGGTTGCTGTTAACGCTGATAGTAGTTCCCTTTACGGTCAGTTTCACTGAAGGATCGAAGGACGTGATGCCGACAACCTTGTTCTCCTTGTCGAAGTAGACGATAACTGAAGGTGAATCGTATGACCAGATGTCGCCGTATTCGTCTTTGTCTTTCTGTGACGGGAGTCTGAGTTTCTTCATAACTTCGTCCTGATTCATTCCGATTGTCACGCCGGCGAAAGCAAGTGATCCGGGAGCGAGTGATGACTTCTTAACCTGATTTTTAGGTCTGGTGTTCGGTCTGTTATCGTTCGGTGCAGGGTCTTTTTTCTTGTCGGTCTGAGGAGCTTTCTTTCCTTCGAGAACGTCGAGTTTTTCCTTTGCTTCAGAGGCATAGTAGCTGTCTTTGAACTTGTTGATGAATGATTTCCAGGTAGAGATGGCTTCATTCTTCATCGAGCCGTAGGTGTAAGCAAGCGCCATGTTGAAGAGGGCTTCAGGCCTTGTGGGGTCGGAAGTGTTGGCTGACTTAAAGATATCGGCTGCTTCCTTGTATTTGTTCTGCTCGAGCTGGAGGAAACCCTTGGCAAGCATCACGTCGTAAGATTTTTTGGTAACCTTCTCTGCTTTGGCAATTGCTTCGTTGGCGTTTTTGTAATTCTTTGTAAGAGTGTTCAGTACCGCCATGTTAATGTACGCCTGGAGGTAGTTGGGGTCGAGTTCGATCGCTTTCGCGAGGGCTTTTTCAGCTTCTGTAAGCTCTGAATTCTTAAGATTATACTCGCCTCTCTTGGTGTTCACGGTGAAGATGTTGGTGAAGAAGTCGACCTTTGAGAGGGTTGTCGGGAGCGCCACTTCGAGCTTGATACCCTTCTGGTTCAGCTTCTGTGAGAGCACTGCCACGGCGAGGTTGTTATAGCCTTCTTTGAAGTTCGGGTAAGCCGAGATGAATTTGTTGAAAGCTGTGATCGCGTTCTTGTAGTCGCCCGAGTTGAGGTAGATAAGGCCGTATTCGAAGTTTCTGGCGAACTCATAGTAGGTGGCGATGTGCTTGAAAACCTCTACCACTCTGGCTGTGAAGTTTGGATGTGTCACGTAGCTCATGGTGTGAGGTGTGTACTCGTAGCCCTGGTTGGTCATGTAGTTGAACCACTCTATACCACCGAGGGGTGAGTAACCGGCTCTCATTGTGTAGAGAACCGCGTATTTGTCGGCTTCAAACTCCATGTCGCGGCTCAGCTTAAGGTATTGCTCCTCAGTGGCGTTGGGGTTTTTCTGGAGGAACTCATCGCCTTTCGCAGGGTGCTTCATCATAACGTGAGCGAGCTCATGAGCGAGAACGAACGCGAGTTGATCGATGCTATTGCCCACCGATTTAAAAAGACCTGTGTGAACGTAGATGCTGTCGTTAATGTAAGCGAAAGCGTTTATCTCTTCGTTCTGGATGAGTTTGAAGTGGATCACGCTGCTGCCCGAAAGCCCGGCGGCTTTGTTGAGCACTTTTGCCACTTCCTGAATTTTCTTGTACTGCTCTGTACCGTATACCGGTTTGCCGTAGGTGGCGATCACGATACTGTCGTGATTTATCTCCACCTGATTTTTCTTCCGCTGGGCTGAAATGTCAGGTGACCAGACCGATACGATGATAACGATGGCTAAAAAAGCCGAAAAAAGGTTGAATTTGGTTTTCATTTTGTGTGTCTCCGGTTGATTAAAATTGAAATCGTTTAGTGATTCTACTTACGGCGGTGAAACAAGTTCCGGGGAGTTTCCCACCGTGTGACGAGCGGCATAAACTGATGATGAGCGCTCAAAAACGGTGACGGTTAAACGATCATTTATCGAGGTGCAATTTATAAAAAGAAATGATATATAAAAGAGGGTAAGATCAAAAAAAAAGCGCCTCAGGGTTGAGACGCTTTCAAAACTTATTTTATATCCGTAACTTTAGCCATGTCATCCAGTTTTACGAATTTCTCGTTAAACTTGAATGAACCCTTGTCAGTTTTCACTGACTTGATAACCTTAACCGAGGTGTACGGATCTTTTTTCTTTCCTTTAGCCTTGTCGCCGAAGGTCTGTGTTTTAGCCATTTTTTACTTCTCCAATTATCAAGACTACAAAAATAACGAATTGCAGGCGTTCAGCAAAATTATTTCTTAATATCACTCACAAACTTTCACTGGGAAGTCGTTCATATACTCCCAACTGACGGGGCGCTGAGGGGTGAGGTTGTACTTCCGGGCGGTTTCTTTCACTTTTTTGTTCACGTAAAGGTTAAGTTCTTTCACGTTTATGATGCCGTCTTTCTCAAAGAAATCGGCGTTGCACTTCAACCCTTCGATAAGCGACCAGGTAAAGACACCGTGACCGAGGTCGCGGAGCTCCTTGGCTGTCTGGTCGGCTTCCGAAGCCGCCATTATGTAAAGCCCCCGGCTTTTTGAAAGATCGATTATCGCTTTTTCGGTCTGGGGACCCCGCATCGCGAAGTTCTCGAGTGCCTGACCCGACTGGCACGCGTCTATAAGTATAAGCTGTTTCTGCGCCTTGATCTTAAGCGACCACTCCTTCAATTCCTTCCCTGAGAGGGCGTAGGGGTCGCGCGCCGATGGGTTCCCGTAGATCTGCTGCACTTCGTGAAGAATGAAGTAGAAATCGGTCATGTTTCCGTTCGCGTCTTCATCCGAGGCACCATGTCCTGAGAAATAGAAGATGAAGGTGTCCTCCGGCTTTGCCGAATCAGCCACATCGCTGAATGCCTGGCGTACCTTCTGAATTGTCGCGTCGCTGTCGTAAAGAAGTTTCACCTTCACTTCCTTGAAGATGGCATTCTTTGTCCCTTCAAGTGCTTTGGTGATTGCCCCGGCATCGGCTTTGGCGAAATTCAGGTTGTACTTGCTGTTCTCATATTTATCAACCCCGGTGGCGATAATGTAAAGGGTGGAAGCCGGTTTTGGGGCGTTGTACCGTATCACAACAGGCTTCGATTTCCCCTCGAGGCGCCCCTTGCTGAATGCCGTTGCCTTGAAGATGTTGTTCCCCGAAACCATTTGTGCTGTAAAGTTAAGGGTGATCTTGCTCCCCGCTTTTGCCACGGCCTCTTTGTAATATTTCACATCGACTAATTTTCCGTTCTGATACAGCCGGATCTCATCTATCCCTCCCCCCTCATCGGTCACCGTCATGGTGAGGGTTTCCTCAAGTTCTTTCGATATTTGGGCGTCGTTCGGCGAATAGATCGCCACCGAAGGGGGTAAACTGGCGGTTCTTGAGGCTTCATCCTCTCCGGGGGATGTGGTGCCAATTTTCTTCCCCTCTACCACGGAACGGTATAGCGAGGGGGAATACGCCTTCTCGAAAAATGCTTCAAGAGGTATGATATCGAGTCCTTCAACGTAATAAAGCAGGCCCATCGCGCCGAGCGATGCATCGAAGTACCCGTCTGGTGTTACAACCGCCCAATCGGTAGTATCAAAGGCGAAGAGGGTCATGGCCCTCTTTCCCGTGGCTGATTCAATGAAATTCACGCTGCCATCCACCTCACCAGTCACGAAGTATTTGCCAAGGGGATCAACGGCAACGGGATTGAAATCCGCGGGGGTGATGTCGGAAGTGTCGATGATCTTCCATTTTTCAGTATCGAGAAGTCTGAAAGTTTTCCCTGAACGGAGCGCCACCCGTTTTCCATCCGGGGTTGCCGCTCCCCTCGCGGGTGAGAATTCGAGTTTCATGAAATTGTTCATTACACCCGAGGCAATGTCCCACCAGGTTATCAGATTGCCGTGGTACTCCAATATCTTGCCGGGTGAGGGGATTACAAGGTTACCCATCGAGTAGTCACGTGCCGCGAGCATCGTGATGCTGTCAGTGCTCATCCCCGGCACAAAATCATCACTGTTGAATTTTTTGGTGTTTATTTCTTTAACGGTTTTGCCGGTTGCCAGATCGAGCAGCGGAATGGTGCCTTCCATTTTGCCGATGATTATCTCCTTACCCGAGGGAGAGAAATCGACGGTGTGTACCAGGGCTGACTGTATTTCATACTCCCTAAGGGCTTTTCCCTTGGCAATATCCCACAAGATCACTTTGTTTTTGTGATCGAGCGAGACAAAATATTTTCCGTTGGGCGACACTTTCAGGTCTTTCAACATCGCCGAATGTCCGAAGAAAGTTGCGGTCTTGGTGAAGCCCTCAACATCCCATTGCTGAACGTTGTTGTCCCCCATGCCAAGGAGGAGCGACTTTGAGTCGGTGGTAAACGCGATCGCGAAAACGGGATAGATCAACCCTTTCAGCGACCGTACCATCTTCCCGGCTTCAAGATCCCAGAGGAATACCTTCCCCGTGGTGCCCGTAGCCATCCACTTCCCGTCGGGTGATACAGCAATTGAATACACCTGTGAGGTGTTTTTCAACTCAACTTTAAGCTCCGGCGCCTGAGCAAAAAGAGGGACTGATAAAATGAAAATTATTAAAAAACGGTTATACAGTCTCATTCTACCTCATCAATGTCATTTTAATCGTTTTTGAGAATCCATTTATCGCCATGCGGAGGAAGTAAACGCCCGAAGGGAGATCACGGGGCTCGAAAACCTCAGTATACCGCCCGGGCTGAACGAACCTGCCGGCGAGAACAGCCACTTCTTCACCAAGTGAATTGTAGACTTTAAGGGATAATTCTCCCGCCTCTTTCACCGTGAAATTAATTGAAGTGGTGCTGCTGCCACCGGCTGAACCGGTTGAGAACGGGTTGGGGTAGTTGTTGCCCAGGGAGTAACCCACAGGGAGTTGCTCATCTTCAACTGACACGGGCACATTTGTGTAACCCGGTGTCGGGGGAACAGGTAACCACTCACCTGTGCCATCGGGCAACCTGCCAAGCGATACGTTTGTGGTCTGCGGTCCGAACACGATCGAGTCGAGCACTGTTACACCATCGGGCGCGGTAAGAAATATCTCCTCACCCGATTTACTGAGCTTAAAGTTTGTGTGGATCCCGGGGTCGGTTATATCTTCGTCACACCAGACAACCAGAAAAGCGCCCGGCTGAAGCACAAGCCCGGGCTGCTCAAAGCGCCACTTGGTCAGGGCTGTCCTGTTATCGGTAAGATACATCCCCGTAAGAGTCACCGGTTCGCTGGATGAGTTGTAAAGCTCGAGATAATCGTCGAAATCCCCCGTGGTGTCGGGTATCAGAGTGTTATCCGCGAGGAACTCATTGATCTTCACTCCGGGGATGGGAGCCGCCGGGGTTTTTATTTCTATTTTCTTCGAGCGAGGATAAAGTGCCGCGACATTTGAACTGTCGGTAATTCTGAATTTTAACCTGAACCGCGCGTTGGGCCCCAACGGTGGGAATTTCACCGTGTAGAGGTCGTACTCTTCCAGAAGCTGAGTGCCGGGTACGGGCGACCAGATCATCTGTTTGGCTGTTGAGTCGCCTGTAACCGTATTGGTAATCACCGCTGTGACGTTTCTCAATCCGGCAACTGAAAACGCCGAAACCCTCACTTCAATGCTGTCGGTTGGTGAGGGGTTTGCAGGCACCACTTCATAATTATAAACCATAGGCGGGGCGGTAAGATCACTTAACTGTGCCGCCAGCGAGTTCGCGCGCGCGAATATGAACTGCTTCAACCCCTTTTTTACGTGCTGAAAGCTGAAAGAGGTTGAGAATGAGTTAAGAAAATGGTTGAAAGTGAAGCCATAGTCTTTGGTTCTGAAAGTATCAGGTAAAACGAACGGGGTGATGAGGTCACGCAGGTTATCAAGCCGGGCTGTTTGAAACGGAAGGGCGTAAACGCGGTCGCGGTAAAACCTGAGCATTCTTGTGTAGAGGTTTCTGTACTGAGGCACCTGCATCAGTTTATCCGCCATTGGGCGCGCGCCGTTATTGATCTTCGGAAAATTGTATGGGTTCGCTGCCGACCAGTCGATGTTGAACCAGTCGATACCAAAAGTATTGTCGTAATCGTAAGGTATAATATGAATAACCCCTGCCGCCGGCTCGTGGTAGAGGTAATAGTTGTTCATATTCGACCAGTAGTCATCCCACTGCCCGGTGAAGATGTTCATCGCGAAATATTTCAAAACGCTGGTCACGTCAAGAGTGGTTTCAAGCGAGTCGGGAAGTGCCGCCACTGAAGTGTTGTTCAGTATTCTTGTCAGGCGGATGAGCTTTGAGAAGTCCATCCCGGCTTCATTGGTCGAGAGCTCATACGCGGGCCTCTCACCACCCAGGGAAATGTAGGAAGCAGGATTTTCGCCGAGGTACTGAAGATCAGCGGGCCAGAGACACTTCCAGAGATTGCCTGAGTCGTCAGCGTAACGCTTTTTAAGAAATTCTTCGTCGATGTGCTCCACGTTTATATAGAGCCCGTAATATCTCCCGTTAATATACACTTCCGTGTGGTTCGCTCGGGAAGCCATGAGCCCGGTCTTTCCGAAAAGGTCGAAACTGATCTTGGTGCGTGCTATCGAGGGGTCGTTGTGCTCACCGTTAAGGTTCAGTTTCTCAACCCCGTGGAACTGCCGCCCGCTGAAAAAGCTGTTTATCGCCACTTTGAACGACTTTTTTTGCGCCTGGCGCGATGTGTTACCCCTCAGTCTGAATCCGACTGAATCAACTGTTTCGTCAAACCACCGGTTTCTGAACCGCATAGTTGCCACGAACTCACTGTCGCTCGTGGGGTGGGCATAGATCCAGTTCAGGTGCGCCGGATCGATGGTTATATCCACCCTCCCGACCTGTGTGTCATCGAAAACCTTCCAGCTGTCGTCAGTCTGTGCCCGGAGGGTGATGGTTATAAGTAATAAAAAAGGTATGAGGTATTTCATTTATTCAGGTAAAATTAAAATATTGATATTTAAACCTAATGAATGTTCATCACATCACATGTTGATAACAGTTTCCCCCATTGCCTCGATTTTCATATTTTTCGCGCTTGTAATTTCTAAAAATTAACCAAACGGAAGGTATGATCATTTGGAATGGTTACTGAATCCTGAATCTCTCGTCGCGCTCGCGACCCTTGTGGCACTCGAAGTGGTGCTCGGTATCGACAATATAATATTCATTTCAATCCTCGCGGGGAAACTTCCTGCTGAACAGCAGTCGAAAGCACGAAACTTGGGGCTAATACTCGCGATGTTCACACGGCTCCTCCTGCTTCTTTCGATCACCTGGATAATGAAGCTTACCGCCCCCCTCTTCAACGTGATGTCGAACGAGATCAGCGGGCGGGATCTGATCCTCATCATCGGCGGTCTCTTCCTGCTGGGGAAAAGTACATTCGAGATACACGACAAGCTTGAAGGTGAAGAGCACTCAGCCGGAGGCGTGGCCGCGCGTTCATTCGCCGCTACGATAGTTCAGATTCTGATCCTCGATATAGTCTTCTCTCTCGACTCCATAATTACCGCGGTTGGAATAGTTTCACATATAGAGATAATGATCACCGCCGTCATCATTTCAGTCATCTTCATGCTGATCTTCGCGGGGCCTGTAAGCAGATTCGTCGAAAAACACCCTACCGTAAAGATGCTGGCACTTTCGTTCCTTCTGATGATCGGCTTCACACTGATCGCCGACGGGTTCGACTATCACGTCCCCAAAGGCTATATCTACTTCTCAATGGCATTCTCTGTGTTTGTTGAGATGCTGAACCTGAAGCTACGCTCTAAAACAGCAACCCCCGTTAAGCTTCGTAAAAAGATGCAATAATCCAGGTATTATGAGGAGATAACGCACGGTAGCCCCCTTATCTCCTCCATTCTTCTTAAATTTGGTGATTTAAATTCTTATTTCTTTGATGCCAAAAGACATTAACAGCCCCGGACACAACGACAACCGCAACTACGACTACTCAGAGGTGGAATCTGAAGAGCGGAAGGAGTACGCGGTTATCGAAAGCTTTATCGAGGGCACCCCTTCCGTGATCGATCTCGGCTGCGGGAATGGCTCGCTCCTTCAGCTTCTGATGCAGAATGGGAAGTGCAGCCGCGCCGTTGGAATCGAGATTTCCACTTCAGGAGTGGAAATGTCGAAAAAAAAGGGAATTGATGCCCGGCCCGGCAGAATAGATGAAAAACTCCCCTTCGGCGATAACGAGTTTGACTACGCCATCTGCAACGTGACCATCCAGATGGTTATGTACCCCGAGATATTGCTGAAAGAAATGAAACGGATCTCGAAAAGGCAGATAATTTCGTTCCCGAACTTCGGGTTTTACAAAAACAGGATCGATCATTTTATGAGGGGAAGAATGCCCAAACCGGTGCTCTTCGGCTACTCCTGGTACTCAACAGGGCACATTCATCAACTTTCGATCGCCGACTTCAAAGAACTTGTGGATCACACCGGCGGACTTCGAATAGAGAAATTCTCAACCGTCTGGCCCGGAGGCAGCTTGAAAGATACCCTTACGGGGATGTTTCCGAATCTTTTCTGCCTCTTACCCGTATTTTTATTGAGAAAAACAGCATGAACCTGATAGATAAAATATTTGAACTCCCGGCACTTAAGCAGGAGCCACCCGTGCTCGTCGATATCGGCGCTTCAGGGAGCATCCATAAAGAGTGGAAAGCCTTCGCCCGCCACGCCGTTTGCCTGGCGTTCGACGCTGACGACCGCGAATTCGGCTACATTTCCGACGAATCAAAAGGGTTCAAGAAGCTTTACATCTACAATTCCCTCGTTTCTGCCAACGAAGGTGAAAAAACAGATTTTTACCTGACAGATTCACCATACTGCTCAAGCACCCTTGAACCCGACGGTAAAGCCCTGAAAGAATGGGCTTTTGCCTCAAAGTTCAGAACTGAAAAAAAGGTCACCGTAAAGAACACGACGCTCCCAAAAGTGCTCGCTGACCTTAAAATAGATAAGATCGACTGGCTGAAAACCGATACCCAGGGGATCGATCTGAGCATTTTCCGGTCACTCCCCGAAGATATCCAGCGGAAAGCTCTCGTGGTTGAACTTGAACCGGGAATTATCGACTCCTACAAAGGGGAAGACAAACTCTACAGGGTTTTCGAATATTTCGACGGGCTCCCCTTCTGGCTCGGCGCCATGACCGTGAAAGGTTCGCAACGCCTGAGGGAGTCTGACGTTGAAGGGCTGCATCTACCCGACCGGCTGAAAAAATTTATCTACTACTCCCACAAAACCTCTCCGGGGTGGGCGGAACTTAAATATTTCAACGACTTCAGCGGCGATATGTCGCTGCGTGACCACCTGCTCGGCTGGACATTCGCCGTGCTCGAAAAACAGTATGGCTACTCGCTCACCATCGCCCATCACGGAAGGGAAAGGTTCCCGGAGCCACTCTTCGACTCGATGATCAAACAATCTGAAGGCAAACTTAAATCCGGGCTGCTGAAACTGAAGTTCTTGCCCGCCGTTAAAGAAAAATTCTCGAAACTGTTCAACCAATGACATATAACTTCTGTACACTCTTCGACTCAAACTACCTGACCCGCGGGCTCGCGCTTCACGAGTCGATGGTGAAATATATCCCTGACTTCAAACTTTTCATCTTCGCTTTTGATGACAGGTCGCATAAAATCCTCACAAAAATGAAACTGAAAAATACGGTGGTTATTAGCCTGAAGGAGTTCGAGTACCCCAGACTTCTGGAAGTGAAGCCAACACGCTCTGTGGCTGAGTATTGCTGGACCTCAACTTCATCCACGGTGCTTTACGTTCTCGACCGCTTCGGAGTTGATAACTGCACCTATATCGACGCGGATATCTGCTTCTACTCATCCCCGGAACCAATTTTCACCGAAATGGGCGACAAATCGATACTGCTGACAGAGCACCGCTACAGCCCGCGGTACAACAAGGAAGTGAAGAGCGGCAGGTATTGTGTTCAGTTTGTAACCTTTAAAAACGATGAACGGGGAAGAAAAGCCCTCACCTGGTGGCGCGACCGCTGCCTCGAGTGGTGCTACGACCGCTACGAAGACGGAAAGTTCGGCGATCAGCTTTACCTCGACGACTGGACGGAGCGGTTCGAAGGCGTTCATGTAATGCAACACCTTGGTGGTGGACTCGCGGCATGGAACGTACAGCAGTATGATTTTGTTGAAATTAATGGGAAGTTAACCGGAAAAGAGCTTTCATCAGGGCAACAATTCGATGTGATTTTTTATCATTATCACTACCTCCGCTTCTTTAAAGGGGGCAAGATAGAGCTCGGTAGAAGAGTGCTTACCAAAAATGTTTTGGATATCTTCTATAAACCGTATATTTTAACTCTTGATCGTCTAAAAAGAGAGATCACCACACGCTGGCCCGGCTTCGATCCGAACGGCACGCGTGAAAGCAAGTTCAGGGTGGTCACCCCGGCGATCTACATAATGCGCAAACTGACCGGCGTTTACAATGTTTTTGATGAGAATACATTTCTGAGGAATTAATGGCTTATTTTATCGACCTTGCCACAAAAAGTGACGAAAGAGGCTCGCTCACAGTTATCGAAAAGGTGCTCCCCTTCGAAATAAAAAGGGTTTACTACATCTATGATAAC
>JAEYUD010000127.1 GCA_023433685.1 Bacteroidota bacterium
CTTCATGCCTGTATGTGTTGTTTCGTTTCATGAGGAGTGGGAAGTCGACCTCATGCGCGTCAAATTCCGGTCCGTCAACACAAACGAAAACGGTTTTTCCACCCACAACCGCGCGGCACCCGCCGCACATCCCAGTGCCATCAACCATTACGGGATTAAGACTTACCACCGTCTTAATTCCGTATGGTCTTGTTACTTCAGCCACCGCCCGCATCATTGGGATGGGGCCGATCGCGAGTACAAAATCGATCTTCCTGCCAGATTCTATCAGGTCTTTAAGCTGCCCGGTAACAAAACCGTGGTAGCCATAACTGCCGTCATCGGTGGTTACGTAAACTTCATCACAGATATCTCGAAGTTCATTCTCGAGAATAACATATTCTTTCGACTTGCCGCCGATTATTGAGATTGTGTGGTTTCCTGCCTGTTTAAGTGCCTTCGCCGTCGGGAAAGCGATCGCGGTTCCAACACCCCCGCCGATGCTGACAGCAGTTCCGAAATTCTCTATGTGGGATGCAATTCCGAGGGGCCCGACCACGTCCATAAAGTAGTCGCCTGCTTCGTGTGTGTTAATCTCTTTTGTAGTCTTCCCGATCCCCTGTACAATTATAGTGATCGTTCCCCTCTCTACAGAGGCGTCAGCGATGGTAAGAGGTATTCTTTCTCCCTGATGCGAAATTCGAACAATTACAAACTGACCTGCTTTTCTTTTGGCAGCTATTTTTGGAGCTTCTATCTCAAATCTTTTTATCTCTGGAGCAAGAAATTCCGCCGAAACTATTTTAAACATTGATCTACCGTTTTTAGTGATCCACTGACTGAAATGACTTTTTTATTTTTATGGTTTTAGGGAGATTTGACTTTTTTACCCGGGCACTTTTTATCCGTTTGTTCATCAGACCAATGTAGAGCAGAAGTGTGCCAACACCTGCCAAAATACCCACCACCTCTTTTAAAGGGGTTTCTCCCAGGGAATAAATAATAATTCCAATTACAAATATGAACAAAAATAGTGGTATTCCATATACCATTATCACCGCTTTCAGAAGGTCTGACCCCTTTACCTCGATCACCACTTCATCCCCGGGCTTTGAGTTCAGTCTGTCTACCACGGTAAGTTTTGAATAGCATGAGTTAACAACCGATACACAGTATGGCCTGGCTGCACACGAATCGCAGTCGCCTTTATCAACTATGGCTACCTCAGCGACATCGCCGTGCTTCTCTAATACTATTCCTTCTTCTTGAAAAACTTCCATTTCTTCTGTCAGGTCGCCTGAACCCCGGTTCAAGCTTTTCAATAATTACTCGTTCATCTCATTTAAGCAGATATCTTCCGGCTCCCGCGCTGAAGTGCAGCTTTCCATCTTTACTGATCACGATGTACTCAGATCCGGGAAACTTGTTCATGATTTCAGTGCTTTTTTCAAGTCCGGCAACAAAAAGAGCGGTGGAAAGCGCGTCGGCTGTTGCCACATCATCCGCCAAAACCGTAACGGAAGCCACTTTTCCTGCGGGAAAACCTGTAGATGGATCAAAAATGTGACAATACCTCGTTCCCTCAACCTCAAAATAATTCTGATAGTCACCGGAGGTGGCAACAGCTTTATTATCCGGCGCAATAACAGCCTTCATTTGTCCGGGATCAGTGGGATCCTGTATGCCCGCGGTCCATCCGTCACCTTTACATCTGATCTCACCCCCCGCGTTGATCAGAAAACTTTCAAGCCCCATCCCGTCAAGAACTTTCCATGCCCTGTCTACCGCGTAACCCTTGGCTATACCACCAAGATCGATCTTCAGGTCTGTTTTTTTTCTTACCACCGACTCATTGACAATGGTGAGATTCTTCCAGCCAACATTTGTTCTAACCCGTTCAAGGGAATCAATATCAGGGATATGCATCGCCTCATCCTTAAAACCCCAAAGCTGCATTAGTCCACCGACAGTAATATCGAACGCCCCACCCGTGACGACTGAAAGTTCAAGTGACCGCTTGATCAGGCGTGCAACTTCAGGTAAGGTAGCGATCTCACCGGGTTTAGCGATATTTATCAGCCCGACCGCGCTTGAATCATTATAGTCGGTAAATACCCGGTCTATCCTTTCGATCTCAGCGAAAGCGGCTTCAAACGCGCTTTTAATTTTGGCTGAGTCATCACTTTTGATGGTGATCTCAACCACGGTACCAAGAGCCGGTCGGATAAGTTTGACTTTTGGCAATTCATCTTTTCCCCCTCTGATCCAGATCCCGATCAGAAAAAAGATCACAAAAACAGCGATGAACGCCAGAGCCCTTTTCTCGAACAAAATTTTGAACATGTTAGACTATTGTGATCGTCATCTTATGCGGCGCGCAGGCAATTACATCACCCGCGATGGACGCGTGTCCCATTTTAGAGCAGATACCGTGTTTGCAACCGTATTGCTTTACACTGGCTCTTCCGCCACCTGCAGCGATAACATTCCCTCCGTAAACCTCTACTTCTTTCACCGCTCCGGAGAGGGACACCCTTTCAATCTCTTTCCCTTCCGAACTGATGACAGCGTATCTTTCTCCCACGCTGCTGCCTCCCATGACAGATCGAAGTGTAACCATAACCGAAGCCGGTATTTGTTTCAATTCAGAGCGAAGTGTTTTCAGTGACTTTGAAAAAGAAGCCTCCGGAGAAAGTATCCCGTATTCATCCGTTTTAATAAATATATCCGATGTGTTACCGCCCGAAATTCTTGAGAGTGAAATTACGTATTCAGGGTCTTCCACCCGCCCTGTGATGAATCCTGCCGGTTTCAGCTTTCCTGTAAGGGATGCTTCACCCAGTAAGAGGGTTCGATTGGGGTCGAGGGAAACTCCGGATTCACCCGTCAATACACCCAAAACACGGGAGATAACACGGTGGTCGTCCGGCAGTATTGCGGCGAGTGTTATATCAATGCGTTCTTTACGCCCAAACAGTTTTTTAACACCGGCACCACTTCCTATGGCTACAAGTGCCAAACCTGAAAGCTTCAGGAATTCTCTTCTATCTATCAATTATTCACTCCTAAGAATTTTAAACCTTGATGAAGATGCCGGAAATCAAAAGGTGACCCCGAAGTTTTCTGCATCAAAAATTATACCGTAAGAAATGTGCTTTTTTATTCATTATTAGCCCCCTGATATCCCGGTATTGTCAATAACGACAATGATTTTCTAACTATTGAAAAAACGGTTGAGAACTCACTTCCCAATTGCTTCTTATATTTGCATGTTAAAAATTAAAAATATAGTGAGGAATCAGTATAAAGAGCTCTCCAACCGGTGCCATTGCAGCCTGGAAATACGCGTTTGCCGGTAAATCATTCAAATGGTACTTCATCGCCACTTTTGCTTTTAGTCTCCTTCTCGCCTGGATCGCGGGTGAAGTGCTTGTCTGGAATGAGTTCAGAGAAGGATTCAGTTTCAAAGACCCCATTCTAACCCTGTTTTCACCGGTGGATATGACATGGTGGACCTTCATTGCCCTGTACGGAGCGGTGATACTCACATTTCATTACCTCTCGAGCAGACCTGTAAGACTGATGATGGGATTTCAGGCATATTTCTTTCTTCTGGCTTCCAGACTGATCAGCATGTCGCTTCTGCCATTAAAGGCACCGGAGACACTCATTCCCCTTTACGATCCTTTCATTTCCCAACTAAGTCAGGATATAGTACTAAAGCATGACCTCTTTTTCTCCGGTCATTTTTCAGTGATCGTGCTTCTAAGCTTTGTAGTGCATGATAAAAGAAAAAAGGTGGTCATTCTTGCTCTTGCCGCCATTATGGCTGTGTGCATACTACTGCAACACGTCCATTACAGTATTGATATGTTTGTCGCTCCATTCTTCTCATTCGCGACATGGAAGATGATCACGGTCTTCAACGCAAGAACCGGATTTACACCTGAAGAATGATCACGGATTAAGTTGTTTCTGTTTCAGCCATGACTCTACCCATTCTGTATATGGCTTTGCCAATGGATAAGCGGTGATCCTGCCACCAAAACCCATGTATCTGTAGTAAACAGAGTTTGTCTCAGTTACTTTGAGGTTTTTAATTTTATCCATATCGATCTGAGTGTTATACCTTATCGCAAGATTAGCGGTGTTTTCTGTCATGGTTTTGAAATATTTCTGCCATCCAAGGTCGCGTTTTAACTTGTCTTTTACCGCCTCAAAATCCTGACTGAAGGCTATATCTCCCGTCTTTTTATCCACAAGCTTAATTATCATGTATTTGTCACCTGTTTTTACGGGACCAAAAACACGCCCTGGATTAAGTTTCAACGCCATCGTCCCCGACTCGCCATAGTCAACAGCAGGGATAAACTTATCTGAATTGCCATTTATCTCATCGTTTTTATCGCCATTAATCGCGGCAGCGAGCGTTGCAAAGTCGTCCCCTGCATCCAGTTTGCCGAGAAGTTCCGATAGTTTATCAAGGTCATCGCTTATCGCCCTGATCAATTTTATATTAACGCCACCGGATTGACCGCTGTTCCTGCGAATAAAATAGTCCATAACTTCCGAGTCGCTGATCTTTGCTGAATCAACATACTGCATCTGGTAAGCATTGGATAAAACGAAATCGCGCCAGATGTTAAATTCGCGCCTCACTTCGGGATTTTTATGCAAAGCCCTTTTAAAGGCCTCTTTCGCGAGCAGCTCATACTCTATAAAATCGCGGGTCCAGTTCCGAAGTTTGATTGCCAGTTTGTCGCGGTTAACCGACTCAATTGTTCTCACATCTCCTGCCAGGAAGTAGATAAATTCGCTAACCGGGTAGGTAATCCCCTCGTGAGTAAAATACGC
>JAEYUD010000130.1 GCA_023433685.1 Bacteroidota bacterium
CTCTGATATCGCCGGTAGAAGGATCAGATGCCACCCAGTTGGCGTTTTCATCGCCTGACCAATGGCTTACAAGAGTTGAACTACCGTCAGGATTTTTGATATATGACGAAACTATCGTTCCGGCATCATTGTCTCTCTTCTCATCGATGAGAGGATCATTAACACCAGCTCCTGTTTTGAAGTCTTTGTACTTCAGTCCGGGGAGGTTTCTTAATCTTCTGGTTTCATAGTGGATCGCCTGGTTCTCATCGATCAAACCGTCGAAATCGTTATCAATGCCATCGTTGGCTGATGAATCGGGAATCGATACACCGTTAATGATCTCTTTGATATGACCTTCTCTAAAGTAGGTGATCCCAGGGGTAAATGAAGTTGTTTTACCAAGGCTTGTGACGGTATTAACACCCGGCTGAACCGTGTAAAGCGATCTCGCGTACGTTGTACCGTCGATCAGAACCATGGTCTGCCCGGGGAGGTAAGTAACAGAGTCAAAAGAAGTCTGCACGAATCTCGGGGAGTTCGGATCGCCTGAATCGTCATCATTATCAATGCCGTCAAACGAGTTTCCCGGTGATTCGAGGAAGGCATATCCCACCCATCCTACCTTCTGACCTTTGTTTCCGATACCATCACTGTCCCACGAATAGGTGATCGAATTTTTGACATCGAATTCACCAAGATCGTCCTGACTGTCACCGTCACCGCCGGCGAGAGTACCAACCACGGTACCGAAGTCGGCTTTTCTGTAAACAGTGGTTCCTTCATTTCTAATGTCATACAGCCAGAAAATACTGTTCGCGGCGAGGAAGCTTGACCACTGGAAACCTCTCACGCCCATCTGAAGGCCCATGCCTTTTCTGGAAGTGTCCCTGCTGTCAGGGAGGAAGTTACCGTTGAACTCATCGTCCTGGTTGTCGTCTGCCCAATAGTAGCTTTCCTGATCGGCCTGGATCACTCCACGTCCGAAGTAGCCGTTCCACTGGGTTTTTCCGGTAACAGGATCTGTCCATGTTGGCTGATCCCTCCAGCCACCAATTGGCCAGGAATCAGGAAGGTGTGACATTGCCACCGACTGTGAGGCAGGGTTCAGGAAGCCCGGTATAGGGTTCCATCCCCAGAAATAGTTGTAGAGAGGGTGTCTCTCTTCAAACTGTCCTTTTCTTGGCCCTCTTGAGATACAGACCGAGTGTCTGACTTCTCCGAGGGTGTTGGTGAATTCGACACCGATCAACGGTATACAGTCACCTATGTAGTTTTCGCCCGAGCCGAGAGGCCATTCACCTCTGATATCGACACCCTGGTTGAAACCGGATATCTGTCCGTCGTTATAGAAGGAGATACCGATACGGTTACCGGTATGGTATCCGATTCTTCTGAGGTTCGGGTCGCCACGCTGAGCAAGTGCTTCACCGGCAAAGACGAAAAGAAGCAGTAACGAAATATTTATCAGGTATTTATTCATAAACTCAACCCGTCTTAAAAGTTATACGACAAACCGATTTCTACTCTCCGGGGTTCGGAGAAGAAACCAGGATTTTGATACAGTTCTTCAAGTGTGTTGTAGTACAATCTTGGGTTGATCTTTCTGGCTTCAAGCAGCCCAAACGTAAAGTATGGGTCGCCGGTGTCAGAATAGAGACCGCGTGGATTGTCGAGATCAAGCAGGTTGAAAACTCTGAGGAACGCTGTGATCCTCTGACCTGCGATTTCAAACTCTTTGTAAGCTCTAAGATCGACATTGAAAATATCGTTCTTGTAATCACTGTTCCTTGGGAAGGCATTCTGTGTTACTCTTGTGTTTTTGTTAACAGCAGGAGTGTAAGGCTGACCCGTGAAATAGTTGGCTATGAGCGATACACCATAGTCGTTTGATACGGAGTAAGTGACCGCGAGGTTGAATGTATGTGTCTGGTCCCAGTCGAGCGGGGCGATATAGGTTTCAGGAGCCGCGCCACCAAGGATCGCGTTTCTCGCGTCCGCGGGGTTCGAGGAGTTACCCTTCGTAACCGAGAAGGTGTAATCGGCATTCACTGAAAGACCGCCACCAAATCTCTTCTCGAACTTTACAATAAAGCCTTTCGAGAAGCCAAAGTCAGAGTTGGCATACTGACTGTAGGTGGACTGCGTACCGAATATCGAGATCTGATCAGTTTGTGTACCGGTCAGGTCTCTAAAATCTTCGAAGAAGAGGGTTACGTCGATCGCCATGTCATCAGAGAGCTGCTGCTGAAGACCGATCTCGCCTTTTACTGTTTTCTGTGGTTTCAAGTCCGAGTTACCAAAAAGGGCAACGTTTCCGGAACCATCGAGCACTTCAAAATCAGGATTGCTGTAAAGAAGTTCATAGCTCGGGAGCTGGAAGAAGTGTCCGTATGAGAAGTGGATCACTCCTCTGGCTGTGATCGGGAACGCGATACCAAGCCTGGGGCTGAACTGTGTTTTCACAGAAGCGTCTTTATACCAGTAGGTCAGTCTTTCTTCGTAAGTTTTGGCCCGGTTAGCCGGTTTAACAGGCTTCCTTATATCGGGATCTGCCGGGTCGGCAAGAATTTTACCGTCAGGATTGAAAAGATCAAATCTTACACCGGCATTGAAGATAAGGTTGAAAGCCTCAAACTTCGACTGTACATAACCGGATATCTCCTGCGGTTTTCTTGTGTAAGTATCATGATCGGTCGAAGTTTCCGGAGGTACAACAACGTTGAACGGTTTAGCGTCAACGCCGTTTATCGACATCGGAACAAGGTTAATGTTCTCGAAATAGATCTTGTGCTGTTTGGCATCAATACCGGCTTTTAAACTGATCTGTTTGTTGAACTGGGTTTCCCAGTCAAGCTTTACCGAGTATGTTCCCGTGTTTCTTACAAAGCGGTTATTGTTTGTTCCACCAATATCAAGGCTGTAAGGGGGATTCTGCTTCAACCTGTTGTCAACATAAAGTGTCGGTCTGGCAGGATTTCCGGTGTAAATGTCTTCGTATAGGTAGTGCCTGTAATCTTTGAAGAAATAAGAGAGATTTAAAGTATAGAATGATGAGGCTGAAACTGCATGATTTATACTGAAGGTGTTGCTGATACCCTGTCTGAATCTCTGCAGATTGTTATCAGGTGTAAGCCTGGGTGCACCATCAAAATAATTCTGCTTGTCGAAAAGGTAGCTGAACCTTACCGTAAAACCGGGGAACATTCTATAGGTCAGCTTTCCCTGCGCGAAATATCTTGTATTCTCATTCGTTGGAACGTACTCGCCGTCGCCTCTTGGTCCCGCGAGCGGGGTGAGTGATGTGTCGGCACCGTCAACGAGGTTATACGACTGGTTGGCAGAGTTTTCACGCGATATATCAGTGGTAAGGAATGTTCTCTTGCCGTAAAAATAGCCTTCGTTGTAGTAGTATCTTCCGTTGGCAAAGAAGAAGAGTTTATCTCTCAAGAGAGCACCGCTTAAACTCGCGTCAATATTGCGGACCGCTATCGGATTGATCTTCTTGATGTTCCAGAAGACATCCTCTTTGCTCGAAAAATAATCGCCACCATAGAACGAAAGTGAACCGGTATAGTTGTTGTCACCGTCTTTTGTAACGATGTTTACAACACCCGACATCGCCTGTCCGAACTCGGCGTTGAACGCTCCCGAGATGACCTGCAATTCTTTAACTGAATTGGTACCAACATCAACCACGTTGCTGTTGTCGTAGGCATCGGTCACGGGCACACCATCGACCTGATAAACAACCTGACCACCACGACCACCGCGCATGTGAAGCTCGCCGCCACCACCCACAACGATACCGGCCTGAAGTTGCAGCACGTCAGAAATGTCGGTAACCGGGAGTTCGGAGATGAGTTCATCACCCACAATAGATGTGGATGCAGTAATGTCTTTATTTATAAGGGGTTTTTCTGCGATAACCACCACTTCTTCCGTCTGGAAAGAGGCGGGCACTATGGCAAAATCGAGGGAGGTTGTGAGACCGGATGCAACTTTGATATTTTCTATCGTATAATTGTTGTAGCCGGTCATGGATGCCCGGATCTTATATGTTCCGGGGGGTATATTCAGGATAACATAATCGCCGTCCAGATTTGTCGCCGCGCCAAGGTTTGTCCCGAGTATCACGACGTTCGCGAAAGGAAGTCCTTCCTTTGTTTGCGAATCAATAACCCGTCCGGAGATCTTTCCACTCTGAGCCAAAACCTCTTGAGGCAGCAGCAGAAAGGATACAGTAAAGGTACACAGTAACAGTAGATACCTCATTAAAGCCTCCGACTAACTCTCATCATTTTTGTTGTTGAATCATTATATAAAATTTCGCATCTTTAAAATATTCCATTTCCCGCACAAAATCAAAGATTATTTTCATGCGTTTACATCAATTTCAGTTATTTGTCTAATTTTTGCTTAGACAAATCTTTACCAAAATTTAGACATGCCCGCTCGCGGTGAGCTAAGTCACATCCTTCTTCCTGGCGCGGGCGAAGTACATTTCTACCGCGATGAATACAAGGGCAAAGATCAAAAAAAGCTTCCAGAGCTCGGAGCCTGTACGTGCTTGAATCACCGCACCTGTGAAGTCATCACCGGCTTGCATTACCGCGGGAATATTCCTGAATTTGACTGCTGCAAAATACGCTTTTAACTCGTCCTCACCAAGATACCTGGTATTCGACTCGGAAGAGTCAGTGTTCACTGGAATGCAGTCGATCTCTTCACCACCTCTTGTAAATTTATATATGCCGGGAATCGATGTACCGGTAAATCTTATCCCATCGCCATCACGTCCGGTCTGCATATATGAAGTGGTACCACCGGGCGAGGCGATCTCTATTTTTCCCCCACCTGCCTTCTTCAAGGGGATGGTTATCTCTTCACCGGCTACTGTTCCCTGAATCGCGGGTTCTTGTGATGCAAGATAAAACAGTGATCTGTAGATCAACGGGGCGAAAATGGGGATCATGGGCAGGTCACCTGAGGCAAGTGTGGGAGGTGCTGCAATTGTGAGCACTTTCCCTTTACCGCTTTTAGACTCTTTTAAAAACGAACCACCATCAGCGAGGGTGATCACATCAACCCCTCCACCCATGGGCAGACGGAACCAGGTATAAAGCCCGGGCGACTCTACTGAGTTTCCGTACGGGGTTACGAATATCTCTTTTAAGAGGGGATGATTGAAATTTACAGAAGCAAACTTACCGGGGAGAGCCTTCGCGTCTTTTTTTAATTCGACAGGTGAAGCAACACCGAACGAGTTGAGAAGCAGGGAATATCCTTTAAGCGGGGTCGATTCACCCGGGAAAAGGAGTACCCCACCACCACCGTTAACAAAATCCTTAAGTTTTCGCAAGTCTGCTCCTTCTCCTGAACCTGCAACAATCACCATGTTCACACCCGTGAAGTCGGTAGCACCTGTCTGTGAGATATCCCGTTCGGTTATCTTCATATTTCCGGAGAAAGAACCCGCCTCGATGGCAGCGCGGACAAATTTAAGGTCGTCTTTCTTCCCGAGAAGAAGGAGGTTGAACTCTTTCGGGATGTAAACCGAGCCATATCTCTGGTTGTCGGTTTTTATATCATCCTCATCTATTTGAACCATCACGGATGAATAACCGGTCTTTTTAACCGGTGCTGAAAGTGTGACATCGGTAATCTTGCCCGCTTCCAAACTGTAGCTTTTCTGGGCCCCCCTTTCGTCGTTCACAAAAAGAGAGATCACCCCGTTATTTATGTCATCATCCGAAAAATTCCGGATGGTGGCGGTCACAGAAACCTCTTTCCCCGGCTCAAAAACCTGATTGTTGATCTTCAGACCAATAACAGCGGAATTAACGGTTTTCTTCGTTTTCAGGTCGATAACCCATGTTTTTACTCGGGAATCGATAAGGGAGGAGATATCGGTGAACTCCTTCGGATTGCCCAAAGTCGACCTTTGGAGATCGGAGAGAATATAAAGTTCTTTGTTAAGATTCTCCGATTCTTCGATCATCTTTGCAGCCCGGATAACCGCCGGATTCAGATCATTCGATACGAAGGCCGGTTCAAGCTCCTTGATGAATTTTTTAAGGGCGATCAGGTCACCCTTTGCAATCACGGTATTCTCATCGCGGCCCGATGTAAGCACCACCCTCGCGTCGTCGCCATCTTTCAGTCCGGAGATGATCCTGTCGGCAACACCTTTAGCCTTGTTTAAAAGGGAGCCACCACCATCCACCACCTCCATGCTAAAACTGTCGTCGATTATCATTACCACGCTCGTCTTTGCCGCGGAAGCGAACCCGGGGATGCTCGTCTCCTTAAGAACAGGCCTCGAGAACCCAAGAACCAGCATCATAATTATTAACACCCTCAGCGCCATCAACAGCCACTGAACCAGCTTCACCCGGCGCACCTTCTGCTTTTCGATCAGCTTCAGAAAGTGCAGCGTCGAAAAATCGATCTTCTTAAGCTTCCGCAAATTCAGCAGGTGGATCAGCACCGGGATGGATGCCGCCAATAAGCCGAAAAGTAATGCGGGAGAGAGAAAGTTCATAGCTTAGGTATTAGGTATCAGGTATTAGGTATTAGTCCGCCGCGGCGGATTAGGTATTATAATTAACCGCAGAAATTATAAGGAAAGGTTACACGGATTTCACAGATTTTGCACGGATTCTTTGGATGCTTGTTCCATCCGTGAAATCTGTGTTAAATCCGATTAATCCGTGTAACCTTTAATAATTTATTTGCCGGCAGCGATAAGATTAAGCGCGCTGCCTGCTTTGAACCACTCGAACTGGCGTTCGTTAAAGGTGTGGTTGAGGGCGCACTCTTCAACAGTGCCGTCAGAGTGTTTTATTACGAGCGTAACCTGTTTTCCGGGGGCGAACTCCTTCAATCCCTTGATCGAAACGCGGTCGTCTTCCCTGACTTTGTCGTAATCCGCCGGATTGGCAAAGGTTAACGGTAGCATACCCTGTTTCTTCAAGTTGGTTTCGTGAATTCTCGCGAAGCTTTTAACGATTATCGCGCGACCTCCGAGATGCCTTGGCTCAAGAGCCGCGTGTTCACGGCTGGAACCTTCACCGTAGTTTTCATCTCCGACCACAACCCACATTTTGCCGGCTGCCTTGTACTCACGAGCCACTTCAGGAATTGATTTATATTCACCCGTGAAGGCATTCTTCACCTTGCCCGGATCACCGGTGTAGGCGTTTATGGCGCCGATGAACATGTTGTTCGAAATGTTGTCAAGGTGACCGCGGTACTTAAGCCATGGACCCGCCATCGAAATATGATCGGTGGTGCACTTCCCTTTTGCCTTCAGAAGTACAGGGAGGTCTTCGGGGTCATTTCCGTCCCATGGAGTGAATGGCTCGAGGAGCTGAAGTCTGTCACTTGTCGGGGCAACCTTCACTTCAACGGTCGAACCGTCAGCGGCAGGGGCAATGAATCCGCTTTCACCGGGGTCGAATCCTCTCGAGGGAAGTTCATCACCTGTTGGCGGCTCAAGTTTCACTTTTTCACCTTTTTCGTTAACCAATTCGTCGGTCATCGGATTAAAGGTGATGCTTCCCGCGATCGCCATAGCTGTAACGATCTCAGGCGAGGCAACAAAAGCGAGGGTCTCGGGGTTGCCGTCGTTTCTCTTGGCGAAATTTCTGTTGAACGAAGTGATGATGGTGTTTCTTTCACCCGTCTTCACATCCATTCTCTTCCACATGCCGATACATGGTCCGCAGGCGTTGGCGAGTATCACGCCACCAAGCTCTGTGAGCGTGGCAAGCTGACCGTCCCTGTCGATGGTGGCTCTCACCTGCTCCGATCCCGGGGTGATCGTGAACTGCGATTTTGCTTTCAGCCCTTTGGCAAGTGCCTGACGGGCGATGTTGGTCGATCTGTCGATATCTTCATAGCTCGAGTTTGTGCAACTGCCGATGAGCGCGACACTCAGTTTTTCGGGGTAATTATTCTCTTTCGCGGCTTCTTTCAGCTTTGAAACGGGCCACGCGAGATCAGGAGTGAACGGACCGTTAACATGCGGCTCCAGTTCGCTCAGGTTGATCTCGATTATCTGATCAAAATATTTTTCGGGGTTCGCGGCTACATCAACATCCGCTTTAAGCTCGGACGCAACTCCGTTCGCGAGTTCAGCGAGGTCTTCCCTGCCCGTTGATCTCAGGTAAGCTGCCATCTTGGCATCATAGGGGAAGAGTGAAGTGGTGGCTCCGATCTCGGCACCCATGTTGCAGATCGTTCCTTTGCCTGTGCATGAGATCGATTCGGTTCCATCACCGAAATATTCAACTATTGCGCCTGTTCCACCCTTAACGGTGAGGATTCCGGCGAGTTTAAGGATAACATCTTTCGGAGAGGTCCATCCGTTCAGTTTTCCTGTAAGTTTAACGCCGATAAGTTTTGGCCATTTCAGCTCCCAGGCCATTCCGGCCATAACATCAACCGCGTCAGCACCGCCGACACCGATCGCGATCATTCCGAGTCCACCCGCGTTGGGGGTGTGGGAGTCGGTTCCGATCATCATTCCGCCGGGGAATGCGTAATTCTCAAGAACCACCTGATGGATGATGCCGGCACCCGGCTTCCAGAAGCCGATGCCGTACTTCGCGCTCACGCTTTCAAGGAAGTCGTACACTTCCCTGTTCTCGCTGTTAGCGCGGTCAAGGTCATCTTTCGCGCCAACCTGTGCCTGGATCAGGTGATCGCAGTGTACGGTCGAGGGAACTGCCGCTTCTTTTCTGCCGGCTGACATGAACTGAAGAAGTGCCATCTGGGCTGTCGCGTCCTGCATCGCCACACGGTCGGGGGCGAGATCCGCGTAATCCTTACCTCTCACGAGCGGCGCGCTTGGTGTCTCCCACAAGTGTGAGTAAAGGATCTTTTCGGCATAAGTGAGTGGTCTTCCCAGAATTGCACGGGCGTGCTCAACCTTCTGAGCAAAATCGCCGTAAACTTTCTTGATCATGTCAAGATTGGCTGTCATCAGTAACCTCGTTTGAAAAAATTGGAAAAATTCAGTTTGTAAATATAGTTATAAGTGGGTAATGAAGTGGGGTCAGTAGTGAGTAGCGATCCGCCGCGGCGGAGCGAGTAGTTTCGATTAAACCGCAGAGGACGCAGAGAACGCAAAGTAAATATTCATTCCCCTGTGGCGGATCAGCCTTCAGTCCGCCGCGGCGGATCAGCCTTCAGCCTTAAAATATCATTTATCGATCTCAATGTATCAACACACGCTTCGGCAACGAACAAAACAAAACCTTGAATATCACCGCTGTCAGCCCGGGAAAGGGCATCGATATATTTGCGGCGGTGCTCATTTTTAATGATAGCTGGTGGAAATCCCTGCCTTATCAGTGTGAGGTTCATGAAAAGCCGTGCACCCCGCCCGTTCCCATCATCGAACGGATGGATCCGCACCAGGTTATAATGCGCCACAGTGGCTATTATTATTGGGTGTATCGATTTGATATTTTCCTCAACCCACCGGGTGAGGAACTCGATCTCCGCTGGTACGTGAACAGGATCCACATACTTGTGAATACTCCCGTCGGGTTGAAGAACATGATTAGGGTATTTTTTATATTCACCGGGGGTGGCCTCCTTCTCTGTTCTGTTGCCGTAACGGTCGATCGCGGGGGTCTTTCTGACCCCGGAGAGAAGGAGGGCATTGAATTCTTTGATCAACCCTGGAGAGATGGGCCTCTGCTGTTTGACCACATCATAGAGGAACTGTATTGCCTCAGCGTGATTTTTGGCGTCAAGGAAATCCTTAAACGGTTTCCCTTCAACTGTGAGCCCATGTTTGAGGAAGAAAAGCGTCTCGCCCTGGGTCAGTGTGCTGCCTTCGATGGCATTTGAGTTATAAGTCCACTCTACAAGCAGCTTCTCCTCAACAACAGCCCACAGGTCACCTTCAAGAGGTCTTTTACGGTTTATGTCATCACGCAATACGTCAGCCGCCTCAAGCAGCCCGCGAAGCGCGTCATCCTCCACAACCTTATAGAACTGTTCCATCTCCGGAATAATACTACTCATCACTCATCGCTAATAACTAACAGCTAATAGCTAATCACTTTTTCTTCGGTCTATACAAATGCACACTTTCACCAAAGAACACTTCTGCCGCTTCCATAACGGTTTCGGAGAGGGTTGGGTGAGGGTGGATCGTAAGCTTCAGATCGGAGGCAACTGCACCCATTTCGATGGCGAGTGTCCCTTCGGCGATAAGCTCGCCCGCGCCGGGACCGCAGATGCCGACTCCCAAAATCCTTTCGGTATCGGGGGCGATCATCAGTTTGGTTACTCCATCAAACCGGTCAAGCGTGGTTGCCCTTCCCGAGGCTGCCCAGGGGAACTTCGCCACTTCATGCTTTATCCCTTTTTCACGCGCTTCGGTCTCAGTAATGCCCGCCCACGCGATCTCAGGATCGGTGAATACCACAGCCGGGATTGCAGCCGGAGCGAAGGCCACTCTGTGACCCGCAATCGACTCAACAGCCACACGCGCCTCGTGCGAAGCCTTGTGGGCCAGCATCGGATCACCGGCTATGTCGCCGATGGCGTAAATGTACTGGTCGGTGGTTTTAAGGGTGTTGTCAACTTTAATGTGTCCTCTCGGTGTGAGCTCAACTTTTGTGGTCTCAAGTCCGAGGCCCGCGGTGTTGGGGCGTCTTCCGATCGAAGCAAGCACATAGTCATAAAACTCGACCCTTTCGGCACCGGTCTTGTCCTGAATGGTCACATTAATGCCGTTCTCAACCGGCTCAAGTTTCATCACTCTCGACTCGAGCATGATCGCCTCAAATTTCTTCTTCAGCATCTGCTGCAGGTAGTTCACCATGTCGCGGTCGGCACCAGGAAGAAGTCCGTTCGTCATCTCAACAACCGACACTTTTGTGCCAAGCGCGGAATAAACCGAACCAAGTTCGAGACCGATATACCCGCCGCCGATTACAAGCATCCTTTCAGGGATCGCAGGGAGATCAAGAGCGGAAGTTGAGTTCAGCAGCCTGTCACTCTTGATATTAAAAGCGGGAATAGTAGCTATCTCGGAGCCAATCGCAATAATTGCTTTTTCGAAGTGTATCTCATCCTTGCCTCCGGCATTAAGATCAACCTTTACCGAGCGGGATGAGGTGAAGGTTGCCCTTCCCTGAACAAAATTAATTTTCCTCTGCTTGGCCAATTGTCCGAGACCGCCGGTCATCTTACCGACAACCTTGTTCTTGAACTCGCGAAGCTGGTCGAGGTTGATCTTCGGTTCACCAAAATCAACTCCCCAGTGCTTTGCTTCTTTTGTCTCGTTTATCAACTTTGCCACATGGAGTAATGCCTTTGAAGGGATGCAACCCCGGAAGAGACAGACTCCTCCGGGATTTTTATCAAGGTCAACAAGGGTTACTTCCATACCCATATCAGCTGCGGCGAACGCGGCTGCATATCCGCCGGGACCCGCGCCAATAACCAATAACTGTGTCTTTATCATGGTCACCCCCTACCCTTCGATCAGCAGTTTGAATGGATTCTCGAGCGCCTCGATCACCCACCTTAAGAAGCGGATGGCATCGGCACCGTCGATCACCCTGTGATCGTAGGAAAGTGAAAGTGGGAGCATCAGTCGTGGAACGAAATTGCCGTTCACATAAACGGGATCCATCGAACCCCTCGATACTCCGAGTATTGCCACTTCAGGTGAATTGACAACGGGAGTGAAGTATGTTCCGCCAATTCCGCCGAGATTTGAGATGGTAAAGCTTCCTCCCTGGAGTTCATCCAGACCGATCTTCTTCGCCCGTGCTTTTTCGGAGAGCACCGCCATTTCAGCTGATATTTGAGTCAGATTCAGCCTGTCAGTCCCCTTTATGTTCGGAACGATCAAACCATGTTCGGTATCAACCGCAATGCCGATATTGAAGTAGTTCTTATAAATTATCTCTTTCTTTTCCATATCAACCGATGAATTGAACTGCGGGAACTGCTTCAGCGCCGCGGTTATCACCTTCACAAGGATTGATGTCATGGTAAGTTTTCCGCCACCCTTTGCCACCATTGGCGCGAACTTCTTACGAAGCTCTTCCAGCTCTGTAATATCAGCTTTATCGAACTGGGTAACATGCGGAATTGTAGCCCAGGCATAGCTCAGGTGCTCGGCAGTTTTAGCGCGGATGTTGTTCATCTCTTTCCGCTCGATATCCCCGAACTTAGAGAAATCAGGCAACGGCTTCTGAGCAACTCCAGCACCCACCGCCGGGGCTCCTCCCCGCCACTCACCACTTACCACTCGCGACTGATGCAAAGCTTTAGAATACGCCTTCACATCATCCATGGATATTCTGCCTCTTGGACCAGTGCCCGGCACTTTGTTGATATCAACACCGATCTCCCTCGCGAGTCTTCTCACGGAAGGAGCAGCGGGAGCGGCATTCGCGGCAATTGGAGGCTGCATATCAAGGAAAACCTTCGGTGGCGCTATAGCCACTTCAGGATTTGTAAGTTCTTCTTTTAGCCCGGCAAGTTCCGCTTCTGAAAGCTTCAATGCAGGCGACGATTTCGGCACAGGGAACGCCGGCGGCGCCCCAACCTTATGCGCAACCGAAGCCGGCTTCTCAACTTTCGTTTCGGGCAACGGGGAACCGGCAACAGGTAACGGAGCACTAACCTCTAACCTCTCACCAGTAACCACTAAAATAACGCCGCCAACAGCCAATTTCTCATTCTCTTTGGCGAGAACCTCGGTAACAACACCCGAGGCAGTTGAAGGCACTTCAACCGTGGCCTTGTCGGTCTCGATCTCGAGGATGGTATCATCCTCCTTAATCGTATCACCAACCTTAACGGTAACCTTTACCACCATCGCCTGAGAAATTCCATCCCCCAGATCCGGCAGCACAACCTCAACGGTCTCGCTCTTTCCACTCTGTGTCTCAGATGGTTTCTCTGTGGGCTCTCCCAAAGGGACAGGTGTGGGCTCTGTGGTTTTTAAACCGCCCTTTGCGGCCTCCGCGGTTTCACCCGCAACCTCCTCTGGCACTTCGCTACTCTGTGTCTCTGTGACTTCTCCGGCTTCGACGGAGAAAACAACCGCGCCCACAGGCACCTTGTCACCTTCTTTAATATACACACCGGCAACCTTGCCCGAAATTTCGGAAGGCACCTCGATCGTCGCCTTATCGGTTTCGATCTCAAGAACCGTCTGGTCCTCCTTTACGAAGTCACCAGGTTTTATCAGAACCTTCACAACCTGCGCGGAGACAATACTCTCTCCCAGATCCGGTAACTTAAATTCTTTACTCATATCTAAAATCCTTTGCGTTCATTGCGTTTCTTGCATCAGCGTTAATCCGTCAAATCCGTGTGTATCTGCGTCCGTCAACTTCACAGTTCACAGTTCACACTTCGCTCCTAAGAAATCATCGGGTTAAGTTTATTCCTGTCGATATCAAGCTCTTCAATGGCTTTGTCAACGACAGCCTGTTTAACTTTCCCTTCGAGCATCAGGCCATAGAGGGCAGCCACGGTTACATACTTCGCGTCAACTTCAAAGAAGTCACGGAGCTCGGCGCGGCCTTCACTTCTGCCGAAACCGTCAGTTCCGAGAGAGATAAGTCTGCCCGGCACCCACTTCGAAATCGAGTCGGGCATTGCCTTGATGTAATCACTCGAAGCGACGAACACTCCTTCGGCACCTTCGAACACCTGTGAGATGTAAGGTTTCTTCGGGCTACCCGGGTTGAGCATGTTCCATCTATCTGTTTCAAGAGCTTCGCGGCGGACCTCTTTGTAGCTGGTGGCGCTGTAGATATCAGCGGCGACACCGTATTTCTCTTCGAGAATCTCTTTGGCCTTCAGCACTTCATTCATGATAGTGCCACTTCCGAGAAGGTTAACCTTCAGTTTAAGTTTCTTTTTATCTGATGTGCTGAATTTATAGAGACCTTTCACGATACCCTCTTTAACGCCTTCAGGCATCGGCGGCATCGCGTAGTTTTCGTTCATCACTGTGATGTAGTAGAAAACATCTTCCTGCTCTTCGTACATTCTGCGGATACCCTCGCGGATGATCACGGCGAGTTCGAACGCGAACGCGGGGTCATAGGTCATGAGGTTCGGAACAGGGTAAGCGAGGTGGTGCGAGTGACCATCCTGGTGCTGAAGTCCCTCACCGTTAAGGGTGGTTCTTCCGGCAGTACCGCCGATCAGGAAGCCTTTTGTTCTCATGTCACCTCCTGCCCAAACGAGATCACCGATTCTCTGGAACCCGAACATCGAGTAGTAGATGAAGAAAGGTATCATGTTAAGACCATGATTTGCATAAGACGTACCGGCAGCGAGGAACGATGCCATCGATCCGGCTTCGGTGATCCCCTCTTCAAGTATCTGACCGTCTTTTGCCTCTTTATAATAAAGGAGGCTCTGTCTGTCAACAGGCTCGTAGAGCTGTCCGTTGTGTGAGTAGATCCCAACCTGACGGAAAAGTGCTTCCATACCAAATGTACGGGCTTCATCCGGAACGATCGGAACAATCAACTTGCCGATCTCCCTGTCTTTCAACAGGTTGGCAAGTATTTTTACAAACACCATGGTGGTTGATACTTCCCTTCCGTCGGTACCCTCATAAAATTCGGAGATGATATCCTCGGGTGGGGTTTTTATCGGCCTGATATCCACAACCCTTTTGGGAACTGAACCGCCAAGTGCTTCACGTCTTGCCTTAAGATATTGGATTTCGGGACTGTCGGGAGCGGGTTTATAGAACGGCGCTTTTGCCACTTCATCATCTGAAATGGGAATGCCGAACCTGGTTCTGAACTCTCTCAGTTCATCTTCATTAAGTTTTTTCTGCTGGTGGGTGATGTTCTTTCCTTCACCGCTTTCGCCGAGGCCATAGCCTTTGATCGTCTTGGCGAGGATAACGGTCGGCTGCCCCTTGTGCTCATAAGCGGCTTTAAGGGCAGTATAAACCTTCTCGGGGTCGTGCCCGCCCCTTCTCATCTTCCTGAGCTGTTCATCACTCATCTCTTCAACCATTTTCGCGAGTTCGGGGTGTTTGCCGAAGAGTTTTTCTCTCACATACGCACCCGACTCAACAGAGAATTTCTGATATTCGCCGTCAACTATCTCTCCGAGAGCCTGAACAAGAATACCCTTGTCATCCCTCTCGAGGAGCGGATCCCAGTCGGAACCCCATACAACTTTGATCACATTCCAGCCTGCACCTCTGAACGCGGCCTCAAGCTCTTGAATGATCTTGCCATTACCGCGAACGGGACCGTCGAGCCTCTGGAGGTTACAGTTGATAACGAAAAGAAGGTTGTCCAACTTCTCGCGTGAAGCAAGAGTGATAGCGCCGAGTGATTCCGGCTCATCAGTTTCACCGTCACCCATGAAGGCGATAACTTTCGCGTCACTTTTTGGCACAAGCCCCCTGTCTTCAAGGTATCTGTTGAACCTTGCCTGATAGATCGCCTGCAATGGCCCCAGACCCATGGAAACGGTTGGGAACTGCCAGAAATCAGGCATTAACCAGGGGTGTGGATATGATGATAGTCCACCGCCGGGTTTAAGTTCACGTCTGAAATTCTCAAGTTTTTCAACTGAAATTCTGTCTTCAAGGAAAGCTCTGGCATAGATACCGGGTGAGGCGTGTCCCTGGAAGTAGATCATGTCACCGGGATGAGTGTCGCTTTTTGCTCTGAAGAAGTGATTGAAACCTATTTCAAGAAGTGTCGCCACAGAAGCATAGGTTGAGATGTGTCCGCCGATACCGTTCTCTAATTTGTTTGCCCTTACAACCATTGCCATGGCGTTCCAGCGGATGATGCTCTTGATTCTTCTCTCAATTTCCCTGTCGCCGGGGAATGGGATCTGATTCTCTCTCGGAATGGTATTGATATATGGTGTGTTGGCGGAGAACGGAATCTGCACCCCTGCTTTGTGTGCCCTTATCTGCAGGAGGTTCAGAAGTTCTACAACCCTCTCTTTTCCGCCATTCTGGAGAACATAATCAAGAGAGTACAACCACTCCTGATTCTCCAGTTCCTGTATCTCGCGCAATTGCTTTTCGTCAGTCATAATAAACCTGTCTATTTGTCGATGTTCGTTAATGTCCTATATCTGTAACACGGTAGGAAAATATTAAATTCAGAAACACAAATTTATGAAAAATTTTGCCAATCAACTTTATGTGACATATATCGCTATTGTCCCCTTTTCATTTGCCTTAGACAATAAGAATTTTATCTTTCATGGACAAATTATATTAATTTTGACTTAACATTTTAGAGATCGAAATGGCCTCAACAGTGAATCTTGCCGGGACGTCCGTGAGCCTCCTCAGGACGTGGTTCAATTTCCTGCCGGGAATGGCCTACAGATGCAGTAACGACCACGAGTGGACGATGCAGATCGTCTCCGCGGGATCGCAGGAACTGACCGGCTACTCTCCCATAGAATTCATCGAAAGAAGAATTACCTTCGAGGAACTCATTTTACCTCATTTCCGGCAAATGGTCTGGGATGAAATACAAAACGCGATCCTCGACAAATCCCACTTCATGGTAGAATACAAGATCAAAGACAGGGCAGGAAATATAAAGTGGGTCTGGGAAAAAGGAACCGGAATTTATGATGAGAACGGCTCACTTCTCTTTCTCGAAGGTTATATAGCTGATATTTCCGATAAAAAGGCGAAGGAAGAAGACCTCGACACTTTCTTCGATATCCAGCCTGAACTGATGTGTATCTCAACCCGTGATGGTGTGTTCCTGAAACTTAACCGTGCCTGGGAACACAAGTTCGGCTACACCCTGGATGAATTGACCGGTGAGAGCTTCAAAAAACTAATTCACCCTGATGATCTTGTAAAAACTGTTGATCTTGACCATGCCACTCCCGAGGGTGTGGTACCTGCTTTCAGAAACAGATACATCGCGAAAGACGGAAGGGTGGTTCACCTCGAGTGGTCAGCAGCAATAAAGGACGGGAAATATTACGCCTCGGCTCGAGATATAACCGAGAGGATCGAAAACATAAAAAGGCTTGAGGAAGCAACTGACCATTTGAACGACTTGATCGACAAGAAGAACAAGTTCATCTCCATCCTCGCCCACGATCTTCGAGGTCCGTTCCATCCACTCCTCAGCGCTTTTGAATTGCTCGATCTCGATTTCGACAGGTTAACCGACGATGAGCGGCGACACTTCATTCACTCCGGAAGGGAAATCGCGGTACAACTTTTTGAACTTCTCGAGTCGATCCTCGCCTGGTCAAAAGTTTCTCAGGGAATGGCGAGTGTGATCCTCGAACCCGTTAATGTTGTCAGTTCGATTGATGTGGCGGTCTTGCAACTTTCAAGTATCAGTGACAGCAAGAAAATAAAAATGAATTTTACAGAAACCGCCCCATGCTACGCGATGGCAGACCCTGAAATGCTCGTGACCACTATTAGAAACCTGATCTCGAATTCAATCAAGTTCAGCGAGCCCGGCAACAGTATTGAGATAAGTATCTTCTCCGGCGATAATGTTAACATTATTATTTCTGACAATGGCCAGGGAATTGAACCGGAAAAACTGAAAAATTTATTCGACCTTACCCGTTCAAAGTCAACCCGCGGCACTTCGAATGAAACAGGTTCAGGTATGGGACTTCTCCTTTGCAAAGAAATGGTGAACAGAATGAACGGGAAGATATTCTTCCAAAGTCAGGTCGGAGTAGGCACAATAGCTACAATTTCCCTTCCAAAAGCGTGATATCTGACTAAAATTGATCAAAGAAATTGAAATAGCGGTAACTCCTGAAGACCACAGGAATAACGATAAGATCCGCGCCCTGATTATAAAAGCCTCGGGTGAGAAACCCGCTAACATTACCGGGTACTACATCTCAAAACGCTCCATCGACGCCCGGAGCAGAAACCCTGTTTACAGGTTCAAAGCCCTCGTTTTCATTAATGAACCGGTTATTTCACCCCTCACACCACCTGTTTACAAGGATGCCCAAGGGGAGAAAAAGGTATTGATCATCGGTGCCGGACCCGCCGGGCTCTTCGCGGCTCTTCGCCTCCTCGAAGACGGTATCATACCCGTGATCTTCGAAAGAGGAAAGGATGTGCAGGCAAGGAGACGTGACCTCCGCGCGATAATGCAGTTCCATCAGGTGAATCCCGACTCAAACTACTGCTTCGGCGAAGGAGGCGCGGGCACCTACAGCGACGGTAAACTCTACACCCGCTCCGATAAAAGAGGCAACGTTCTTAAAATTCTGAACACTCTCGTGTTGCACGGTGCCGATCCCGATATCCTCGTGGATGCCCACCCCCACATCGGCTCCAATAAACTTCCGCCTCTTATCGCCTCGATCCGTCAGACCATTATCGATCATGGTGGCGAAATACATTTTGACTCAAGAGTAACAGGGTTGATACGCGAAGGCGACCTCCTAAGAGGCGTAAAGGTTAATGACAGCACAGAATATTTCGGCGATGCCGTTATCCTCGCCACGGGACACTCCGCGAGGGATATTTTTTATTTGCTGCACAATGAAAATATTCTGATCGAGGCGAAACCTTTCGCACTCGGAGTCAGAATTGAGCACCCTCAACAGTTGATCGACGAGTCAAGATATCATAAAAAGACAAGATCGGTACACCTCCCCGCGGCAAGCTACACGCTTACATGTCAGTCGGGCGGAAGGGGCGTTTATTCATTTTGTATGTGTCCGGGTGGGATAATCGTTCCGGCATCAAGCGCGCCGGGTGAATTGGTTCTGAATGGAATGTCGGTTTCGCGACGTGATTCCCCCTTCGCCAATTCAGGTTTTGTGGTTGAAGTCACTCCCGCCGACTGGCAACAGTTCATAAAGGCAGGACCCCTTGCCGCCCTTGAATATCAAAAAATGGTTGAAGTGGCGGTATGGCACGCCGGCGGCGAAACCCAAACAGCCCCCGCGCAAAAGGTAACCGATTTTTTGAAAGGAAAAATTTCAAACACTCTTCCGAAAACCAGTTATATACCCGGTACGGTCTCACTCGACCTTAATACCATCCTCCCCAATGAGATATCCACCCGCCTGAAAGAAGCCCTGAAAGTTTTCGATGGCAAACTACGCGGCTACATCTCTGAAGAAGCACAAATGCTCGCGACTGAATCGCGAACATCTTCCCCCGTCCGTGTTCCCCGCGACCGTGAAACCCTCAACCACCCGCAGATCAAAAACCTCTACCCCTGCGGCGAAGGTGCAGGATACGCCGGAGGCATCGTTTCTGCCGCGATTGATGGGGATAACACTGCTGAAAGTGTGAACAGTAAGGAAGTGTGAACTGTGAACTGTGAACTGTGAAG
>JAEYUD010000171.1 GCA_023433685.1 Bacteroidota bacterium
ATAACCCCCGCGCACATCAATGCCACTAAAAAGCGCAGCCACGACTCGGTCTTTAACAATAAGGTACTCGAAGGATACATTTATATATATGAACAGGCCGATTCCGGTTTGCAGCTTGAGTACCGCAGCAAGTCGATGGGTAATTTCAGGGATCTGAACATTATCGACTCGAAGTTTAACAACATCCGCCGTGAAAGAATGTTGGTCAAAGAGAATCTCTCACAGAGCCTTCTCGACTCTCTTACTCATGAGGTAAACCTTAGATCGGTGAAGATCACACTCGAAGGTTCCGAGCAGATAAACTTCCAGACACAGTTCTTCTCAACGTTTGTGATCATAATGGCGCTCTTTTTTATCATTATGTTTACAGGTGGTTCCCTCGTAAGGAGTCTTGTTGAAGAGAAGTCGAACCGGCTGATCGAGATAATTCTTTCAAGCTGCCGTCCTGATGATCTACTGCTGGGGAAGGTTATGGGTCTTACACTGCTTGTGCTCACTCAGTTGGGTATATGGGCACTCCTTGCTTTCGGTTACGCGGGACCACTAATCGCCACTTCATCGGCATTTCAGAACCTGCACATAGTGATACCTTATTTCCTTCTCGCGTTCCTCTTCTACGTATCGATATTTGTGGGAGTTGGTTCTATTGTGAACACGGAGCAGGAAGCGCAGCAGATAACCAGTTACCTTACCCTGCTGATCATCTTTCCGGTGGTGCTTCTGATGCCGATAATTCAGAACCCGGATCAGGAACTTGTAAAGATATTTGCTTACATCCCATTCACTTCGCCTTTGGTTATGATTGCCAGAATGAATGTGATTCAGATCCCGCTCTATGAGCATCTGATCGCGATGGGAATACTGGTTCTAAGTATCGCCCTGGTGATCAAGGTTTCGGTGAAGATTTTCAGGATCGGTATCCTCTCCTACGGGAAGTTACCTTCTTTCAAAGAACTTATGAACTGGCTCAGGAGTTAGTTCCGGTTGCTTGACGCGATCCTCATGATTTTAACGGGCGGGGTTATCTCCGCCCTATTCTTTATATTTTACACACTATTCGACACATACCATTTCAGAGAGTGGCGGGAGTTCATCGCTCCCGCTTTGATCTGCGGATTTATCTCGGTTCTTTTCACGATCGGCTTGCAATGGGTGATGTCGCAGTTCTATGATCTGGCATCATTCATGTACACAGGGCATAACCGCTCGATCTTCGTCTCTCCCTTCATTGAGGAAGTGGCAAAGGGAGTTACCACCATAATCACTATCCGCTTGATGAAGAGTGAAGAACTTCTCGACTCCCTTTTTCTCGCGATAGCCGTAGGCCTTGGTTTCGCCTTCTTCGAGAATCTCCTTTTTGCCACCGTAAACGGGGGAAATGGCAGTGCCGTGGCTAAAATGATAGAAAGAAGCATCGTAATCGCCCCGATGCACGCGGTGCAGAACTTCCTTTTTGTACTTCTGTGGCTTTTCGTTGGGAAGATCATCAAAAACAAGATCATTGCATTTCTGATCGCTTTTCCTTTCCCCGGATTTTCACACGCGATATGGAACTGGATAGCGCTCGAGACCGGCGCGAATCTGATCAACCTCACAATAATGATAATCGTAAGCCGCTCAATTGTTTACGCGATAAGAGTGGAAAAGTCCCGTTTCATCGAGGCAGCACTTCAATCAACCGGTATGTTTGAAGGTGATGAGGTGGCAAGCAGACCCGGGATCCGTGAACTTAGTATCTCCGCGTCGGAGGAGATTTACAGATTGGTACTCCGCAAAATACCCTTCAATAACCCGCTTTAAGATTTCCCCAAAATTCATTAACTTACACCCCTGAAATTTTCTTTCAATTTTTCCCGGATCTGATGTCAAAACACCTTGGTGTCCTCTTTTTTGTCCCTAAACCGGTCTTCAATCAGTTTGAAGTGGATGAATTTCCCGGACTCGACAAAGCCGGCTCATCCGCCCTTTACCGCTCACTTTTGATCAACCAGATGGAAGTGGTACAAACCTGGGGGAAGAGCGACAGATCGATAGTGTTACTGCACCAGTTCGATGTCGGTACCGGGGGACTGGATGAACTTCAACGCTTCAACGAGCCTGGGATCATCTTTTACGAGGACGAAAACAGGGAAGAAATTACCGGCGAGATTGCCGAAGAGGTGCTTTCAGATCAGGGTATCCTCATCGTTGTAAACCCTTTGGTTATTGGACTCACCGCGAACGACTATGACTTCCTCGCGGAGGTTGTTGATCAGGAAGATGAAGTAACTCACGTGGCGAGGGCATCCAATGGCTGGGTTTCTTCACTGGCTTTTAACTATTACGAAACGAGACTAAAAAAGACGATTTCCGCCATCCCGGAATCATGGACAGGGTTTCTTAAGGCTCTAACACTCCTTGAGACACGACCACTTGTCTCCACTTCAGGGTTTGTTGTCCGGTCACGGAAGGATTTCCGCGGTCTCTACGATTTCCTCTCTTCAAAAGAGAGCATTCCCGCGTGCAGCTTCGAGATGCATGACAGATTTACCGAACTTTTTGTAGAATATAAAGAACTTTTGTAATGGCAGTTGGACTGTTTGGCGGAACCTTTAATCCGGTACACTTCGGGCATCTGATCACCTCACAGAGGGTGATGGAGATTCGAGGTCTCCAAAAAATTATTCTTATGCCTTGTAATATTTCCCCTTTTAAGGTGAAGGCACAGGATGTGGTTGAGGGTGGTATCAGGATCAAAATGCTTGAACTTGCCGTGGGAAACAACCCCGGGTATGAGATCAGCGATTATGAGGTGAAAAAAGGGGGTGTATCGTATACGTACGAGACGATTATGGAGCTGAAGAAAAAGTATTCAGAGCTTGAGTTGATAATCGGTTATGACAATTTGAAAGATTTTGATAAATGGTACCGCGCGGATGATATTGTGAAGGAGGCGAAGCTGGTGGTTCTGAAGAGGGAAATGGATGAGCCGGAGGGGAGGAACCGTTTCTTTGGGGAGGCGATTTACTTGGACTCGCCAACCATCGAGATCAGTTCGACTGATATAAGGGATAGAATAAGATCAGGTCTCTCAATCGATTATCTGGTACCAGGATCAGTGGTTGAATATATAAAAAATGAAAAGTTGTACCTTTAATGACGCATATTGATATTAATAAGATACTCTCGAAAGAAAAAAGAAGTGTAGCCAGGGCTATAAGTTTCATCGAGTCGGGTTACGACGGTTCAACCGGCCTGCTGGAGCAACTCCACGAGTACACAGGAAAGGCTTACAAAGTGGGGATAACGGGCCCTCCCGGCGCGGGGAAAAGTACGCTTACACTTCAGTTAGTGAAATGGTTCAGGAAGCAGGGATTAACTGTAGCCGTAATTGCTGTAGACCCTACGAGCCCGTTTACGGGGGGTGCACTTCTGGGTGACCGCGTTAGAATGACGGAGGTAAGCACTCTGGATGGTGTTTTTATCAGAAGCATGGCTACGAGGGGAAGTCTTGGTGGTCTTAGCGTAAAGGCTGTTGATGCATCAGATGTTCTTGACGCGGCGGGGTATGATATTATAATTTATGAGACGGTGGGGGTGGGGCAGTCGGAGCTTGATATAGCTAAAGCTGCTGATACTACTGTTGTGGTGCTTGTTCCTGAGTCGGGTGACACGGTTCAGGCGATGAAGGCGGGGTTGATGGAGATCGCGGATTTTTATGTGTTGAACAAGGGTGACAGGCCTGGGGCGGATCAGGCAGTTGCTTCGATCAAGACGATGCTTCAGTTCAGGGATCATGACGAGTTTACCTGGTGGCCGGCTGTTGTTAAGACTTCAGCACACGCGAACAAGGGGATTGAGGAAGTGGGGGCTGAGATTTTTAAGCACCGGGAGCACCTTGTATCTTCAGGTAAACTTGTTTCAAGACGCCGGGAGAGGGAGCTGGCGAGGCTGAAGGAGATCGTTGAGGGGGAGGTGATCGCTGAGCTTTGGGCTTGTGTTGGGGATGTTGAGGGGTTTGAGGGAACTGTTTATGAGAGGGCGAGGAGGATTGTTGAGAAATTTTTAGGGAAATGTTATCCGCCGCGGCGGAGTGAAATGTGAAATGTTATCCGCCCCGGAAGATAGGTGTTTGGGTTTGAAGGTTACACGGATTTCACGGATTTAACACGGATTTTACGGATTTTTAATTAATGGAGATGGATATGGGACAGAGTTTTTTACTGGAGTTTACCGAGGAGCAGAGGTCTATTCAGGAGGCAATCAGGGATTTCGCGGTTAATGTCTTAAAACCGGTTGTTATGGAGTATGACGAATCGCAAAAATTCCCGTTTGAAATTGTGAAAGAGCTGGCAGGTATGGGGTGCATGGGTATTCTGGTGCCGGAGGCTTATGGTGGATCGGGGCTTGGGTACGTTGAGTATGCTTTGGTTATTGAGGAGCTGGCGAGGGTTGATCCATCCGTGGCTTTGACGGTCGCGGCTCATAACGGGCTTTGCACGAATCATATTTTGATGTTTGGTAGTGAGGAGCAGAAGAGGAGGTATTTGCCTTTGCTTGCTTCGGGTGAATGGATCGGGGCGTGGGGGCTGACGGAGTCGGTTTCGGGTTCGGATGCGGCGTCGATGATCACCACTGCTGTAAGGGATGGTGATGAGTGGGTGTTGAACGGCGGGAAGACTTTTATTACGCACGGCGGGGTTGGTCAGGTTGCTGTTGTTATGGCTGTGACGGACAGGTCGAAGCACTCGAAAGGTATTTCGGCTTTTATTGTTGAGACTGACACTCCGGGTTTTATTGTGAACAAGAAGGAGAACAAGCTGGGGATGCGGGCGAGTGATACTTGCCAGTTGATGTTTGATAATTTACGTATTCCGGCGGAGAATTTGATCGGGGTTGAGGGTGAGGGATTTAAGCAGGCGATGAGGATTTTGGAGGGTGGAAGGATATCGATCGCGGCTTTGAGTGTTGGTTTGGCTCAGGGGGCTTTGGATGAGTCGATTAAGTATGCAGGCGAGCGGCACCAGTTCGGAAAGCCAATCAGCGGTTTTCAAGGTATCCAGTTCAAGTTCGCTAATATGGCGACGGAGATCGAAGCGGCGAGGCTGATGACTTTTAAGGCGGCGACGCTGAAGGATGGGGGTAAACCTCTTGGGAATTCGGCCGCGATGGCGAAGTTGTTCGCGAGTGAGGTTGCGGAGAGGTGCGCAAATGAAGGTGTTCAGATTTTTGGGGGTTACGGGTTCATTAAAGACTTCCCCGTTGAGAAGTTCTATCGTGATGTGAAATTGCTGACGATCGGTGAAGGGACGAGTGAGGTTCAGCGGATAGTTATATCGCGAAATTTGCTTGAGAATTGATTTTTTAATTTTAATGATGGGTTGTTTATGAAGAAGACGGGTACGGCGATGGCGGGAGAGAGGCAGTTCCATGTCAGGGAGGATGCCTATAAAGAACTTGTGAGGAAGCTGGATTATGAGAGGAGGAGGACGGAGAAGGGTGGAGG
>JAEYUD010000211.1 GCA_023433685.1 Bacteroidota bacterium
ATGAATTGAGGCAATTTTTCCACCCGCTTTCTCTATCAGTTTAACCGCCGCTTCCGCCGTGCCACCGGTCGCGAGAAGATCGTCATGAAGGAGCACCACATCCCCCGGTTTAATGGAATCGGTGTGCATCTCAATTGAGTCGGTCCCATACTCAAGCTCGTATGACTCTGAAATGGTTTTTGACGGGAGTTTCCCGGGTTTTCTGATCAGAACAAAACCAGCATTCAGTCGCTCAGCGAGAATACTTCCCAGAATAAAACCCCTTGACTCTATTCCGACAACTTTGGTTATACCAAGGTCTTTCACGTTCTGATAAATCTTGTCTGCAGCGTCTTTCAGCGCGGCAGGGTTCTCAAGCAGTGTGGTTATGTCCCGGAACATTATGCCGGGTTTTGGAAAATCCTTAATGCTTCTGATCTGCTCTTTAAGTTCCATTATAAAGTCTCCTATTTATTGAGGAATTTATCAATACCGGTTCTGAATTCTTCCGTTGTACGGCTGATCACGTTATACTTTTGTGATATCCGTACTGCCTCTCTGTGGTCAAGATTTTTGATTGTCCGTATGAGGTGTTTGGTCTGTTTAATACTTTCAGGCGAGTTGCGGTTCAATTTTTCTGCCAGTTCAACTGCTTCTTTTAGCGCGTCATTAGAGACTATGTCCACCAATCCGATTTGGAGGGCCCTCTCCGCGTTCAATATTTCTGCCGAGATTAAAAGTTGCCTTGCTTTAAACTCACTGATACGCCTGAGAAGAAGGAATGAGACTATCGCCGGAAGAAAACCGATCTTAACTTCACTGTATCCCAGCATCGCGCTTTGAGCATCCGCGATTATGAAATCACACGCCGTCGCAAGCCCGCATCCCCCCGCGATCGCCGGTCCGTTAACCGCCGCGATAACTGGTTTGAATGATTCATAGACAGTAAGAATAAGTTCGGTGATCAGGGAGGAATCAAGATCATTTTCACCGATACTGTTCTCCCGGATATTCTGCAGATACTGTAAGTCGGCACCGGCAGAGAATGCTTTACCGGCTCCCGTTATCACAATTGTTTTGATCTTCTCATCTTCTTCACACTCTTTGAACTTAATTATAAACTCACGTATGAGTGACGGTGAAAGAGCATTTCGCTTTTCTTCACGGTTTAGCGTGAGAATAGCTGTTTCATTGTCAATTATCAGATCTACCATCATTTTCTCCTTATAAAATGGTGAAAATTTTCGAGACTGTAACAATTAATTACTTCTGAACTCTTCATCCCTGCTTTTTTCGCGATTCTGATACCATATTCCACATTCGCGAGTTGCGTTGTCGAGTGCGCGTCGGGATTAATGCTGAATTTACAGCCTGTCTCCCTTGCCCGGTAAATTCTGCGCCAGTCAAGATCAAGCCTGTAAGCGGAAGCATTGATCTCGATCGCTACATCGTTCGCTTTACAAGCATCGATAATTTTATCGAAATCAGCCTCGAATTCGGGTCTTTCAAGCAGAATTCTACCACTTGGATGCCCTAATACATCAGTATGTCTGTTCTCTACAGCCCTTAATATTCTCGCGGTCATATCATCATGGTTCAGTGAGAATCTTGAATGTATTGACGCTACAACAAAATCGAAATTATCGAGGAACTCATCGCCATAATCAAGTGTGCCATCCCTCAGAATATCGGCTTCTATTCCGTGGAAGATTGTTACGCCCAGAAGTTGAGAAACTCTGGCTATCTCTTCCTTTTGCAGCATTACACGGTCTTCCCGCAAACCGTTTGCCTGAAAAGAGGCCTTGCTGTGGTCACATACCGTAAAATACTCATAACCGAGCGAAGCAGCGGCTGATACCATTTCCTGAAGCGTGTTGGAACCATCGGAGTAATTTGTGTGAAAGTGAAAACTGCCTTTAAAGTCATCAAACAAAAGATCGGAGCCCTCGAATCTGTTGTCATGGATCCTTTCAAGCAGTTCTGCTTCTCGCATTTCTGGTATGATGTATGGAAACCCGAACACCTGAAAAAGATCAACCTCGGAATTTATCTCCCTTCCTTTCGCGAAAACCGGGTTATACTTTCTTATGAAAGCCTCACTACCGGTTGAACTATAAAGAGAAAGGAAGAAATCCGTCTGTCCGGTTTCACAATAAAATATCAGACTTGCCACCCCCTGATACCTTGTCTCTACTCCGAATTCGAGATCAGGTATAGCGAGGCGCTCGCCCACCAGTTTCTTCACTTTTTCGGGTTCTTGTGTGAGTACTATGAATTCAAGCCGGGAGATAACCTCCATACTGCGGCGGTAATCACCGGTAACTGAAAATATCTGTATTTCAGGTAAATCAATCAGTTGCGCCTCTATCTCCTTGACCAATTTGGTTGCCGCGTCAAGACGCATCTGAGACTGATTTTGCTTGTATGTTCTGATATTCTCGAGAAGTTTATCCGCGCCGGCCTGTGTAAAACCTTTAACCCGCGAAAGTCCGCCCGAGAGACAAAAGGCCTCAAGTTTGGTAACATCTGTTATTTCGTGCTCATAAAAAAGTTGCACGGCTTTTTTGGGCCCCAAGCCCCTGATCTGATTGATTTCGACAAGTCCTGCCGGTATTTCAGCCTCAAGTTCCCTGAGAGCTGATGAATAGCCCATGTTAAAATAGTCGGCAACAACTGAGAGTATCCCTTTGCCGATCCCCGGAAGGCTCGCAAGGCTGCCTGATTCGAACATTTCAGAGAGATCGCCTTCAATTCCTGAAATCATAGTGTAGGCTTTTCTGAAGGCATTGATCTTAAACACGTTCTCCCCTTTCAACTCAAGGAGATAAGTAATTCTGTCAATCGTTTTCAGGAGGTTGATCTTGTCGTCGTTCATGGGATCACAAAAAATAAAAAAGTAAAAGTGTGTTTATTAAACCTGCCACTGCTCCGGCAACAAGTTGCGCGGGGGTATGACAGTCAAGCTTCATTCTCGCCCAGGCAAGCAGAAGGATTACAGGGATACCTGCCAGACCATAAATACCCGTTGCGAAAAGGAGGGTTCCTGTGAACCCACCGGCACCCATGGTGTGGGCGCTTATTTTCCAGAACAGGTTAACTAAAAATAAGAATATCAGATTAAATAGATAAATAATATAAAGGGAATGTACTTCTGAAGAAAAATTTCCCCAGGGGATCAGCAGCAAACCGGCAGAGATCACAATGATAAACACGATATATGGGACGTGCCTCTCTGATCTGACCCGGGCATCAGGGTCGGCGATCTTCCCTTTACGCAGGAACAGTATAAAGATAAGTACAGGAAGAAGGACTGTAAAAAAAGATGTGTAGAAAAAAATGAGCCGGGCGGAGCCGGGCTCACGTTCAAAGCCAAATATTACAAATGAAAACGAAAGTAAATTCAGAACTGGAGGCAGGAAAAGATAAGAAAGTATTTTTGCGGTTTTTAACTCTCTTGCCCGGGGGTCCGGGGTGCTCATGTCTGCTGAAAGTTCGCGTATGGTTGTTCAAGGCCTGACAGGTATTTTTCGTACCCACGCAGAAGGTCATCTACTTGTGTAAACTCAAGAAGTTTCATGAGTTCCTGCCGGATATGGCTTGCATTGTTAAGCCCTTTGAGATACCCCGAGTAGTATTTTCTTTGCTCGAGAATTGCTCTTCTTTCACCTTTTACCATTGTAGCGAGCTCAAGGTGACGAAGACAAACCCTGATCCTCTCATCATACGGGATTTCATCTCTGACAGGCAATCCCTCCATTAGTCTCTTAGCATCTTTGAATATCCATGGATAACCTATAGCTCCCCGGGCGATCATCACCGCGTCGGAAGTGGTTTCATTGAAAGCTTTAACCACATCTTCTGCTGTCATCACCCCCCCGTTAAGGGCAACGGGGATAGAAACAACTTCTTTAACTTTGTTAATCCAATGCCACTCGGCATCACCTTTGTGACCCATACTCCTGGTTCTGCAATGGACTGTGAGAGCTTTAACTCCGACATCTTCAAGTCTTTTTGCCACTTCGAGAATGTTGATCGATTCAGTGTCCCACCCTATTCTTGTCTTTACGGTAACGGGAAGTTGTACTGCATCAACCACTGCTTTTATTGTTGTTTGCATCGTTACAGGATCTTTTAACATACCTGCCCCAGCGCCACAAGCGACAACTCCTTTAACCCAGCAACCAGCATTTATGTCTATCAACTCGGGTTGGAGTTCCTCAGCGATCCTAGCAGCATCAACCATGGCTTCAACTCTTCCGCCATAAATCTGAATACCTACGGGGCGCTCCTCATCGATGATGCGAAGCTTTTTGTGCGTCTTCTCATTCTTACGGATTATTCCTTCAGCGTTCACAAATTCGGTGTAAACAACATCCGCACCGAGTTCCCTGCAGACAAGTCTGTAGGAAATGTCGGTTACGTCTTCCATTGGCGCGAGTAAAAGCGCCTTTTCCTTTTCAATCGGACCAATTTTAAACATTTGCTATCTTGGGCTGTAATATCGTGTTATAAGATCTGTAGCAATAAAATGAAAGGGCAAGAGCTACCACTGCACCCGTAAAGAAGGGCACCTGATATCCGAGGTACTGAAACGCGAATCCTCCCCACAGAGGACCAAGCACCCTCGCGAGAGAGGAGAGCGACTGATTTAGCCCCAACACCTTCCCCTGTTCGGCTTCCGAGGTCACCTGAGAAATCAGACTCAATAGAATAGGTTGAAGTGCGCCCGTTCCGACCGACATTAAACCAAGAATTAGCCCCATAATAACGATTGTGGAACCGAACGGTATCAGGGCAAGACCCACAGTCAAGCTGACAAATCCAACGATCAACAACTGAAGTTTCGTGAAACGCTTGGTAAGCCGGCCCATCATGAAACCCTGCATGAATGCAGACACGATCCCCATTACTCCGAACAACATTCCATTGTCAAAGTCGGTAAATCCAAAATGTCCACTTCCGAGGATCGCAAAAGTACCATAAATATTAGCGATCGAAAATGTGAGAAAGAATGTCAAGGTAATAACAAACAGAGAAGGCTTGTTCTTAAACACTTCACCGAACGATATAAAGTCGAATATTTTTTTTCTTCTGAATGAGTCATCCGGTTTGGCACCCTTCTTAAGCGACTCAGGCAAATACGCCATACTCAGAATAAAGGCGATGACTGAAAATGATGCAGATGCAAAACCTGTAACCATATACCCAAAACCGGAAAAAATTCCACCGAGCATCGGACCAAAAACAAACCCGAGCCCAAAAGCCACTCCGATAAGTCCCATTCCTTTTGCTCTCTCCTGAGGAGTGGTAACATCGGCGATGTAAGCCTGAGCAACTCCAATGCTGCTGCCACCAATTCCGGCGATAACGCGGGATCCGAGCAGCATGATGAATGAATGGGTAAAAGCGAAAAGAATGTAGCCGGCGGCGTTAAGCACCAAAGAAACCAAAATGATGTTACGCCGGCCAAACCGGTCGGATAGTGAACCAAAAATTGGATTGAAAATAAACTGTGTAAGAGAATAAGCGGCAACGATAATACCGATCGCCGACTCGCTTACTCCCAAAACTTTGAAAGCAAATGTGGGGATGATCGGGATCAGAATTCCGAATCCTAACAGGTCAATAA
>JAEYUD010000218.1 GCA_023433685.1 Bacteroidota bacterium
TATCTGGGGAGTTCAACTTTTTTCTTCTGGATCAGTTCGAGGAGCTGGCTCTTGTAGTTCTCGTCGGTTACATGCACCCCTTTTGTGAGGCCCGGTTCGAGGATGAACTTGAGGATAAAATCCTTCGCCACGGTGTAACCATACTCGGTGTAGATCACTCCGATCAGCGCCTCTGTTGCATCGGCGAGGATCGATTTTATTCCGAGCGACTGCCCCGTTACAAGATCTTCCTGAATAAAAAGGAACTGGTAGAGGTTGATCTCCTGCGCCACTTCGTAAAGATTGTTCTTGTTCACGAGGTTTGAGCGCATTTTTGTGAGAAGACCTTCGTTGGTCTGAGGGAACATCTCGAAGAGGGTTTCGGCTATCACCATGCCAAGCACGGCGTCACCGAGGAACTCGAGACGTTCATTTGAAACTTTAAATTTTGTCTGGTCGAGCGCGGAACGGTGCGTAAGGGCTTCGATGAACCTGTCGGGGTTGGTTATTTTCTTGCCGATCAGTTCTTCGAGTTTTCGGAAGTCCTTCTTTTTAAGAAGTTTTTTCTGTTCAAGCCGCCGGAAATAATCACGAACGAAACGGAACAAGATCAGTCTCCGGCTTTAGTGAAGAGCAAAGCGGCGTTATGCCCGCCAAAACCGAATGTATTGCTGATAGCGAAATCAACCTTCTGCTTCCCGGCAACCTTTGGCACATAATTGAGATCACACTCCGGATCGGGATTCTCATGGTTGATGGTCGGGGGAATGATATCGTTCTGCACGGCAAGAATTGTAGCCACGGCTTCAATGGCTCCGGCGGCTCCGAGGAGGTGACCTGTCATTGATTTGATCGACGAAACAGCGAGATTGTAAGCATGACCGCCAAAAACGTTCTTGATAGCCTTGGTTTCTGTTTTGTCGTTAAGAGGGGTTGAGGTTCCGTGCGCGTTAATATAATCAACCATCCCGGGATCAACTCCGGCATCCCTGATCGCCTCTTTCATGGCTCTTACTGCTCCGTCACCTTCGGGATCAGGGGCGGTCATGTGGTAGGCATCGCCGGTGAGGCCAATTCCGAGCAATTCGGCGTAAATTTTCGCGCCTCTTCTTTTGGCATGTTCAAACTCTTCGAGTATCAGCGCGCCGCCACCTTCACCCATTACAAAACCGTTTCTGTCTTTATCGAAAGGCCTGCTGGCTTCCCTGTAGCGGTCGTTCCAGGTTGAAATGGCACGCATCGCGCCAAAACTTCCGATACCCATCTCAGTAACCGCGGCTTCGGCACCGCCGCATATCATGGCGTCGGCAGCACCTCTCTGGATCAGCATAAAACCGTCAGCGATCGAGTGGGAGGAAGTGGCGCAGGCAGAAGTGGTGGAATAGTTGGGACCCTTCAAGCCATACTTTATCGAGATATGCCCACCGGCTATATCGGCGATCATCATTGTAAGAAGGAAGGGTGAAAGGCGTTTGGGGGAGTTATCCTTATAATAGGTAACAAAACCATTTTCGAGCGATTTAATGCCGCCAATTCCGCTGCCAAAAATAACGCCGAACCGGTCAGGATCATACGATCCCTCCGCGAAAGAAGCATCATCCCAGGCCTGCGTGGCAGCAGCGAGGGCAAAAACAGTAAAAGGGTCGACCCTTTTAAGGTTCTTGAAGTCAACATACGGCGCGGGGTCAAAGTTCTTTACTTCAGCCGCGAACTTAGTGTCGAAGTTGGTAGTGTCAAAATGGGTAATAAGATCCACTCCGTTCCTTCCGGAGAGGAGGCCTTCCCAGTATTCCTGAAGGTTGTTTCCGATTGGAGTAACCGACCCCATTCCGGTAACAACTACCCTTCTTTTGTTCATAGGTGAGTACCTGAGGAAAAAGTAAAGCCGGTGATCCCGGCTGTTGCACCGGGATCATCCGACGGTTGTAAAGTTATTTCTTTGCGGTCTCTTCTTTGATGAAAGCGAGAGCGGCGCCGACAGTATCAAGTTTCTCAACCTGATCTTCGGGTGCAGAGATACCAAATTCGGTCTCGAAAGCCATGAAAAGCTCCATAAGATCGAGTGAATCAGCCTGGAGATCGTTTCTAAAGCTTGCTTCAGGGGTGATCTGTGATTCTTCAACGCCTAATTTGTCTTGGATAATCTGTTTGAATTTTACTTCAATATCCATTATTTACTCCTAATGTTTAGTTAAAAAAAATTACATCGTCATTCCGCCGTCAACCGCGATAACCTGTCCGGTTATGTAGTCAGCTGCCGGTGAAACCAGAAACAGCACCGTTTTAGCAATGTGTCCGGGTTCTCCGAGGGCTTTAAGTGGAATATGATTCAATAATTCCTGTTTTATCTCGTCTTTAAGCTTACCGGTCATATCGGTTTGTATGAACCCGGGTGCAACGGCATTACAGGTGATGTTCCTTGAAGCCACTTCTTTTGCAACCGACTTGGTAAAACCGATCATACCGGCCTTGCTGGCGGCATAGTTTGCCTGACCCGCGTTACCTGTGAGCCCAACAACCGAGGTGATGTTCACGATCCTTCCGAACCTTTGTGACATCATCGGCTTCATTACCGCTTTTGTATAATTGAAAACACTCTTCAGGTTGGCATCTATCACGTCGGTGAAGTCATTCTCCTTCATCATCATAAGGAACTTGTCACGCGTGATACCGGCATTGTTCACGAGGAAATCGCAACCGCCGAGGTTCTGAACGGTGAAATCGACCGCTTTTTGAGCATCTTCGAAACTCGCCGCGTCAGCCTTGAAACCGAGAACTTTTCTACCTTCGGCAGCGTGCGAATCTTCAATTGCCCTGGCAGCTTCCTCGGAAGCCTGATAAGTGAACACGACTGAACAACCCGCGCGGGCAAGTTCATCTGCGATCGCTTTTCCTATTCCGCGCGATCCTCCGGTTACGAGTGCTCTTTTGCCTTGTAAATCTGTCATTTTTAAGTCGAAAATATATTAAATAAAAGTCAAAAATGAATTAAAAGCTACAAATATTTTTCTATATCTGCATATTTGTCGATTCCGGAAGTGGTGACACTGCCGTCAATCCTCTTTACCAGACCTTGCAAAACCTTCCCGGGCCCCACTTCAACAAATTCTGTGAACCCATCGGCGATCATGTTCCTTATGGTATCTTCCCATAAAACGGGAGCGGTAACCTGAAGGAAAAGATTCTCTTTGATCTCCTCTTTCGAGGTTTCAGCCTTCGCGGTTACGTTGGCGTAAACCGGTTTCCTGATGTCATAGAAATTAAATGTATCAAGCTTAAGCGAGAGTTTATCTTGTGCAGACTGCATCAATGGCGAGTGAAACGCGCCAGAAACCTGAAGCTGTGTTACAAGTCTTGCCTTGGCGGCCTTGGCGAGTTCCATCGCTTTCAGAACTCCTTCCACACTTCCGGAGAGAACTATCTGACCGGGTGAGTTGAAGTTGGCGCACTGAACCACCCCCTCTGCCGAGGCTTCTTCGCAGATGCCTTCGAGTGTGGGACGGTCGAGCCCGATAACCGCTGCCATCGTGCCGGGGAAGTCGGTTCCCGCCTGCTGCATCGCCTGCCCTCTGAAACGGACGAGCTGCACTGCATCGTAATACTGTATGGCATTGCAGGCAACGAGCGCGGAATACTCACCGAGCGAGTGACCGGCCGCGCCGTCAAAATCAAGCCTGCGGAGTATCGAAGCAAGCACAACACTGTGAACGAAGATCGCGGGTTGTGTGTATTCGGTCTGTTTAAGATCCTGTTCGGGTCCGTTGAACATAATGAACGAGAGGGGTACCCCGAGTGCCGCGTCAGCGGTGCGGATCATTTCTTTAGCCTCTACCGAGTTATCGAAGAGGTCTTTCGCCATTCCTACATACTGCGAACCCTGTCCGGGGAAGAGTAAAGCCCTTTTGCCCATCTTAGTCGATGCCCCACGTCATCCAGATCGAACCCCAGGTGAAGCCCGCGCCAAATGCAGCGAGGATAATGTTATCACCTTTTTTAACCTTGCCCTCCCTGTAATATTCAGTGATAACGGTCGGGATGGTTCCTGAAGTGGTGTTGCCGTACTTCTGGATATTGAGCATGACTTTATCCATGCCGATACCCATTCTGTTGGCAGTTGAATCGATGATCCTGAGATTTGCCTGATGAGGGGCGAGCCATGCGACATCATCGCCTTTAAGTCCGTGTCTCTCCATGATCTCGGCTGAAACTTCGGCCATACCGAGCACCGCCCTCTTGTAAACCGCTTTCCCTTCCTGATAGAGGTAGTGCATTTTAGCGTCAACGGTTTCATGGGTTGGTGGGTTAAGGCTGCCGCCGCCTTTCATGTAAAGGTACTCGGAGCCTGACCCGTCAAGGTGAAGGATCGAGTCTTTAATTCCATAATTCTTGTCTTCGGTCGGCTCGAGGAGGAACGCTCCCGCGGCATCACCGAAGAGGATGCAGTTATTGCGGTCGGAGTAGTCAACTATCGAGCTCATTTTATCGGCACCGATAACCACGACCTTTTTGAAGTTGCCCGAGGCTACAAGGCTCGCGCCTGTCTGCAGCGCGAACAGGAATCCGGAGCATGCCGCTGAGAGATCGAAACCCCACGCGTTTTTGGCACCTACACGGTCCTGAACAAGAGCTGCCGTCGCGGGGAAGAGCATATCGGGGGTCACGGTGGCAACAATTATAACATCAATCTCTTCAGGTTTTAACCCGGAAGTGGCCATCAGATCGTTCAAGGCACCGACGGCGAGATCGCTTGTGGCACCATTTCTTAAAATTCTTCTCTCTTTAATCCCGGTTCTTGTAACAATCCATTCATCATTCGTGTCAAGATAGCTTGAAAAGTAGTTGTTATCAAGCACCTCATCAGGTACATACATTCCCACGCCGGTTACAACGGCGTTATATCTGGTTGTGTTGTTCATTCGGGGTTTCCTTCGTTATGGTCAATATTACGGGAGGCGATCGCGGCGGCAAGTTTTGCCGTTAGATCTTTCCGGTGTGCTTCGGCGGCTTTATGCACCATGTTCTTTATAGCCAAAGGTGAGCTTGACCCGTGTCCGATAATTGTTATACCATCGACACCGAGAAGCGGCACACCACCGTAATTTTCGTAGTTAAGCTTTGCGAATATCTTCTTCAAAGATGATTTGAAAAGCCCCACTTTTATTTTTTTAAAGAGCCCCTCGTCGGCGTACTCTTTTATGAGGTGTTTGAGAAGGTGCATTACCCCCTCGGCGAACTTCAGTATTATATTTCCCGTGAATCCGTCGCAGACGGCAACATCGACATTCCCCTTGAGGATGTCTTTGCCTTCCACGTTGCCGATGAAGTTAAGCCCGAGCGGCTTGATGAGTTGCAAGGCTCTCTTCGAAACTTCGTTCCCTTTCGACTCCTCCTCGCCGACGCTGACAACTCCGACCCTGGGGTTGGGTCTGTTCAGCATCTCCTCGGCGTAGATCGAGCCGAGCACGGCATACTCCGCGAGGTGGTGGGCCTTCGAGTCAACGCTCGCGCCCGCGTCGAAAATTGTACAAAAACCGCCGACACACGGCATCAGAGTGCCGATAGTGGGGCGGTCAATTCCTTTGATCCTGCGATAGATCATCAGCGAGAAGGTCATAACGGCACCGGTGTTCCCGGCACTTACGAAGGCATCAGCCTTCCCTTCCTTAACGAACTTCAGGCCTTTTGCCAGAGAGGAGTCCTGCTTCTCCTTGTAAGCCTGAACGGGGGCATCACTCATGGTGACAACCTGAGCGGCGTCGATTATCCGGGAAGTGTCGAAGTGGAGGCTCTTTTCCTTAAGCACTTTCTCAATCGCGGCGCGGTCGCCGGCAAGCCACACTTCAAGGTTCCCGTCCTCGCGTTCGGCATCAATAGCGCCAATGATCTCGTTGAGCGGGGCATAGTCCCCACCCATCGCGTCAAGTACTACTTTGCACTTGCCGGAACTCGGCATTTGTGTTACTCCGGTTATTTCTTGGGCAGAAACATTGATCTTCCGGCGTAATAGCCGCAGGAAGGACAAGCATTGTGGTTAAGCTTTACTTCACCACAGTTTGGGCATGAACCGACTGAAGGAGCCACTGCTTTGTAGTGGGTTCTTCTTTTGTCTCTTCTGGTTCTCGACATTTTTCTTTTAGGATTTGGCATCGCTAATTCCGTCTGATTTGATGTTAATTATTCGTCTTTTAATTCGTTTTTTAGCTTTTCAAGGTCTTTCCAGACCGGGTTGAAATCGTCTTTTTCGCAGTTGCACTCACCTTTGTTAAGGTCAGTGAAACATTTTGGACAAAGCCCCTTACACTCTTCGCTGCACAGTTTCTTGAATGGGATATCGAGAAACGCGTAGTCGTAAAGCTCCGAAGTGATGTCGATTTTATCCGCTTCACGGGAGAGATAGAAGACATCGGGGTCTTCGGTCTCACTGCTTTTTTCATCAAAAAGATAGAGAACCGTGAAATGGATATCCCTCTCCGACTCAAACTCCGCCGTGCATCTGTCGCAGTCGAACTTCGCTTTTACACGCAAATTCGCTTCAAGCAGAAGCTGCTGATGGCTCTTGTCGATGGTAAGATCCAGCTCGTAATTGCCGAAAAACGGCGCCTCAAGGCCGATCTCCTCCACCTTGCCGACGTAGCTGAGCTCGTTAACTCCGAACTCGAATCCGGATATCTTTATTTTCAACGCAATTGTCCAAAAAATCGAACTACAAATATAAGGAATGGAAGACTTTATAACAAATTAATGTTGGGTCAGTAGTGAGTAGTGAGTGGCGAGTAGTGAGTGGTGAGTAGTGA
>JAEYUD010000220.1 GCA_023433685.1 Bacteroidota bacterium
GCGAAGAGGAGGAATAATTTGGTTTTCAACAAACGGAAACTCCGGAATTTAATTTTAATATCAATTTTGCGGAATCGTAAAGATTTGAGCATGTAAAATTTGGCAATTTATTTTGTTCCTGCAAGACAGAAAAATGCTCCCTGCCATTACCAGTGCCAACAAGTATCGACCTGAGACCAAAATTCACGGCGGCTTTTATGTCAGCTGTGCTGTCACCTATCATCCATGAAGAGGTGATATCTATATCAAACATTTTCAATGCTTCAGTAAACATCCCTGTGGCAGGCTTTCTGCATCCGCAGTCAGCTGGATCACTAAAGTCTTCATGATGAGGGCAATAAAAGAAATGGTCTATCGAGACATGATTGTACTTTTGCAGGAGATGGTTGATCCTCCCGTTCACGGAAATCACTTCAGGTTCAGAGATCAATCCGCGTGCGATACCCGATTGGTTGGATACAACCAAAAGAAGAAATCCGGCATCTTTAAGCAGCCTGAGTCCGGCACCGGCACCCTCGATAAGGAAAACATCATCAGGGTCGCGCAGGTACCCCGGATCATGGTTAATGGTGCCGTCCCTGTCGAGAAAGATCGCTTTAATTCCCATCAACCGGAATATACTTTTTTATAAAGTTCTGTGTATTTTTTTGCAGAAAGTTGCCAGCTAAAATCACTTCGCATGCCGTTACGGATCACAGAAAGCATTTCTTCTTTTCTCCTGTAGAGTTCGATAGCGGTTCTTATCTGGTCAATAAGAGCTTTTGCCGAGTATTCCTCGAAAACAAAACCTGTAGGATTACTGCTCCCTTTTGCAATTCCTGTAACAGTGTCAGAAAGACCACCTGTTTTTCTAACAATAGGGATGGTACCGTAGAGTTGGGAGTACATCTGATTCAAGCCACAAGGCTCATTTTTTGATGGCATCAGGTAAAAATCAGAACCGGCTTCTATCAGGTGAGCAAGTTCGTCATTAAAACCCAGATAACACGCGAACTTAGTGGGATGCTTCTTCGCGTTCTCTTCAAAAATGCTCTGATATCTCATCTCACCCGTGCCAAGCAAAACCATTTGGATGTTCAATTTCATCAACTCAGGCATGGCCTCAGCGATCAGATCGATTCCCTTGTAATCGTATAAACGTGAGATGACACTGATCAACGGGATGGAATTGTCATAAGTTAATCCAAATCTTTCCACCAGATTTTTCTTGTTAACGTACTTGTTGTCAAGCGATTTCAGATCATAGTTTTTTACAATCAACTTGTCGGTTGCAGGGTTCCAGACTCCCCTGTCAATTCCATTGATAACACCAGTAAATGTATCCTCCCTCTTTAGAAGATAAGCGCCAAGCCCATTGGTCATTTCGGAATTTTCCAAAACTTCATTTCTGTAACCGGGGCTAACGGTATTTACGTGATCAGCAAAAAGGAGACCTGCTTTTAGGAAGTTCATTTTTCCATTATGGATGGTTAATTCGTTATCTCTGAACTCGACAGGGAGCCCGGTGGAATTGAAGGCTTCTATCGGAAATTCACCACCATACAGAAAATTGTGGACTGTAAGAACGCTCTTGCTCCTGGCGAAAAAATCGTCATCACTGTACATGGTTTTCAGGAACGCGGGCACAAGAGCTGTCTGCCAGTCATTCGCGTGGATGATATCGGGTGCCCAGCCAAGTTTTTTAACCAACTCCAGCACACCTCTTGAAAAGAGTGTGAATCTTTCGTAATTATCTTCGTACCAGGTCCCTTTGAGTACATCCACATAAAGACTTTTTCTGTTTCCGAAATATTCATCATTATCGAGGAAATAGACCTGTACCCTGTTTTTGGTCACAGGAAGGAAGGAGGATTTTACAGAGAAAAGAGCCTCTTTTTCACCAAGTTTAAGGCTGAAGTTTTTAAGTCGGACAACATCATGTATCTTAAATTTTCTTGTATCTATGGCACCATAGCGTGGAACCACTATTCTGACTTCGTGCCCGAGTTCAGCAAGTTCCTGGGGAAGGGATGAAGACACGTCGGCAAGTCCCCCCGTTTTTACGAAGGGAAACAACTCGGATGTTACGAAAAGAATTTTATACTTTTTGCCGGCAGCCATATTATACAAAAATGATGATTACAAAAATACGAAAAAAAAAGATTTTACTGTTGATTTCCTTTCCTTATTTGAACTTATCTCTTATATTTATTATTTGTTTTCTTTGAAACATAACAATGAAAAATCGATGATTAAATATTTCATTTTCCTTCTGGCATCACTTTCTTGCATCTCGCTTCTCGCGCAGGAGACAAATATAAGTTTATCCCCACTCCCCGGGTCTCCGGTGGTGGTCGCCACTCCATGGTATACTTATTCGAAAAACTCCAATTCCGAGAAACTTGTAAAGTTTTACACTGATGGTTTCAGGGTTTCCCTTGGAACTGTGGACAACGAGTCCGGTGCTCTTATGATTAAAAGGGAGCTTGCAATAAAGATAGGAATTGATCTTCTTTACATTTATAAAGATAAAGACAAGTATTCGCTACGATTGGGCGACTTTATCGACAACGGATCCGCGAGACAGATGATGTTCCAGCTTATCCAACTTGGGTACACAAAAGCCCGGGTGGTTGAAGACAAAATTTACAGTTTCTGACATGCTTAAAAGAATAAAGAATCCGGCAAGAATTCTAACTTTCGATACCAAGGGAAGCGGGAGAAAGAAAGGAGTTGCTGCTGCTGATCCGGCCGCGGTTGAGGGTCATGATCTGGTTATTGAGAATGGTTTGATCAAAGACCTTATCCCATCCGGTTTCAGGCTGAATACCCCCCATAAAGCCATAGACGCGAAAGGCAAATTAGTGCTGCCCGGTTTTGTGGAGTGCCATACTCATACCTTGTTCACGGGTGACCGGTCTGCCGAGTTTAAAATGAAACTCGAGGGAAGATCATACGATGAAATAGCTGCTTCAGGCGGCGGAATAGTCAGCACCATGAAAGCTGTCAGGGCGGCCGGTGAGAAAACCCTCCGCGATCTGCTTCTAAAAAGAGTTGATTCCTTTATTGCACAGGGAGTCACAACTCTTGAAATTAAAAGTGGTTACGGGCTTGATCACGAGTCGGAGCTTAAGATGCTCAGAGTGATAAACTCTGTTAGAAAACTCAGACCGGTTGACGTCGTTCCCACATTTCTGGGGGCACACACAGTACCGCCGGAGCACAAGGGGAACAGGAGAAAGTATCTGGATATTCTCACTTCTCTGCTGCTTCCTGAAATTGCAAAAGAAGGGCTCGCGAAAAGGTGTGACGCGTTCTGCGAATCTTCGGCGTTTACTCCGGAAGAGGTGGAACAGGTTTTCACAAAGGCAATGGAACTCGGCTTTCAGCTTACTCTTCACACAGAACAGTTCAATAACACCGGCGGACTTGAACTCGCGTTAAGGCTGGGTGCAAAAAGCGTTGATCACCTCGAAGTTTTAAAGGATGAGCAGATACCCTTGCTGGCTGCATCAGATACTGTCGCCGTGTTGTTGCCCGGAGTTTCATGGACTCTTGACTATGATTACGCGCCGGCCCGGAAACTTTTGGATGCCGGAGCCACTGTTGCATTAGCAACGGATTACAATCCCGGTACATCAAATATAAATTCAATCTTTTTGATCATGGCACTCGCGGCAAGAAAAATGAAAATGTCTGTTCAAGAGATACTTGCTTCTTACACGATCAATTCCGCCGCCGCGCTGGGAATGTCGGGTACCACGGGAAGTATTGAACCAGGTAAGGTTGCCGATATTGCAATTCTGAACGTGGCGCATGAGGACCAGATAATCTATAATACCGGGCAAAATCTGAACTCCACTACCATTTCAGGTGGAAAAATAATTTATAACAAATCAAACTGACACTTACTATGAAACTAAAAAATATTTCCTTCTTACTTGCACTGTTTCTGCTTTTCACAACTGTCAACGCCCAGGTTCTCACGGGTATTGAAGTCTTGCGAAACAGAGGATTCGACATTCTCAAAGGGAAAAAGGTGGGTCTGATCACTAACCCGACCGGAGTGGACTCCAAACTTAAAACAACCATTGATATCCTTTCGGAAGCCCCCGGTGTTAAACTTGTTGCTCTTTTCGGACCTGAACATGGTGTCAGGGGCGATTTCTCCGCCGGAGACAAAGTGGATAACTATACCGACCCTACCACCGGGATTCCTGTTTACTCATTGTACGGGAAAACCAGCAAACCCACTGCAGATATGCTTAAAAACGTTGATGTTCTCATCTTCGATATTCAGGACATCGGTTCCCGTTCGTACACCTACATTTCAACCATGGGGCTCGCCATGGAAGCCGCGGCAGAACTCAAGGTGAAATTTGTGGTGCTTGACAGACCAAACCCCATAGGCGGGCTAAAAATTGAAGGGAACATAGCTGAAGACGGATATATCTCGTTTGTAAGCCAGTTTAAAGTTCCTTACGCGCACGGGCTTACTGTCGGTGAACTTGCCATGTTTCTGAATGAAGAAGGCCAACTTAAAGGCAAAAAGAAATGTGATCTTGAAGTAGTGCCCATGCAGGGCTGGAAGAGATATATGACTTTCGATAAAACCGGGTTGCCCTGGGTTTTAACTTCCCCTCACATACCTTATAAAGAATCTGCAATGTTCTACACCACTTCAGGGATCATGGGTGAACTTGGTGTTATTTCAGAGGGTGTAGGCTACACTCTCCCCTTCCAAATGTTCGGAGCTGAGTGGATAGACGGCTTAAAATTCGCTGACAGGTTGAACTCGTTGAACATTCCGGGAGTGATTTTCAGACCCCTGACATTCAAACCTTACTATGGTGCCCACAAAGGAAAGAATCTTGGCGGTGTACAACTGTTTATAACTGATTATGAAAAAGTGAACCTTATGTCAATTCAGTTTCTTGTGATGCAGGTCAACAATGAAC
>JAEYUD010000222.1 GCA_023433685.1 Bacteroidota bacterium
CTTCACACTCCACACTGACTCACTCTACACTCCACACTCTACACTCCACACTGACTCACTAAACACTCTACACTCCACACTAAACACACCACACTCCACACTAAACACTCTACACTAAACACTCTACACTCCACACTCTACACTAAAAAATCCTTATCTTTAAAGTTTACTAAAAATTTTTTCCGGCTAATGAAGATCATCAAGTTTACAGTTCTGTTTTTATTGTTTGTGTGTACCGTTAACGCGCAGACCCCGCCAAAAGGGAGTGTCATGCTCTCCTCATTTAGAAACCCCGGTGAAATCAGCTCAGCAGATACCATTAAAATTCTCGCTGTGATGGCGGAGTTTCAGGTTGATAACGACAACACTACCATCGGAAACGGAACATTCGCTTCGATCTATTCGAAAGATTACGGGAAATCGATTGTTGATCCACTTCCACACGACCGGAATTACTTCAAAGCTCACCTTGAGTTCGTAAAGAATTATTATCAGAAGGTCTCAAACGGTAAACTTCACGTGGTTTTTGAAGTGTTGCCCAACGGTGTTACACTCTCGAAAACGATGAGAAACTACTCGCCGCCGATCAACTCAACTGATTTTAAGGTGATGGGTGATTTCATGCAGGAGACATGGACACTTGCCGATCAGGCAAATCCGGGGTTTAATTTTGCCGGTTATGATCTCTTTCTTATCTTCCATGCCGGCGTGGGTCGCGATGTAAGTTTGCCGGGAAGTCTTGGCAACGAGCGTGACCTTCCTTCCATTTACTTCAATTTGCCCGCCCTTCAGAAATTTTATGGCGGTACATTCGATGGTGTACCGGTAAGCGGCGGTGCCTTCAAGATCAAGAACACAGGTATCCTTCCCCAGACACAGAACAGGGAAGTGACCTCTTTCAATTCGACTTTTTTATACAAAATTACAATGAACGGGCTTCTTGCCTCGACGGTTGGAAGTCATCTTGGTTTGCCTGATCTTTTTGATACCAACACCGGTTTGAGTGCCATCGGGCGGTTTGGCCTAATGGACGGGCAGTCGATCTTTGCCTACAACGGTGCTTTTCCACCCGCTCCTTCTCCATGGGAGAAGACGCGGCTTGGATGGGAAACGCCGGTGGAACTTAATGGAACTTCATTATTCCCAAGGGTGGTCACACGGGTTGGGGCCTCTGTTTCGGATTCTACACTTCTTAAACTGAGGATAAATGAATCGGAATACTTCCTGATCGAGAACCGTCAGAGGGATGCCAATAAAGACGGCGCGAAGATCACACTTTGGGACGGATCAGGTTATGTAACTAAAACCTATCCTAAAGACACCACCGGGTTCGCGAGCTATTCCATTGATTCACTCTATGGTGTGGTGGTAGATGTTGATGAATTCGATTGGGCATTACCCGGTAGTGGAATTCTCGTTTGGCACATCGATGACAAGGTGATAAACGCGAAGATCGCTGACAATAAAGTTAACACCGACAAAAAGCGCAGAGGTGTTGCCGTTGTTGAAGCGGACGGCGTAAATGATATAGGTGAAAAGTTTTACACCATTTTTGGTGATGAAGTGGTTGGAGAGGGAACCGAGTATGACCTCTGGTTCGCGGAGAACAAAGCCGACCTCTATACAAATGTTTTCTCGGATAAATCGAGACCAAACAGCAAGACCAATGACGGCGCAAATTCGCTCATATCGATGAAGGATTTCCCGGCCAATGGTAATCTCATGCGCTTCGCGATTCAGATGGGTGATTCTCTCATAAAGCCATACAAGATATGGAAACCTTTTGCAGGTTCTGTGCCTGAAAAGGTTTATTTGACCGACACCTATAAATTCGCGATAAACGGAAACGCGCTCGTAAGTTTTGACGCGAGCTTTAACCCAACTGTAGTGAAGTCACAGTTTAGTGATGGAGGTGCCGCGTTCTTTGAGAAAGGTGGAGTTCTTTTCATCATTGGATCAGTTGGCAACAAACTTTATCGTGCAGTTGCTAATGGTGCAACAGTATCTATTGATTCAGTTGAACTCGCCCCGCTTGGTGGAGGAGTTTCTAATATCGTTTCGCAGAAGATGATCACTTCGAGTCTTGCGGAAGCAGAGAGAGTTGTTGTGGGAACCACTCAAGGCAAAATTTTCAGATTTTCACTGGAACCATTTGCCAAACTTGACTCCGCATCGGGGGTTTCCGGAGTACCGGTTTCAACTTTACATTTTTCCGGCTCGGTGGTTTACTTTACTCAGCAGGATGCTTCAACATATTATGCCGGTGAATACGGAAATGGTGTTGGTGCCAATGTATATCCGGGAAAAATAATTTCCGCGGTGTATACGGAGTATAAAGGTCGTCCGGTGATCATAGCGCTTGAAGACGGGAACAGATTCCGGGTGGTTTCAATGCCTGTTATTTCAGCCACGGTTCCCGCGAACAGTCCGGAACCTTCCAATCAGCCTGTTTCTCTAAAAGGGAAGGCACCGGTTTCAGCCATTTCAGTTTCTGATAACAAACTTGATGGGAACCTTTACATTAATTACACTTCAGGTAACGAGCTCTATTCTGTTAATCTAACCGGCGCTGTGGCTGATAATTTTCCGATTGTACTAACCGGAGGAACAACCTTCGCCGGGAATACCATGGCGGTTGATTTTACCGGGACAAAACATCCTGAGATCATTTCATTTACCACGAACGGGTTGGTTTTCGCCCACGATGGACTTACCGGAAAACTTGTTGAAGGATTCCCCCTCAGCACAGGTGAAGCATTCGCTGATATTTCAAGTCACGGCGCGGAATTTTTCACTACGTTGGGTATGCCCGGCATTCTGACCCTTGGTCAGTCAGGGACAGTAAGCGCGTGGACACTCAACCTCGCCGCGGGCACACCATTCTTTTACGGTAAATATGGTAACGACGCGAATACATTATCGGCTAAGCTGACCTTAAATTCAGTTACAGATAAAACCTTCATGCCTGATCAGAAGGTTTACAACTACCCCAACCCCGTCACATCGGGAGAGACCTTCATCAGGTTTTATGTTGATGAAGACTCTGATGTTTCAGTGAAGATTTTCGACCTTGCAGGCGATTATGTGGCAGAGTTAAAAGGTGCGGGTCAGGGTGGCATGGATGGCGAAATAAGATGGGATGTGAGAAACATTCAGTCGGGGGTTTACCTCGCTAATGTTGAGGCAACTTCCATGGTTTCCGGAAAGACCGGGCATAAAGTGATTAAAATTGCAATTATAAAATAGCGGAAATTGATGTTTAAGAAATTTTCATTTATCGCGGCACTTCTTCTTTCATTCACTGCCTATGGCCAGTTCGACAAGTATAATTCAGAGTTCGACTGGTACACGATAAAAGGGAAGAATGTCGAGGTACATTTTCATGAAGGGGCTGAACGCACCGCGAGAGTGGTGCTTAAAATAGCGGAAGAAGTTTGGGATCCTGTTTGCGAGCTTTACGACTACCACCCCGACAAAGTTCATTACGTTATCAAAGATATTGATGATTACTCGAACGGTGCCACATATTTCTTTGACAACAAGATTGAGATATGGACGAGCGCGCTCGATTTCGATCTTCGTGGTTCGCACAACTGGTTACGGAACGTGATTTCTCACGAATTCACGCACATGGTTCAGATCCAGGCATCGCTGAAAACCACAAGATCCGTTCCCGCGGTCTATTTACAGGTTTTGAACTATGAGGAAAAAAGAAGACCTGACATTCTTTACGGTTTCCCGAATGTGATCGTTTCATACCCGCTCGCGATGCTTAACATGCCCGCCTGGTTCGCCGAAGGGACGGCGCAATATATGCGGAAACAGTTCGATTATGACAACTGGGACGCGCACCGGGATATGATATTGCGATCGTATGCCCTCGACAGCAACATGCTGACCTGGAACCAAATGGGTGTGTTTGAAAAGACCAGTCTCGGTAATGAGTCGGTTTACAATTCAGGTTTCGCGCTTACGAAATACATTGCCCAGAAATATGGTGAGGAAAAGCTTAAAAAGTTGACCAGATCGCTTGGCAAGCTGACCCATTTCACTTTCGACGCGGCAACTAAAGATATACTTGGAATTGACGGTAAGGAGCTTTACAATGAGTGGTCGTCATTCCTGATGAAGGATTACCGTGAGAGGATAGCACCTGTTCTCGAAAATAAAGTAGCAGGCGAAATGGTGGGAGGAACCGGTTTTGGTAATTTTTATCCCTCATTTTCCTCCGATGGGAAGAAGATATACTACATCTCGAACAAAACGAGAGATTATTTCTCGCCGACGGCACTTTATGAGTACGATATCGCCACAAAAGAGGAGAAAATTCTCATTCCGGGAGTACGCTCAACTTATTCCGAAGTGCCGGGCACTGATCTGATGATCTACTCAAAACTTGGTGACGACAATCCATTCGATTACAAAGTGCATGATCTTTACGTCTATGACAAAAAGAATGACAAAGAGACACGTCTGACTTTCAACATGAGAGCCAACATGCCTTCAGTTTCACCCGATGGAAAGAAGATAGTTTTTCTTTTTCAGATGGATGGTACCACAAATGTGGGAACTGTCGACATGGATGGTAAAAATTTCAAGCAACTAACATATTATGGAAACGGTGAGCAGGTATACAGTCCAAAATTCACACGCGATTCACGATCGATCCTATTCGATTTTCAGTACCTGCATGGAAGGGATATCGCTACAGTTCCGGTTGATGGCGGCGCGGTTTCATTTGTAATGAACACCTCAGGCGATGAGAGAAGCGCGGTTGAAACAAGTGACGGCAAAATTGTATATGCCTCTTCAGCAACAGGTATTTTCAACATTTATTCTTATGATAAAGCCACTTCGCAGACGATAAGGCTTACCAACGTGACCGGAGGTGCTTTCATGCCCGCGGTTGATCAGAACGGAAACATAGCTTACGCGGGCTACACTTCCGGAGGCTATAAAATATTTTACATAAAGGCCGGCGAGCAGGCACTCGTTGATGAGAGCAAAAAGTACACCAAGCGGGAAGACCCCCCTTTGGATACCGAAAAACCTTTTGTTGATACAAAAAGCATCGACTGGGACCGCCTGAAGAAATTCAACGATTATGAGTATCCCGACACGGCAAAAACCAAATACACAGGCGCTTTTTCACGATTGAGCATCTTTCCGTTCGTACGGTACGACAACTACAGCACCACCAACAACGCTATAGAGAAGATCAAACCCGGGTTATATGTCAGTTCATCCGACATGTTAAACCGGTTCAGTATTTTTGGCGGTGGTTCCATAAATCTGAGAGGGGAACGTGACCTTTTCTTCAGTTTTGACTACAGAAACAAGTTGCCACTTCTCCCCGCGCTCGGACTCTTTCCGGAATTGGGGCTTGAAATTTACAATGTTACCAGAAAAGCTGATGTCGACATCTTCTTCGATGAGTTACCCAAGACATCTACCGATGTAACTTACAACCTTTTTGAAGTTGATGTGATCGCGCGACACAAACTCTTCGCGAAAACGAAGGATCTTGAGTTTCGTTACATTTACAGCAGTTATACCGCGAGTATCGGAAGTTTCATTATTCCGAACAGCAGTGATCTCTATCCGACTTTCAACGATACATACCTGATCGGCAGCAATTTCAGGGTAACATGCAAAACTGATTATAAGCAGCCGGGCAGGGACATGGATATCAACCCTGTTGGCAGTAGCCTTGAGATCAGATATGACTATGAAATGAACCGGTTCAATCCGGATGGTGAGTACTCCGTTGATAATGGTTTATTGGTCGCGCAGTACAAGAATTTCGATTTTCACCGCCTTGAGGTTAACATCGGCTACTCGATGGAGACCTTTAAGGGGCACACCCTAAGCACAAAATTGAGAGCTGGAACAATTTTCGGACCACCGGTACCCGATTTCTTTGATTTCTTCCTTGGTGGACTTGTAGGAATGAAGTCATATCCATTTTATGCAATCAGCGGTAACGAACTGGTTTATGCCAATCTCACCTACAGGTTTCCTTTGTTTAAGGAGATCGACTATAAATTCGGGCATCTATATCTCGATAAAGTTTATCTCTCATTCTTTGGAGATGTGGGAAATGCCTGGACTGGTAATCTTGCCGAGTCGGGCAACCTCGTGAAGGGCGCTGGAGCAGAGCTGAGAATGGCACTTAATTCTTTCTATCTATTCCCGACAGCGGTTTTCTTCTCTGCTGCCTACGGTTTCGATCAGGTAACCAAGATGGCACAGACGGGAGAAGTTGTGAAGTACGGCAAAGAGTGGTATTTCTACGGCGGAATACTTTTTGGATTCGATTTTTAGAGGAGACAACATGAATAAGATTTTTGCAGTGGCTGTATTGTTCATATTTACCCTGCCGGTTTTTGCGCAGGTCAGTAGTGAGCAGATCAGTGGTGAGAAG
>JAEYUD010000241.1 GCA_023433685.1 Bacteroidota bacterium
GTGGTCGGTTTTACGAGCATGAAAGGGTTCCCGTTAAGAGACCCCTCAGCCCTGTAATAATCGTGTTTTGAAGGAGAAAATTGTATCGAGTTTAGAGCAGCGAACCGGTCAAGGAACATGAAACCGGCATTATGCCGTGTGTTTTCATATTTTTTGCCGGGGTTCCCCAGCCCAACAATAATTCTCAATACTATTCTTCGTCTTTGTCCTTGCCTCTTGAAATAACTTCAGGCTCTTTCATTTCTTCTTCAGCTTCAACAGGAATTTCAATACCGCGCGGGATATTGATATAGCAGAGAACTGTCTCGGCAGGATGAAGAATTGTGATGTTCTCATAGTTGAGTTTTCCAACGTGGAAGCTGTGACCCAGTTTAAGCGGGGAGACGTCGACCACGAGAGCGTTTGGAAGATCCTGTGGGAGGCACTGGATGGTAAGTTTGTGAAGGTTGATAGCGAGCTGTCCACCCTGGATGACGCCGACCGAGTTTCCTTCATATTTAACAGGAACGTCGATGGTAACTTTTTCACCCTTGGTAAGGCCATACATGTCGAAGTGGATGATCCTGTCGGTAACGGGGTCAACCTGCACATCTTTCAGGATGCACTGTTGAGTATCATGACCCTCGATCTCGAGGCTGATAAGGTAGCTTTTAGAAGTGAAGTAAAGCTGGTTGATCGCGTTCTCGAGTGCTTCAATAGCAACAGGCTCTGTCTTGTTAGCGTAGAAGATGCCCGGTACTTTAGCTTGGCTCTTTAATTGATTTCTTCCAGATTTACCGAAAAGTGTCCTTGGGGACGCTTTGACGACTTTAGTTTCCATTTGTTTCTCCATTAAGGCGTTCAGCTTTTGTCTTTATCAAAAAGGGAGCTGATCGACTCGTGTTTGTTGATTCTTAATATAGCCTCCGCAAAGATCGCGGAAGCGCTAAGTACCTGAATTTTGTTTCCTAATTTCTCTTCTTTTTCCTCGCCGAGGGGGATCGTGTCGAGCACGAAGATCTTTTCGATCCCTGATTCAACGATTCTTTCGCAGGCCGGCCCCGATAGAACGGGGTGAGTGACCGACGCGTAAATTTTCTTTGCTCCTCTGCTTTTAAGGGCTTCAACGGTTGATTTGAAGGTGCCGGCAGTATCGATGAGGTCATCAACGATGAGCACATCCTTACCTTCGACATCTCCGATAATGTGCGCGATCTCGGCAACGTTGGCGGCCGGCCTTCTCTTGTCGCTCACAACCAAGTGTGCGTTAAGTTTGTTGGCGTATGCGCGCGCCATTTTAATACCTCCTACATCGGGAGAAATCACTGCAAGATTGTTACTGAGGTGCTTTAGTTCGTTGTAAAAAACGATTGAACCGTAAAGGTGATCGAAGGGGATATCAAAGAATCCCTGGATCTGAGGGGTATGCAAATCCATTGTGATCACACGGTCGGCACCTGCAGAAGTAATCAGATTGGCTATGAGTTTGCTTGTTATTGCAACTCTGGGCTGATCTTTTCTGTCTTGCCGGGCATATCCAAAATAGGGGATGATTGCCGTGATCCGCTTAGCGGAAGCTCTTTTAGCTGCATCAAGCATAATGAGCAGCTCCATCAAATTTTCAGCAGGGGGGTTCGTGGATTGAATGATATAGAGGTCGCTACCCCTGACATTCTCGCCATATTTCACCCAGATCTCTCCGTCGCTGAAACGTTTGATCTCAAGTGCCCCTAACTTCTTTTCAACATCCAGTCGCCTGCCCATATAGTTAAGAATTTTTTCGGCGAGTGGCCGGTTTGATCTACCGGAAAACACTTTTATTTCGGAATCCATGGCGGGCCCAAAAAAGTAAAGAAATATAGCTTACAAATATAAGGAACGGGAATCAGGAAATCAAATAAAATAATTCCTGCCACTTCATTACAGGTTAAACAGCCGCTTGAAGTAGATGTATCGTCCGAAAAGCGACGTTGGTCGAAAAAAATATCTTTTAATTCCCAATTCCTTTTTAATTTGCGTATTGCAAAATAGATTTTGAAGTGAGAATGAAACTAAAAGCCATACCGGCTTTCCAGCGAAAGATTTTTTACGTTTTCGGCGTGTTGACTGTTTTAACATTCATTGCCGGGGTGGCATTCTATTTCACAGAATCATCAAAGGTTGAGGGGGAGATCAAGGGTAAACTTCAGCGCGTGGCGATAGCCAAATCAGAAGAAGTGAGGCAGTGGTTCAAATTGACCACCCGGACCGGTGAAGACCTGCTTAAGAATATGAAACTAAGGGGGCAACTTCTCAGACTTTTGGCTCCGGAGAACAAACATCTTTTCGACGAAGCGTTCGCAGGCATGCGAAAGTATTTGAAGGAGGAAAAGGGATTTATTGCCCTTTACCTTCTGGATAAGAACATGAAGAAACTTGACACGCTTAGTGGATATTCAAAGGGACTGCATGACCCGGGATTAATAAAAAACATGGCAGGGATAAAGCAACCAGCGTTTGGTAATTTCTTCTCTGAAGCAACCGACTCTGCAGACAAGCCCTATATTTACCTTCTGGTACCCGACACTCTAAGTGACAACCCCTCGCCTCTTAAATATCTTCTCATTAAGATCGATCCCCGCGCTGATCTTCTGCCAAGGTTGTGGTCGGCAACATCGATTCTGGGATCGCAGGAGAACAAGCTGGTTGTGAATATTGATTCTGACCCCGAATATCACTGGGTTCTGGGAAGTGAAGGTTTAACTAAAAGGAGGATGTCGATCCTTTCACCGGCATCAATTGGATTTAAGGTTGAGAAGGGGGACACAGGATTTATAAGCGGGACCGATTATAATGGAGCCCGGTCGTACGGATACGCGATGTCTTCAAATGAATACCACTTCACACTTCTTGCCAAGATTTCCAGGGATGAAATAATCGGACCTGTCTGGGAGATTTTCTGGAAGGCAGTATCAGGAGTTTCATTAGCCCTGCTAATACTTTTCATTCTCGCAAGGCTGTTCCTCCAACAGAATGAAAATGAGACACTTAAAAGGGTGATCGAGGCTGAAACCGCGAAAGAGAGAAATGAGGCACTGCTTAATGCGATCATCGAATCGTCACCTGACGCTATCCTTCTTGTTGACCCGAAAAACAGGGTGTTATTACGGTACAACAAGCGGGCGGAAACCATGTTCGCGCTTACCTCAAATGGCGAATCAATTGAGTTAACTCCCGAGAGGTTTCATAAAAACCCCGTAAGCCCGGAAGAGCTTGCTGAACAAAAAAGGGCATTAGCCGAAGAGGGGATATGGCGGAGAGACGTTGAATACGTCGCTCTTGACGGCCGCGAGTTTTGGGGGAATGTAGTGGTATCCACTTTGGAAGTGGGGACGGATCATTTTTTTATGGTAAGAATTAGTGACGTTACGAAGGAAAAAACGATATTAACAGAACTTCAAGACCTCACCGACGACCTCCGCCGGTCGGACCAGGAAAAAGTGAAATTCATGTCAGTACTGGCTCATGATCTCAGGTCGCCGTTTCATCCATTACTTAATGTGTTGGAGCTATTAAATACCGACTATGATACCATGGGCGACGATGAGAAAAGAACTTTCCTCTCCGGCGCTGCCGACATTGCCGGGCGCCACTTCGAATTTCTCGAGTCACTTCTTGCATGGTCGCGAGCGAGTCTTGGGAAGATAAACTATAATCCACAGGCTCTGAATCCATTCAGACTGATAAATGAGACAATTTTGTTGCAGCAGCACCTCGCTGAACAGAAGGGAATAAAACTTACTTCAAGGATAGATACCGTGGATGAGATCAACGCCGACCCCGAAATGGTCAGAACAGTTCTCAGGAACCTTGTTGCAAACGCGATAAAGTTCACCCGTAATAACGGGCAAGTGATTCTCTCTGCCGTGACAGAGAACGGCATGGTGACCTTCGGAATATCCGACAATGGAGTGGGGATACCGAAAGATCAGGTTGAGATGCTCTTCTCACTCGGAGGTTCACGTTCAACCCCGGGAACGGAGAACGAGCGTGGAACAGGGTTGGGCCTTCTCCTCTGCAAAGAATTTGTGAACAGACATGGAGGGGAGTTATCAGTTGAATCGAGTCCCGGGGTTGGCTCGACCTTTTCATTTACCATCCCGGTTTACAAAAACCACTAAGCACCCACACTCCGGGGTGCTCGCGCGGACCCGCGTTCCCGGGGATTCCCACGATTAACAGGATAGAATAAACCGCCCGCAATTGTTATATTTGGGCTCGTAATTTTGGTTAGTTCTATTATTAAAATCATGAGAAAACACTGAAAACCGCACTAATTGGTCACACCGGATTTGTTGGCTCCAACCTTGCCTCCCGGATAAATTTCACCGGACTTTACAACTCAAGCAACATTCAGGAAATGAAGGGCAAGACGTTCGACCGTGTAGTGTGTTGTGGCGTCAGAGCTGAAAAATGGCTGGCTAACATAAGGCCTGAGCAGGATATCGAAAGAATCAAGACCCTTGAAGGAGTGCTCGACGAAGTGACAGCCGGCGAGTTCATTCATATCTCAACTGTTGACGTTTACGATAAAAAAACAGCTGTGGATGAAGGTCACACCATCAATCCCGCTGATTGTGATCATTATGGCAGGAACCGTCTCGTATTCGAAAGTTATGTGTCTGACCGTTTCAGTAACAGTTACATAGTCAGGCTGCCGGGTCTTTTCGGCACGGGCTTGAAAAAGAACTTTCTTTACGACATACTTAATCCCGTACCTGCGTTTCTTGCCCCAAAGCTTTTTGATTCATGGGAGGGAGTCATTCCTGCATCCGGACTCGAAAAGCTGAAAAGTTTTTACACCCTGAGGAGTGACGGAATATACGCCAGATCAACCTTCGGTAACGACCACGAAATTCTGGATATCTTCTCACCCGCTGGATTCAGCGCCCTTTCATTTACCGACTCAAGGGGAAGTTTTCAGTTCTTCGATCTTGCGGGGCTTGCCGGTCAGCTCGATTCGATAATCGCGGCAGGGGTCAGATTGATGAATATAGTCTCCGAACCGGTTACGGCGGGAGAGATATACAAGCACTTCAGCGGCAACGATTTTGTGAACGAGGTATCCCCTTCACCTGTGGCTTATGATATCAGAACATTGCACGGTAATTCTGATGGCTATCAGTTCAGTAAACAGGAAATACTTGAGAAGATCACCCGGTTTCTTAATGAAATGAGCGGGAAAAAGAATTGAACAAACTGGCAGTTTCCAACATTGGCTGGAAAGACCCCTTTGACAGGGATATTCTCCGTCACGCCGTTGAACATGGCGTAACCCACATCGAAGTAGCCCCCTTGAAATCGTTTGGAGCCATCGAAAATTTCGAGTGGCAGAAAGTGATTGAATTCGTTGAATTCATCTCCGGTTCCGGGCTTAATATCTTTGCCTTTCAGGCTCTCCTTTTCGGCGCCGGTGAGCTCTATATTTTTAAGACCGAAGACTTCCGACAGAGGTTAACAGATATCCTTCGCGCGCAATTTGAAATTGCCGGTAAGATCGGGGTGGTTAATCTGATCTACGGCTCTCCCGGAACGAGAAAACTGTTTGAGAGAACCAGGGAAGAGGCAATTTCGATCGCTGTTGATTTTTTTGGCGCTTTGGGTGAACTCGCTGCTGAATGCGGCACCAATCTCTCGATAGAACCAAATCCCGCAGGTTACGGCAACGAATTTCTGCAGACCACTTCTGAAGTGGTTGATTTTGTAAAACTTGTAAATTCACCCGGACTGAAAGCACATATCGACAGCGGCACGATTATTATGAACATCGAAGACACCTCGCTGTTTACACCGGAAATGATGCAATTTAACGGTCATATCCACATAAGCAATCCGCTCCTCTCGCCCCCATCGTCAAACGAATTCAGGAAAGAACACGAACTTCTTGCAGAGCTTTTTCACAAGGTAGCGTCTGATAAAATACTCTCACTCGAGGTGAAGCAAGTTGAGCCCGCGGAGTTCAGGGAGTGCATCTCATGGTTCACGCAAGTTTACGGGAGAGGCGCGTGAAGAGGGAGGTTCCAGACTACCACATCCTTGAACTGAAACCCAGGAATAACGCTAACGCGGTGATCGTGTTCGTTATTAATGAAGGGGAGAGGATAAAACGGCAGCTTTCGGTGATGAAACAGTTTTCCGGAAGGATCGATATCATCATCGCTGACGGTGGTTCAACCGATGGCTCACTTGCGCCGGAGTACCTGAAAGAATGCGGAGTCTCAGCCCTGCTGACAAAAAGAGGTCCGGGTAAATTAAGTGCTCAGATGCGGATGGGATTCGATTACGCCCTGAACCGGGGTTACACCGGTGTAATTTCAGTGGACGGAAACGACAAAGACGACACAACCGCGGTTGACAGGTTCATCCAGGCATTCATGGACGGGTACGACTACATCCAGGGCTCACGGTATATTCCCGGAGGGAAAGCAATAAACACCCCGTTTTTAAGGCACTGGGGGTTGAAGCTGCTTCACGCTCCATTGATCTCACTTGCAGCCGGTTACAGATACACCGACACCACAAACGGTTTCAGGGGCTACTCGGCAAAATTGCTTGGAGATGAGAAGATCAATATCTTCCGCGATGTTTTTCAGACCTACGAACTTCACTATTACATTGCAATTCAATCAGCAAAGCGGGGTTACAGGGTCAGGGAGGTGCCGGTTACACGGGCATACCCCGCGGAGGGTGAACTGGTTTCAAAGATCTCCCCGTTCAAAGGGAATCTGATGATACTTAAGATCCTTTTCAAAGCAGTTCTCGGCAAATATGATCCGGAAGGTGGCAATAATGCCTGAAAGGTCTTTCGATGTGGTTATACTTGGAGCCGGTATTTACGGGCTCTACGCCGCGCTTCTGTTCGGCAAAAAAGGAAAGAAGGTCGCGTTGCTTGAGTATGACGACGGACCCTTCAAAAGGGCTTCATACATCAACCAGGCGAGGGTTCACAACGGGTATCATTACCCGAGAAGTTACTCGACCGCGATAAAATCCGCCGGATATTTCAACCGTTTCAACAACGATTTCGGTTTCGCGATCAACAATGAGTTTGAAAAGGTCTATGCCATCTCCAAATATTTTTCACTCGCCAACGCCGAACAGTTTGAAAAATTCTGCGCCGCGGCAAAGATACCATGTGAGAGGATCGACCCTGAAAAGTTTTTCAAGCGCGGTAGCGTGCAGGGTGCATACCACACCCTTGAATACGCGTTCGACGCTGCTCTGATAGCCGGACACCTTGTGAAAGAGGTGGCGGGTTATTCAAACATAGAGGTTTTTTACTCGATGAAAGAGTTCAACCTCTCAGTAGCCGATGGCCAATACATACTCGAGTACCCTGATATAAAGTTCACCACCCCGAATGTTATGAACGCGACTTATGCCAGCGTTAATCAGATACTTCACAAGTTCTCACTCGGCAAGTTCAATATAAAGTATGAGATTGCTGAAGTTTGCCTTTGTAACGTCTCCGGAAATATCGCCAATACCGGTCTGACAGTGATGGACGGTCCATTCTTCTCGGTGATGCCTTTCGGGAAGACCCCTTATCACTCGCTCACATCAGTTACGCACACACCTCATGTATCAAGTTATGAAGCGCTGCCCACATTCCCCTGCCAGGAGAAAAACAGGGAGTGCACGCCACTTCAACTTCAAAATTGCAATACATGCGTGGCAAAACCTCCCACCGCGTGGGACTACATGCAGCAGATATCAAAAAAATATCTGATAGATGATATAAAGCTTACATTTGTTTCTTCGTTGATCGCAATCAAACCAATTTTGAAGACCGCTGAAATAGACGACTCGCGTCCGACACTTGTGAGAAAACTATCTGAAAATCCCGGTTTCTACACAGTGCTTTCCGGGAAGATCAACACAATCTACGATATGGAAGAGTTATTGGATGAAAGACCATAATTTTGTATCCGCAGTGATCTATAACAACAACCACGGGAGCAGTGTCGGAAAATTCCTGACCGACCTCGATGGTTACATGAACTCCAGGTTCAAGAACTATGAGATCATAGTGGTTGACGATTTCAGCACGGATAACTCGCTCGCCCTGGTTAAAGAGACCGCGAAAGCGATCAACGGTAACGTGATAATAATCAAACTCCCCTGGTACCACGGAACCGAGGCTGCCATGATCGCGGGGGTTAATCTTTCGATCGGTGACTATGTTTTTGAGTTTGACACATCAGATATTGACTATAATATTGAGCTGCTTGATGATCTGTACAAGCGTCTGCAATCAGGGTTCGACGTGGTTTCGGCCTCGCCCGCCTCGAAAAGCTCCTTCTTCTCGAAGGCATTTTACTACCTCTTCCGGAAATACTCACGGCAGAGGATCTATCTTCAGAGTGAATATGTGAGGATCATATCGCGCAGGGCGATCAACAGATTTAATGAGCAAATGTTCTCATTCAAGTACCGGAAAGTAAATTATCAGCTCACCGGCTTCCCGGTAACCTCGATAAAATATGACCCGGTGGGGAGCCATTCACTCAACCGGAACAGCTTCAGGGAGAGGCTCTACCTCGGTTTTGAAGTGATGCTTATGTACACCAGAATGGGGGAGAAACTGGCGGTTAACCTCTCGTTCCTGTTTATCTTTATCTCTGTTGTGTTGGGGCTCTACTCGCTCTTGATGTTCGCCCGAGGGATCGCGATCCAGGGCTGGACCACCACGATGCTCTTCCTTTCCTTCGGATTCTCGGCGATTTTTTCACTAATGGGGATACTCTCCAAATATCTCTCCATGGTTCTCTTCGAGGTGCAAAAACGCCCCTCATTCCATACGGAAAACATTGAGAGAATAAATAAAAACTGACTTTGCCATGAACCTCTTTAACGGAAAATTCCTGCCAAAGTTATTTGTTGCCACCCCTTTCTTTTTTGCCGGGTATTTTTCCGTTGTCGCTGTCTGGGCATTCATCAAATTGCCGGAGAAAACCGGATTCCCTGATGGCGTGATATCTTATACCACCATCCACGGGATTAATCCACTAAACGATTATCTCCGTATCGCGGTGCTTTTCATTATTTCACTCATTGCCCTCGCTGTGGGCTTCAAGACGGGTGAACTTATTGTTAAAAAACTCACACGCAACCAACCACCAGCCGGAAGCATTGACCCGGGAACAGCCAGCCCGGAAGTGCAGCCGGGTAACTTTTTGGATGGTTTGAGCCCTGTAGCCCGTTTCCTCATCTCATCAGCGATTCTCATTATTGCCATCCCGTTGCTTGGGCGGTACGGTCTTTATCATACCCTTACTGATGGATTTCATGAGGGTGAGATGTTCGGGTATCTTCCTGCCTGGAAGGCAACCGGCGCAATCTTCACAGAAGCTTTCATAATTCATGGATTTGGAAGGAATATTCTTCCTGCCATATTTGCCGACTTCCTTTCAGGTGACGGCGAGAGTATAATCTATTATACAAGGTTCTACAACTTTATCACCTCCATGATCGCCCTTGTGCTGATGTGGCTGATCATAAAACAATCTTATGATCTGTTCAGAGGCGGGAAGAAAAGCCGGTTCAGCGATGTGTTGGTGATGATGTCATCTTTCCTCGCTATAAAATTTTTGTTTTACATGAATGTCCCTGTTACGGGGCGTGACATGATCCTCTTTTTCCAGATGTTTATATCGCTTTTCCTTCTTAAGAGCGCGTTCGCGCCGGAGAAGGTAAGGGTGCTGATATCAGCCGCTGTGCTGGGGGCAACACTTCCCTTGGGATTCTTAAACGCCTATGACCGGGGTATAATAGGTATTGTCGTCACCGGAGTCACGCTTCTGATCTTCCTTTATACTGTAAGGAAAGGATTTATCACCACTTTGGCAGCAGGAGTTGCAGGGGTGGTGATTTCGGGTGCCGTTGTCTATCTCGCCTTTGGTAAAAATGAATTAACCGCGATGCTCGAGCAGGTGAACTACTGGTCGAAATATGCCGATCTGACCTGGGATGTTGAGTTAACCGGCAGAAGTTTTATATCGATCACACTTTTCGGGATCCAGAACATTTTTGTGATTGTTCTGGCAGTCTATCTTCTTCTCACCCGGTTCCGTGGGAGTGAAACGCGGGTTGAATTCGTCAAGAGGTACCCGGGTCTCATTCTTGCCTTGGCAGTCTCACTCGTTTTTCTCAGGATGGCCGCGGGAAGGAGTGACACCAACCACCTTTTCGATGCTACTGTTCCTGTGATAATGGTAACAACATTTCTACTGGCAGTATTCTTTGAGAGTGACTCATTCTCCGGGTTGTTCACGTCGCGTAAAACGGGGAACAGGTTTGTTACGGGCGTGTGGATAACGGCTCTGTTACTCGCTCTCGTCGTTAACAAACCGGTTGATGCCTTGTCACAGTATGCCAGAGTAATAAACGGCGGAGCGGAGACTGACCGCGCGTTGGCTGATAAGTATTACGTTGACGCAACAGATTCGATAAAGAAGGAAATGAAGGGGGAAAAATATTTTTATACCCTCACTTCCGAAGGGGTTTGGTACCAACTCCTGAACGTGAGACCACCTGTCAGGTTCCATCAGCTTCTCTATGCCCGCACCACCGCATATCAGAATGAAGTGATCGATTCCCTTGAAAAACTGAAGCCTTCTATTATTCTCTTCTCAAACGATCAGTTTCCGGGGGTGATGGACTCGGTTTCGGTTTTTAACTCGAACGGCATAATAATGTCGTACGTGATCGCGCGTTACAGACCTTTCCTTTTCATTGAGGGGCAGTGGTTCTGGAAGAGGGACACATCCGCCTACCGGTTTGAAGAAGGAGAGGGAGACGACAATTCGACTGCCAAATTTAAAATTACCGCCTCAAGGCTCAACGATGTGACCGTTACCGGCAAATACTCTTCAAAAAACGCGGGGAACAGTGGCGCATTGCTTTTAAGAAACGGGAAAACCGGTGAATTCATCTCCGCGGCACGCCCGGGGGGCGACACTTCTTCATGGAGCATTACTGTTCCAACAGCCGTTTTGCATGACGGTGTGAACAGGCTTGAAGTGTGGAAGTGGAGTGATGAGGGAGGGGCACTTCAATCTCTTTCCGGCATGATTGAAGTTACGATCACCAGATAATATCCGATGATGTTTTAAATCTTTGTTATCTCCTTCAGTTCTATTCGCGGCAGCGCTTTTCCGGGGTTGCTTTTCATGAAAATCTTATTTAGCGAGTCTTTTGCCCCATCAATTCCGCAATCAGGTGTTTTATAAGGTATATATTTGTGTTTCAACCTGTAATACCTTGAAAATATCCTGAAATAGAGCATAAACTTAAAATTGTTCTTCCGTATGCTGCTGTTCTGCAGATCACTGTCCTGATCGATTATTTTCTCGAAACTGCCAAAGACATCCGCGAACCACCAGAATGGAGTGTGCGCGGTTACCTTGGTTATTCTGGTTGTCAGGTCAACGTGTTCCCATGCGTTATAGTAAATCTCATCGATCAATCCGGTTTTCTTCAGTATCGCGGCATCGAAGTAAGAGAAAGCGCCGGGGATGTGCTCATTTAATGTAAGAAGTGGTTCACCGTCATAACTGGCGATCGCGCGGGGTCTTGGGTTGCCTGCTGAATCCTTGTTCAGGGGGCCATGCCATGCATAGTTGAAGTGCTTGAGACCGGTTTTTTTTGCCGCGGCAATATAATCATCGAAAACCGAGGTATCCTTTATCAGGATATCATCTTCAAGTATGAAGATGTGCTTGCAACCCTGGTCGAGCAGGAACCGCATGGCGTCATTCTTTGACCGGCCCACCCCTTTGTTCCGTTTATGCTGGATAAGCACCGGTTTTTTCTGATCAAAGAGAGTATCAGGGTATGGTTTGCCGTCATTCACAACAACAAGAACCGGACCTTCAGGCAGGGAGTTGAGCAACTTCGTGAAGAAGCCCTGCCTCTCGTAAGTAACTATTCCGATGCCAATTTTTTCGTTCAAAGCACCCCCTTCTCAATCAGGTATTTTTCATAATTGGAGATGTATTTCGCGCCCGGGAGTGTCTTGAACTTTTTGATTATCCTCCTCACCTTCGGGTAATCGCGTGCCCGTTCGGCACTTACAGCGCTGATCCAGTAGATCAGTTCATAGTTAAGCACGGGATCTTTTGAGAACCGCCAGAGTAATGCCGGGATTCCAATCGGTAGACGCGGAAATAACTTAAGGTTTCTCGAGACTCTATGGTCGGTCTTAAAGACCCCCGTATCAAGCATAAAGTTCACGAGCTCATATTTAATAATGAAAGCTTCCCGGAGGGTTTGCTCAAGATTCTGAAACTCCTTGTTCTCATCAGCCTTCGAGCGATAGTACACTCCCAGTGTTTCGGGCAGATACTTCAATCCGGTAACCTTGCTTACTTCGGCGACAAATTTATAATCACCGGTCACTTCAAAGGAGTCGTCGAAAAGGATGTTGTGCTCATCATGTATCGAGCGTCGCCAGAGTGATTGAGGTCCGCACATGTAACCGCTTAGGAGGCGAAGCATTGAGAATCCGCCTGACTGTTTGATCGCTCTTCCCGAGCTCCTTGCCGTTTCAAAATCTTCATTTTCAACGGGGGAGACGAAATAATCAGCGTATACAAGTCCGGCTGAAGAATCTTCTTCCAAAGCCTGAATGAGTCGTTCCAGGGCGTTAGGTGCCAGTCTGTCATCGGCATTCGCGTTGGTCACATACTTCCCGGAGGATATTGAGATGCCTCTGTTCCAGGCGGCGTACATGCTTTCGGTGAAGTCAGTCCGCAAGTATTTGATATTCGGATGTGCCGGCAGATATTCTTCGATGATCTGCCTTTCATTCTGGGGGGAATTGCTGTCGATTATAACAATTTCCACCTTGTCACCGAGGGTCTGTGCGAGGAGGTCTTCGATCCTGCCGCGAATAAATTTCTCACCTTTGAACAGGGAAATGATGGCGGATACGGTGTGGTTTCCCTTCACTTCCTAACCCTCTTTCCTGATCATGTTGGCGATGATTCCTGAATACGCTCCAAGCGAAGAGCCATAAATAACCAGCCATGCGGCCAAGAGAATGAACGCGATATAGAACGGTCCGATATCTGTTGTCTGTAGCAGAGCCACGGCAGTTGAAAGGGAGAGGAACTGGAGAATAAGCCTCACTCCCCCGGCATCGAGAAAGAACCTTGAACGTGACAGTCCGGTTAACCTCTTCACATAAGAGAGGATCAGAAAGTTTGCAATTATTACAGTGAGCGAATAGCCCGCTATTCCGGCATAAGAACCTGTAAGTTTGATGCCTGCCCAAAGAAGTACGGCAACTCCGACAAGATTAAGCAACTGCATTGCCGCGAGAAATGAAGCCTTTCCGTCGCCCATAAGCATCGAATAGTAGGAATATCCAAATAGGTTAACCGATTCAACCATTGCCAAAAGCAAAAAGATATTGAATGAGAGTGGCGAACCGTAGAAAAAGATAAAAATTCCCGCGAAAACCGGTGACATCGCCATAAAGAAAAGCCCCGCGGAGAGTATTCCTTTGCGGGAAAGGGGGAGACACTCCTGGAGCAGAAAGTTTTTTTCTTCACCCTGTGGTATGCGGGATGCCTTGGGGTAGATCGTCCGGAATGACGCGAAGAAGAGGCCTGATGTTGATTGCGCGAACCTCTTCGCGATATCATAATAGCCTACGGATGCCACGTTCAGGCCACTGCCGATGATATACTTGACAACCGGATCGATCGCGGTGCCAATAATTGTTGCCCCCTGAACACTGATACTGAAAGAGAAAAGCTCTTTAAAAACCGTTCTGTTGAACCGGAAAGGGAAGAGGGATGGTATCTTTTTTCTGATCAGACCCGTTCCGAGAAGGAGGGCAAGCTGTATCACTGAAGCCGCAAGCATCAGAAGGGCGAGTCCGTTTATGTTCAGGTGGAACACCCATGAAGTGGCTGCCGCTGTCAGTGTAAGGGCGCTGTAAACGAATGCTATTTTACTGTAAAAAACGAAGTGTCCCAGTCCCTCATAGACCGATCTGAAGAAAGTGGAAATGTAATTCAGATAAAAGAAAAAACCGAGTATGGTGTTGGTTTGGAACGCGTTCTCCTTTTCCTCGAGGCTCACAAGTTTAACGTCGTTCACGTACAGACTGTTACCCGCGATCCAACCGGCGACAAGAACAGCCAAACCAAAGAGGAGGAAGAAAACAAGACCCGTTGAGGCAACTTCTCGCAGCGCCTTTTCATCGTCCTTCTTTTTTGAAACCGCTCTGATAAGTGCGAGCCCGAATCCGAGGTCGAGAACATTGCCCAGTCCCCAGATCGAAGAGAGAAGCACCCACACGCCAAAGAGGTGGCTGCCGAAGTTCATTAGATTGAACTTGAGCGCGACGAGGGATGTAACCATCGTAAAGAGGTAGTGTGCAGCCAACCAGAGGTTGACTTTTCTTTCACTCATCCTGTGCCACCGGGGCTGATTCATTAATTCTTGAATCTATTGCTGCCAGGGCTCCGAGTATCACGCCGAACATTACAATCCCTCTTCCCCAAAGCCAGGCATCGGTGAACATGAGTGAGGTGATAACGTACATGAGACACCAAAACCCGATAAAAGCATGCAGGAAGTGTTGGCTGCCGGCAGCTTTCAGATATATCTTTCGTGACCGCTTAAAAATCATCGCAAGGAAGATGAGGAATCCGGTAAATCCGAATATCCCTGTTTCAACCAGCATTGAGTAATAACCGTGATGGAGGGTGTAACCCAGCACATATTTTTTGAAAAGATTGGCAGGTAGCTGATTATAGTTTGACGCAGTGTAGGCGAATGAATACATTCCCATTCCGAACACGGGATTTACCGAGAGGGCATTATAGCCCGTGCTCCAGATAAAATATCTTGTAACGAACGAATTGCTCACGTCACCCACTTCGAGGCTCTCGCTTGTCAGTTTTTGCTTCTCTTCGAGGCGGAGGAACTTGGTGCCATAAATGCTTATGAACGCGCCGCCGATTATTACCGTGGTGAAGATCGTGATGAGACCGAATCTCACAAGTTTCTTTTTGTCGATCTGCAGATTGGCAGCGTGAACTATCGCGTGAACGAATGAAAGCAACATCACGAATGAGACGTTCAGCCAGACATTTCGGGTTTTATTGAAGATCATTGCCACCAGAAGCATCGCGAATAGGGCGCCATACACCAACTTTTTCTTTCCGTTGGCATGCAGAAGAAGAATAAAAACGATGATAATACCAATGCCGAGGATATCCACGAACATGATACCGGCGAAGCCGTATGATCTTCGTCCCGTGGTTATTCCCTGAAAGATGGCATAAAGAGCGTTAAATGAGACTATTGAAACATAAACCTTTACGAGGAATGAAGTTTCCACCCTCTCTTTCACCGCGATAGCCAACATTGTAATTAGCAGGATAATGCCGGGCCACATCATCATGTTTATCGCGCTGTTCGCTCTTGACATGCTGTTATAGAGTGAAGGGAGCATAAAAAGGATAAATAGAATTATAGCCTTCGTGAAAGGGGTGTTCAGGTCTTTGGTATGGAATCCTTTATTGGTAACAAGAAAACTTGCCAGCAGGTATGGAATTACCAGAAACGCCAGGCTCATGAAGAACATGGCATAAATATCGAGGAAGATCGTGATCATGAATGTGATCAGCGCGATCCTGAAGTTGAGGAAACCCAGAACAATCACAGGGAACCCGAGGATCATCAGCTGAATTGTTCTCTTGTCGCCGAGCCCGGCGAGGAGAAAAGTCAGGGGAACCACGAGAAGGAGTGTTAGACCAACGAGAAACAGGTTGCTTCCGAAGCCAGAAGCAGGTTTCGCGTACACCGTGGGGTTAATCTTCTTTCCTCCGGATGGCGAAAGCATTACGCATCAGGAATCTTATCTTGGGATCGCCGACATTGCCCGCCACTTCTTTCAGCACGATGACCACGGATACAAATCCCGCGGAGAAAATGGAGATAAGGAGCGCGAAGACCGTACGCGGCGGATAAACTTTTTTATCCGAGGGGATGGCTTTGTCGATGGTAAGGATAATGGGTGTTTCCTTCTGCTCATCAAACTTTGCCTGCTCATAAAGCGGGAGCAGAAACTCGAGCATTTCGCTGTTGATCTTTACGTCGCGGTAGAGTCTGAAGTATTGGATTGCCTTTGTCGGGAGCGAACCCATCGGGATCAGGACAGAACTTCCCCCTTTACCCGATTTGATATCGTTCACTTTTTTCTCGAGTGCGATCAGACCATCTTTCAGGCTTTTGACCGAAGGGGTGTTTTCGCCGAGCATTTTTTCCGCGGTTTCAAACTCAACCTGTTTACGCGCGAGCTCCATTTCGAGCTCGGTGTAAGCTGTAACTGATGATTTCACCTGCTGTTCAGCTTCAAACACGCCGTTTTTCTTCTGAAATGCTTCCAGATTGTTTTCAGACTCTCTCAGGTCGGTTATCACCTCTTTGTACCTTTTTTCGAGGAACATTCTGTTGTCCCTTGTCTTGCGGGTATTTATTTCGAGTATCTTCCGGTTCAGAACGTCGACGATATAGTTCGCCATTTCGGCGGCTTTTTTGGGGTTTTTGTTCCTTACAGAAACAGAGACAGTGAGGTCATCGTTGTTCACAACCCTGATATCTTCGATTACCATTTTCAGGAGGTCGGCAAAATATTTCTGGTCATACTCCGCCCTGAGACCGAATTTATCGATGATCTCGGTGAGAGTGGTACGGCTGTAAACGATCGTGAGGTAGAAATCGAGGTCGGATGAACCACCTCCGAGGCTTGAAAGGCCACCAATTGGGAGGTTCCCGATGCTTTTAAGCAGCGATGACATTCCCCCTCCGCCCGATTTACCTGACTCATAAGGGACAACGACGGCGGTGGATTCAAATTTTTCGTCAATTAAAAAATAAACCGAGATGTAGCCTGCGGCGGCAGTGAGAATCGCGACAAGCAGGATAAGGAATTTTTTTCTGACCAGGATTACGAGGATATCCAGCATTTCAATTTTGCGTTCTTCGGACATCGTGGGTTGAAACTCTCCTGTTTGAGATAAAAGAAAACTAAAACAAACCGCAATATAAATATTTTGAAGGGCAAATCTAACAGAGAAGCCTGCCCGGGGGTTTGCGGTTACCCCCCTTAATTATTTTTTTCTGTACCACGATGAAGGGAGCACCATGGTTGGGTCGGGTGTGCAATCTTCATCGAGCGGGTGAGGGAAAGAGGTGGCGTATGAAGTTGCCTCCGCGCGGTCTTTTCTGTAGAAGGTGAACTCGAGGGCCTTTGGCACTTCGATCCCCATTCGCTTTTCTGTTCCGCAGCAGTTGTTTGGATGAATATGGACGATGTGAAAGTCAGCCATAATTTTATCAAAAATTGTTTTGCTGAGGTTGAAAAAATCGAGACTGAAGAGTTTCTGAAGTTCGTGGAATTCAACGGTGATTATCCGGAACCTTCTGAGGAGCGACTGTGGCATGCTGAAAAGGACAAGAAATTCGGAAAATTCAATATCCATTTGGAGGATCGAATCACCGGTTTTCCCTGCCATTGAATTGTTGAACCATGTTTCCATCGAGATGGTATCAGCTGTGTCAAGAGGTCCGATAAATTTCTTAATGAAATGGAATTTCTCGTGTCTGGTGGCGGGTCCCTCAACGGTACCGTCTGCCATGTAAACATCCATTCCGAGATTGGCGCACTCAAGTTCAAAATTGCTTAGCAGGCCGACGCCGGGTGAGAAACAGGCAGTTAACCCTTCGAGATCATTTGGGATCAGATATCCACCATCACCCTTCCCTCCCATTCTTATGAGCTTTGATCCCGTTTCTACGGGGTGCAGTGATCGTATGAACTCTTTCAGTTGATCAGGTTCGGTCCCTTTTTCAAGGCTCCACGCCATTTCACCAAATCTTTTTATCAGGATGTCTCTTACGGTCTCTCTGAGGGGCATAAAGTGCTTGCTTTCAGTGTACGGGTATATAATTCAGATCGAATAAAGCCGCGGCGCGCTTGAGCAGCCGGTCGTTTTATTTTTAGAAAAAATTAGAAATTAGAACGCAATTTACACTAATTCAAAAAAATACCGGGTGGTAATTGCTCTCCCGTCTACAGTTCCGGTGTTTTACGGGAGATGAAAAATACCTATTTTAGCCGGGTTATTTTAAGATTAAGTTTCAAGTTACAGAAGAAGCATGAAGAAAGTTGTATTGGCGGTATCAGTTCTGATCCTCTTTTTTACGGCGTGCAACAATCTCCCGGTTGAACCGGTGGCTTTGTTGAAGCCGGTGCCGGTTGATTCATTGCCCTCACCGGAAATTGAGCCGGTATATCCGGTTCCACCCGGTCCAATTCAGGAATGGCAGGAGTCGGAACTGGTAATGTTTATTCATTTCGGGATGAATACCTTTGTAGACAGTGGTTTCGGCACAGGAGGGGAGCCTCCGACCCAGTTCGATCCCCCCGCCATAAATGTGAAACAGTGGGTAACGGTGGCGAAGGAAGCCGGGTTCAAGTATTTGATACTGACGGCGAAGCACCATGATGGATTCTGCCTGTGGCCATCAAAATATACAGACTATACAATAGCCCGCAGCAATTATAAAGGTGGAAATGGTGATGTGGTAAAAGAGTTTGCTGATGAGTGTCATGCTCAGGGGGTAAAGTTCGGTTTTTATCTTTCTATCTGGGATATGAACGCCCCAACCTACGGTACACCCGCGTATAATGACTATTATGTTAATCAGATGATCGAACTGTGCACAGGGTATGGCGAAGTAGGTGAGATATGGCTTGACGGATTTTTGGGATACGACCCCGTGATAACTCACCCGCAATTCGACTGGCTCCGGTTCGCTCAAGTTTCAAAAATTTATCAGCCGCGGTCGCTTATGGCTATCATGGGTCCCGATATCAGATGGGTGGGAAATGAGGATGGTCTGGGTTCGGAGACCGACTGGTCGTTCACCTGGACCCACATGTCGCACCACGGGATCGGGAACGTTCTGGTTTGGTGGCCCACTGAGTGCGATGTTTCGATCAGGCCTTCCTGGTTTTATCTACCGCACCAGGATCCTCAGGTTAAGACCGCTGAACATCTGGTTGAACTCTATATGAAATCGGTCGGAAGGAACAGCAACCTGCTTCTGAACGTGCCGCCGATGAGAAACGGTAATTTTAATGATATCGATATGAACAGTCTCCGCGGGTTCAGAACGATCCTGAATGAGATGTTCCGCGTTGATCTGTTCAAGGGTGCCAAAGCCACCGCTACCAACACACGGAGTAACGATACACTTTGGAGCGCTTCCCGTGTAACTGACGGGAACAAGGAGACCTTCTGGGTGCCTGAAAAAGAGATCACCAGGGCAAGTTTGACAGTGGAGCCTGAAAAACCTGTGATGGTTAACATTTTCAGGCTGGAAGAAGCGATCAAATACGGTCAGAGGGTGAGCAGCTTCGATATCGAAGGAATGGTTAACGGGGTATGGCAAAAGCTGACCGGTGGTACCACGATCGGGCGTTCGAGGATTCTGCAACTTGACTCCCCCGTTGAGGTTGAAAAGGTAAGATTGGTAATAAAAGATGCTCGTGGTGCCCCGGCCATCAGAACATTCAGCGCGTTTTACTATAACAAATAGCCTGATATAACTTACATGCACCGGATATCAGCTCACCGGATAACATGGATCGTTTCCCTTCTCGTGCTGACGGTACTGACTCCGGGGTGTGAAAGCACACCTGTCTCACCCGGTGGATCAGGCGCGGGCGAAGTTTCATTTTATTATCCTGCCTCACCGGCTATTGAAAATGTCGAGCCGGTACCATCAGAAGCGCAATTGGAATGGCAGGATGCCGAGCTTGTAATGTTCATTCATTTCGGTATGAACACTTTTACCGGCAGGGATGTTGGTGATGGTTCAGAGAACCCTGCCCTGTTTAACCCGGGAGGTTTGGATGTAAGGCAGTGGGTGACCGTTGCCCGTGAAGCCGGCTTCAAATATCTTGTTCTGACTGCCAAACATCACGATGGCTTCTGCCTGTGGCCCTCAGCACTGACCGGACACTCCGTAAAGAACAGCCCCTACAAGAACGGGCATGGCGATGTGGTAAAAGAGTTCGCCGACGAATGCAGGGCGCAGGGGGTGAAATTTGGTTACTATATTTCGGTACTCGACGAAAATTCCCCTCTGTTCGGTACCCCTGACTACGACAGGTTTTACAAAGGGCAGACCCTCGAGCTTTGCACTAATTACGGTGAAGTGGGGGAGATCTGGCTCGACGGTTACC